>CALZHW010000048.1 GCA_945787125.1 uncultured Ectothiorhodospiraceae bacterium
GAGAAAGTTGCGGTAATAAATCTTTTAGAGTGCTTTGCAATGTTGTTAAATAGCTCCGCGATTCTGCATCAATAAATGGTTTTATTGCACCTATTGAATCATCAAGTAGATAAGGGGTATCCAAAATTTGACGAGAAAATTTGGCGTTAAAAGAGTCGCTTGTTTGATGCATGCTCGCAACTGTTTTACCCAGTAAAAAACCTTGTTTGGCAGAAATCTCGTTGCTGGGCGCTTGGCCGTCAGCGAAAATAAACAGTGCGGCAACTCTTTTGCCTTCAGGGCTATTAACTAAAAAACTAAGATCACCCGTCGAGGTTTTTATTGGAAAAGCAACCGGTAAATTATTAGTGCCAAGAAAATCAAGTAACTCAAGTTCAAAATATGCGTCCTCAGGTGAGCGCCAATCATTTCGGTATAGACGTAGAATATATTTTTGGGACGTGGACTCTATTAAAAAATTGTCATGCAGACCTCGCGCGAAAAATTTACAATCGCTTACTTTGGATAAGTCATAATTTAAGGCAGCAAATTGTTTAATAGTTTGAGCTGAAAGTTTTGAGTATGTGTAAATTGATTTTTCCATAAAATCTTGTTTCCAAAGATATTATCAATATTAGGACTCATATTATCTGGTTAAGTTTAAGGTTGTCCAGCTAAAAGCTCCAACCAATATTTATGTGTAAGAAACCTGCACGAAATGGCTCGTAAAATGAGGTAGGTGTCTTTTTGCGAACCGCAACATGTCAAAGTCAACAGTTCATCATTAAACTCATTGAGGCAGCGTAGGGTGCGTTTTACGCACCATAAATCTCTAGGCTTCCCGGGAATATTATTATCCTGCTTGTCTATCAGCTTGCTCTGGTTTTTTGGGGCCTTTGTGAGTTTTGCTGGTGCGTAAAACGCATCCTACAGGGCTACAGGGCTGTAAAAATTTATAAGCACCGCTCACTATTTGTTGGGGTTTGTTTCTCACCTCAATCTATGCATATTAAGTTATTTTCGGTACTTCCTTGTTATTCGGCAATTTTCTAATGATATGAGTGCATGGTATATCTACCCAAAAACATAGGTTTTTATAATTATTCAGCGCTATAATTATCCTAGAATAATCAGTTGGCGCGAATTTTTAGTGCAAGATATTGAATTTGCTAGGTGCATCAAGAGCTTGCGCTACCAAGTGCACTGTGGGTAGAAATCGTGGTTCAACTGATTAATCTAGGATTATGGTGTGTAACAATTTATAAGAGCGAGAAGTCACATGGCGGATAGTACAATACTTGAGCATATTGGTCGGGATAGTTTAGTTGGACAGACTGAAAAAGAATCTCAAAAAAAGAGTTATGAAAATTTCGTTAAACAATCTAGTGAGGAAAAAGAACTAAAGCCCTTTCAAGCAGAGTTAATTCGCCTGCAGCAATATCTTGAAGATCATCAAAAGCGTATGATCATTGTGTTTGAAGGTCGTGACGCAGCTGGCAAAGGCGGCACTATTCGCCGTGTAACCCGTTATATGAATGAGAAACATTATCGAATTGTTGCATTGGGCAAGCCTTCTGAAGAGCAGCGTACGCAATGGTATTTTCAGAAATATGTATCGCAATTTCCTCGCGGCGGTGAAATTGTTTTGTTTGATCGCAGTTGGTATAACCGCGCGATGGTGGAGCGTGTTTTTGGTTTTTGCACTGAGACAGAATATGAAAATTTTATGCGCGGTGTGGTTGGTTTTGAGCGCGATCTGGTTCGACAAGACACTATATTATTGAAACTTTACTTCAGTGTCACCAAAGAAGAGCAGGCACGGCGTTTTGAGCGAAGAGCAACTGATCCATTACGTCAATGGAAATTAAGCGAAGTTGATTTGCAAGCGCAAGAGCGTTGGGATGACTTTACCAATGTTAAATATGAAATGCTTAAACGTACAAATACGATCGAAGCTCCATGGTCAGTGATACGTTCAAATGATAAACATTTGGCGCGCTTAAACGCAATTAAAGTTATTCTTAATGCAGTATCTTATCCGCGTTTAGATCCAGATCTAGAATATGCGCCAGATCCTAATGTTGTTATTTCTGGCTCTCGTGAGCTTGAAAAAATGGAAGCGCAGAGAATACAAAAAGGTCATTTTATTGCGTAAATAATATAATTTTGGGACTACGCTTGCGATATCCACAATGAGAAAATAAAAAAGCCAGCATAAATGCTGGCTTTTTTAGTGATCGGTGCGAGTGCTTTACTTAGCCTGTTTTGGATTCCCGGCTTGCACGTTTACGATCGTTTTCACTGAGAAACTTCTTGCGTAAACGAACGTGGTTGGGTGTAACTTCAACCAGCTCATCATCATCAATAAATTCCAGTGCTTGTTCCAGACTCTGGCGGATGGGTGGTGTAAGGGAGATCGCTTCGTCGGTGCCGGAGGCGCGAACGTTGGTTAACTGTTTGCCTTTTAGCGGATTAACGACCAAGTCATTAGGGCGAGAGTGAATGCCTAAGATCATGCCTTCATAAACTTCATCGCCATGGCCGATAAAAAGGCGACCGCGTTCCTGCAAGCTAAAAAGTGAAAAACCAACGGCTTTACCTTTACCATTTGAAACTAAAACCCCATTGGTGCGTAAGCCAAAAATGCCTTTTTTGACTTCACCGTAATGGTCGAAAACGTTATACAGTAAACCGCTGCCTTGGGTGGATGTCAGGAATTCAGTACGGAACCCGATTAATCCACGTGATGGAATGATGAAATCCAGGCGTACGCGACCTTTGCCATCGGGAATCATGTCTTTTAGATCACCACCACGTTCACCGAGTTTTTCCATGACGGTGCCTTGATGTATTTCTTCAACATCGACCGTGAGTTGTTCGTACGGTTCCATCTTAACGCCGTTTTCTTCTTTTAAGATAACTTCAGGGCGCGAAACGCCAAGCTCGTAACCTTCACGACGCATATTCTCAATTAATATAGATAAATGTAATTCGCCTCGACCAGAGACTCTGAATTTATCAGGGTCTTCAGTTTCGTTGACGCGTAAAGCTACATTGTGAACCAGTTCTTTGTCCAGTCGTTCGCGGATTTGTCGCGTGGTGACAAACTTTCCATCCAGTCCGGAGAGTGGTGAAGTGTTTACTTGAAATGTCATGCTGACCGTAGGTTCATCAACGGTAAGTGCTGGCAAAGCTTCAGGATGATTGGGGTCACACAAGGTATCGGAGATATTTAATTTTTCCATCCCGGAAAATACGATAATGTCACCAGCCTGGGCTTCATCGACTTCAACACGATCAAGGCCATGGAATCCCATGATTTTCAACATCCGGCCATTGCGTTTTTTGCCCTCGTGATCGATGGCAACGACTTGAGTATTGGTTTTGACTTTGCCGCGAGTAATGCGGCCTATGCCTAATACACCAATAAAGTTATTGTAATCTAGTGAGGAAACCTGCATTTGAAATGGGCCGTCGATATCGACTTTTGGCGGTGAAACTTTATCAACAACGGCCTGAAATAACGGTTCCATGTCACCATCGCGCGCTTCAGAATCTTCGCTGGCATAACCGTTTAATGCGGAGGCATAAATAACCGGGAAGTCGAGTTGTTCGTCAGTTGCGCCTAATCGATCGAATAAATCAAAGGTTTGATCCATAACCCAGTCTGGCCGAGCACCGGGTCGATCGATTTTATTGATAACGACGATAGGGTTTAAACCCATGTCGAAGGCTTTTTGGGTCACAAACCGGGTTTGTGGCATAGGGCCATCGACTGCATCAACTAATAGTAATACGCAATCTACCATTGAGAGTACACGTTCAACTTCACCGCCAAAATCGGCATGTCCCGGAGTATCAACGATATTGATTCGATAGTCTTTCCATTCGATCGAGGTGTTTTTCGCTAAAATGGTAATACCACGTTCTTTTTCGATATCGTTTGAGTCCATTACACGGTCTTCGGCCTCACCACGCGAGGTGATAGTGCCGGATTGTTGTAGTAATTTATCTACCAAGGTAGTTTTACCGTGGTCGACGTGCGCAATGATGGCGATATTTCTCAGTTTTTCGATGTTTCTCATGGTAGTTCTGTCTATAAGTTTAGAATGAGGCGGATTGTACAGGTAACCCAGAAATTGAGCAAATCAGCGCAAAATAATGATTACTCTAGTTCGCTAAATTGCTGGGCTTCGATTGCGGCAGGGAAACCTTGGCTTGCGGCTCGGTTCAGCCAACTATTTGCCAGTGTGGGGTTGATTTCTACGCCCTTGCCTGTTTGATACATTTGGCTGAGGCTGAATTGCGCCTCTGGGTTTTCCAGTTCGGCGGCTTGTTGATAATAGTCAAATGCTTTGGTCTGGTCTTTTTTGATAATTTTGCCCACTTTATACAAATGCGCCAGCTGAAGCAGGGCAGGTATGTGGGATTGTTTAGCCGAAGATTCTAACCACTGAAAGGCTGTTTTTTTATCCTGGGCTGTATTTTCTTGTAGATATTGTAATGCCAATTGATATTGTGCCTCACTATCACCCATTTCGGCGCGAACCAGAGATTCAAAACCATGATCACTGATAACTTTTAGCGCGGTATCAGCCGCTTTAACACCTTGAATGTGCGCGCGGTGAAAGTAATGTACCGCTAAGGCAATATCTTGCTGGGTATTACGGCCTTTAAAATATTGATCTGCCAGCTGATATTCAGCCATTGGGTGTTTTTTTTCAGCCGCTTTGGTGAGCCAGTAAATCGCTTTCTGGGAATCTGCATCAATTTCATAGGCCAGTAAATAACGCATGGCCAAATGATATTGCCCCTCTGGATCACCATTGATCGCATCGCCGAGTAATTTTTCCGAATGGTTGGGTGTTTCAGGTTCTGCGGGTCTTTGTTTTATGGGTTGTGGAGTTACTGGCTTGCTTGGTTTGGTGGATTTCGGTTGATGAGGCTTAGCGAGTTTAGTGGGTCTTAACAGGCGTAAGGCTTCCTTCGCATTAGCATGACCTGATTTCGCGGCTTTTTTATACCAGTAGGCGGCTCTGTTAGTGCTTTGTTTGGCGCCTAAACCCTGTTGATACATTTTTGCTAGCTCAAATTGCGCATGAACATGTCCTTGTTTGGCGGCCTTTTGGTACAAACGGCGAGCAATGGCGGGCTGTTGTTTAGTGCCCAGGCTGAAACGGTAAGTGTTTGCATAATGATATTGGGCATCTGCTTCACCCGCTTTGGCTCGCTTTTGCAGCCAATAACGCGCTTTTTTATATTGCTTCTGTTGGTAATATAGGATTGCTAAATGATACTGGGCTTTTTCATGGCCCTGATGACCGGCTTTTCTTAACGCCTTTATCGCCGCCGATATATTGTTTTTGTTCTGGTGTTTTATGCCGGCACGGTAATCCTTTTCGGCCTGGTTACTATAATGTTGGCTTTGCGCGGCAAAGACTGCTGGCGTATTTATGCAAAATAGCAGTAGCAGTGAGGCAATCGTGGCAAGTTTGAAAAGTTTTTTCGTCATCAGAGAATAAACTCGAAATTTTCTAAGCTCAGTAACAACATAGCTTGCAGTTGCAATTCCTTAGTGAGAGTTGGCTGCACGGATTCGGCCATCAAGTCTACAAAAGGACGTATTCACGGCGTCTCTCGATAAGGTTTTGCTGCTACGGGTGCTGGAAGGTGGCACTTTTGCCATGTCCCTTCGAAGCAGTGACTTAGTTAGAGTCTCCTAACCCGTCTCTTCCAGGTCGTTGTTCTCATAGGGAACCGCATAACTACACTCTTTCTGCGGGCAGACTTTTTCACTGCCTTTGCGTTTGGTGGTTTTTATACTCAGAATTGGCCAATTACATTCCGGGCATTTTTCATTGACTGGCGGATTCCATAGCGCATAACTGCAATCTGGGTATCGAGAGCATGAATAAAATATTTTACCGTTACGCGATTTACGTTTCAAAATGTTGCCTTGATGGCAATCGGGACATTCAACGCCGGTATCTTCGGGTTTTTCCAGCGGCTCTATATGTTTACATTCCGGGTAACCGGTACAGCCGATGAACTTGCCATATTTACCTTGTTTAATGACAAGTGCAGATTGGCAGTCAGGACAAATCCGACCTTCGACAATTTCTGGCTCTGCGCTTTCTGCGTCATCGTTGAGATTGCGCGTATAGTCACATTCTGGGTAATTAGTGCAGCCAATAAAGCGGCCACGTCGACCCAATCTTATCGATAATTGGCTCGCACATTTTGGACATTTTTCATCGAGGGCTTCCTGAGTCACATCTTTCCGATCAACAGTTTCTGTTTTGTTTTGTACAAGCGCGGTGAAGGGTTTCCAGAAATCTTTCATGAGTGGAACCCAGTCTTTTTCGCCGCGGGCAATTTCATCAAGCTCATCTTCTAGCTTGGCGGTGAAGTCATAATCTACGTATTGGGTAAAATGCTCGGTTAAAAATTTTTTAACAACACGGCCAACATCGGTCGGGTAAAAGCGCTTTTTATCGAGCGTGACATATTCACGTTGTTGCAAAGTTGAGATGATGGATGCATACGTTGAAGGACGGCCAATGCCGTGCTCTTCCAGAGACTTCACCAGGCTCGCTTCGGAGTAACGGGGTGGCGGTTCAGTAAAATGTTGTTCAGGCCGAATTTGTTCCAGGCTGACTTTATCGCCTTTTTTCAACGGTGGTAACAAGCGACCTTCATCATCATCTGCTTTTGTGTCGTCTTTGCCTTCCAGATAAACCGACATGAAACCCGGTATGGCGATGGTTGAGCCCGTTGCACGAAAAATCCCCTCTTTTGCGTCGAGATCGAGGCTAACGGTATCAATGGTTGCATGAATCATTTGGCAAGCAATGGTTCGCTTCCAGATCAAGTTGTAGAGCTTGTATTGATCGGCGCTGAGTAATTTTTTAATAGCTTCTGGATCGCGAAAGGCTGAAGTCGGGCGAATCGCTTCATGGGCTTCCTGAGCATTTTTCGACTTGGTTTTATATGTTGGCGGACTTTCAGGTAGATTTTCTTGACCAAAGCGTTGGTTGATAAAGTCGCGGGTTTCATCTATTGCTTCTTGCGCCAGATTGACCGAGTCGGTACGCATGTAAGAGATAAGGCCCACTTCGCCTTCACCAATATCAATTCCTTCGTACAACTGTTGTGCTGTTCGCATAGTGCGCTGGGCGGTAAAGCCTAGTTTTCGCGAAGCTTCCTGTTGCAAGGTAGAGGTAATAAAAGGTGCGGCAGGGTGACGTTTACGTTGTTTCTTTTCAACTTTGATAACCAGCAGTTCGCCATTCGTGGCTTTGCTCAATACCGATTCTATTTCACTGGCCGTTTGTTCGTTATTAACGGTGAATTGTGAAAGTTTTTCTTCTTTATAATGCGTCAGCTTGGCGACAAAATTTTGTTCTTTTGCCGTCAGGTCTGCTTCGATGGTCCAGTACTCTGCTGCCACGAACTTTTCAATGGCTTCTTCACGTTCGACGATCATGCATAAAGCGGGGCTTTGTACCCGTCCCGCGGATAAACCACGTCTGATTTTTTTCCACAACAGTGGAGAGAGGTTGAAGCCGACTAAATAATCGAGTGCACGGCGTGCCTGCTGAGCGTTGATGAGATCCCAGGATAAACCACGTGGATGATCGATGGCAACTTGCACGGCTTTTTTGGTGATTTCATGGAAAACTACCCGTTCGACAGGTTTGTCTTTCAGGGCTTTTTTGGCTTTTAGCAACTCATACAAATGCCACGAGATGGCTTCCCCTTCGCGATCCGGGTCAGTTGCGAGGTAAAGTGCATCGGCTTTTTTCATCGCCTTGGTGATTTCATCGACATGTTTTTTATTTTTGTCGACAATCTGGTACTTCATGGCGAAATCATGTTCGGTATCAACCGCGCCTTCTTTGGGCAGTAAATCACGAACATGCCCGTACGACGCTAAAACTTCATAGCCTTTTCCGAGATATTTTTTAATCGTTTTCGCTTTAGCCGGTGATTCGACTATTACCAGTGCATTTACCATACAATATTAAATCGTTTCTTGTTTAACCCGGATAATTCATGAAATATCCGGGTTAGTTTAATGTATGCTACTCAAACTTTCCTGTAGAACGACATCCTCTACCCAAGCGAATGCAGCTTCTTGGCCGGGTTGATTGAAAAGCACCAGTAACATTACCCATTTTAGATCTTCAAGATCAATTTCGGGTGATTCCAACGCCATGGCACGATCAATTATCATTTCCCGGATGTTGTTATCTAATGCGCCCATGTTGTCCAAAAATATTAAAAATCCGATACAGTCTTTACTGAACTTGTTTTTTTCTTCTTCGGTAAATATTCTTATGGATTTTATGTTTTGCGCATATTGTTCAGTTTCTGATTCTTGCAAATTCGTCAGGCCATCGAGCCATGAAAATGCTTTACTAACATCAGATGCGGCGAATCCGGCTTGAGTCAATTCGTCTATTAATTCTTTGCGCTCAGGAATGGTGTCTCTGCCATCGTCCATGTAGTGCTCGAACAAAAACATTAATACATCCAACACGTTTTCCTTCATACGAATACCCTTTAATTTATTCGGGTATATGCGCCACCTGCTAGCGACTCAATATAACCCTGCAATTCAAGTACCAACAGAATGGACGAAACAGACTCAGGAGTCAATCCACTTCGTTCTACTATTGCGTCTATCGATATGGGGTCGAATCCTGCGATTTCCAGTAGTTCAAGTGCTTCAGGTGTTAAATTGTTTTTGGGGAGCGGTGGTTTAGTGTCCGCATTTTGGTTTTTCTCACTCCATTGAACCATATGACCCAGCTCTTCGACAATATGTTCAGCCGTTTCGACCAACTTTGCACCTTGGCGAATTAAATGATGGCAGCCTTTGGCTAATGGATTGTGTATTGAGCCGGGGATGGCGAATACTTCTCGCCCTTGTTCGCCTGCCAGTCTGGCCGTAATCAGTGAGCCGCTTTGTTGTGCGGCTTCTATCACCAGTGTGCCGAGGCTTAGGCCGCTGATGAGCCGGTTCCGGCGTGGGAAGTTCTCTTTTAGTGCTTGTGTTTTAAGTGGATACTCAGAAAGTAGTAAGCCATCGCTGGCTATGATCTCGTGGGCTAATGGCTTGTGCCTCGCGGGGTAAACACGTGCTAGACCAGTGCCAGTGATTGCAACGGTTGAGCCTTTGGTGTTTAATCCGCCGCGGTGGGCCTCACCGTCGATGCCTAATGCTAGCCCGCTGGTGATGGTGAAGCCGCAGTTACCTAAAAATCGAGCAAAATTTAACGCATTTTCCTTGCCTCCCTTGCTGGGATTTCTGCTACCGACAATGGCAATCTGAGGTCTTTTTAGTAGAGAAATGTCACCAATGGCATACAGTATGGCAGGTGGGTCAGCAATTTCACGTAGCAAGTCAGGATACTGTTCATCAGCAAAGGTGATTATATGGTGATCGTCATTCTGCGCCCATGTGAGTTCTTGTTCGATGGTTTGCCAGTCCGGATTACGTAAATAATCGAATGACTTTTCCGGCAGAGTGAGGGATTTTTTACCAGTATTGAGTTGCTCAAAGGCGGTAACGGGATCACCGTAATACCCCAATATTTTCTGGAAACGCATTGGCCCAATGAGCGGCGCGTGGTGTAGTACTAGCCAATATTTAAGGTTTTTTTCCTGCAAAATAAAATCCCACACAAAATTGAAGTTTTTATGCGAGACATAGTAGCGTAGCTTTCTTAATCTAACTATATGGTGTAGCTGTATCTAAGGCGTGGCGACAATATCACCTAATTTAATCTCAGTGGTTGCTTTCATGACCAACGCATAACTCACCTTATTAAAGATACGAAATAACAATACAAAACCTGCATGCTCGTCTGGCAGAGACACTGTATCATCCTTAATTCGATCTTTCATCGGCTTGCCCTTCTTGAAAACAGCCATTACATGACCTTTTTCCATGCCGTCTTCCAGGCCTTTATTGAGCACAACTGTTTGATATTGGCCAATATATGATACGCCATCAATAACGGAAATAATATTGCCGTTGATTTGTTCTTGTGGCGCATGTGGAATGAAATTGTATTCCATTTTTTGCGATACGGCAGGCACCAATCGGTCGCCCAATAACGCTTCCCGTTTGGATTCGGTGATAGTCAGGGTAGAAGGGTCATCAAAATTATTGACGGCAGCTTCACCGACATAAATGGCTTCAATTCCTAAAACTTCATCTCCCTCCTTATAGACCTGCCCAGCCCTGACTATCCCAAAGCGTGAGCTGCTACCGGGAATGATGCCGCGTGCATACACGGTGTTGCCAGCGCCGGTGATTAATCGTTCATCTTGAAAAGATAATAGATAAGGCGCGGCGGCCAATGATTCTTCGCTCATGACATCGGGACGACTCAGAAACTGCTGAATGGCATCTACTGGAATGGTAGGTACAGCACGCTTTAAGGGGCTGGCGCGCATGCCTGGACTCATTTTCACTACGCGTAAATTATCCATCGAGCTATTTGCGCGCTTTAGGATCAACTGAGGTTTACCATCGACGAAAGTTAATGCAACCTCATCTCCAGGATAAATCAAATGTGGGTTTTTGATTTGCGGGTTCACCTGCCAAATATCTGGCCAGCGCCACGGGTCTCTGAGGAATTTTGAGGCGATACTCCATAAGGTATCTCCCTGTTTTATCATGTAATTAGTTGGATGGGAGTCTTTGAGAACAATCTCGTCAGCGATGACTGAACCCGCAAACAATAAACAAAGTAGTAATAAAAACCTGTTAATAATCATAGCTTATGCCCTGTATTTCCTTGAATCTTTGCTGCGAAATCCATGCCCTTGGCGGGTGATTATACTTAAATCCTAGGCGCCACGGGTATATATCGGTCAGTCTCCTGAATTTATCGAATAGTAATTAGGTTAGCGTCCGTTTTCCTATGAAATTCGTGTTACCACACCAATAATTATGACATAACCCCATGATCATTTTTCGGCGCCTGCGCACGCTAGCTGAAGCGAAATCTGGGAAAAATTGCAGACTTTTAAAAAAAACTCGTTCTGTAACGGTTTTCTTACTCTGGCAGAGTCCTTGACTTGAGTATAACTTTCTCTGGAATGAATTTTTCAGGATTATGCTAAACTATTACTACCTATATATAACACAGGATTTGCATGTCCTTATTTAGGTCCTGGATATTTTTTAAACATAATTTTGAGCCAGGTCACCTGTTTGATCAAGGAAAACCCGTTGCATAATTGGGTACTTCGCGATATTGTCGCGCCCCTGTGAAAACACAGCAGGATTTTCTGGCGGATTTTTTAGCATTATGACTATTTTAAATATTATACGGTTTCCAGACCCGCGATTGCGGCGCAAAGCTACTCCAGTGGAAAGCTTTGATGAATCACTCATCACTCTTAAAAACGACATGCTCGAGACGATGTATGCGGCGCCCGGTATTGGCCTGGCGGCGGTTCAGATTGATATATTGAAGCGCTTTATCGTGATTGATGTATCAGAACATTGTACCGAACCGCGGTGTTTTGTGAATCCTCAATTGCTCAGTCATGAAGGTGAGATAAAAACTGATGAAGGCTGTTTGTCTGTACCCGCCATCTATGAGCCAGTAACGCGCTACCAAAGGATTACGTTAAAAGCCCAGAATGAGCATGGTGAGTTTTTTGAATTGGCTGCGGAAGGTTTGCTTTCTGTGTGTATTCAGCATGAGATGGATCATCTTGAAGGCAAATTGTTTGTCGATTATCTGTCTGATATGAAAAAAAAGCGCATCCAGAAAAAAATGGAAAAGCTACGTCGCGAGACGATGTAATGTGGCATTCAGCACTATGAAGATCATCTTCGCCGGAACGCCGGATTTTGCCGCTGTTGCGCTTGAGGCGCTGTTAAAAACATCGCATCAAATCATTGCAGTTTACACCCAGCCAGATCGCCCCGCGGGGCGTGGTAGAAAATTACAGCCTGGCCCAGTAAAACAAGTGGCATTGGCGAATAATATCCCCGTTTATCAGCCTGTTTCATTGAAAAATAAAACTGAACAAGATACGCTCGCTGAATTGCAAAGTGACTTAATGATCGTTGCCGCTTATGGTCTCTTATTGCCAGAGCAGGTGCTTAAAGCACCAAAATTCGGCTGTATCAATATCCATGCCTCCTTGTTGCCAAAATGGCGTGGCGCCGCGCCCATCCATCGAGCGATTGAAGCGGGAGATACCGAGACCGGCATTACTATTATGCAAATGGATAGCGGACTAGATACTGGGGATATGCTGCTCACAAAAGTCTGTCCGATTGAGCCTCATGATACCAGTGCCACATTACATGACAAGCTTGCCGTTCTGGGGGGGGAGGCAATGGTTGCTGCATTGCATATTCTGGAAAAAAATCAATTGCAGCCAGTAAAACAAGATAATTTACATGCCGTCTATGCGCACAAGTTAAAAAAAACGGAAGCAGTGATAGACTGGCAGCAATCGGCGGTAGCAATTGAACGAAAAATCCGCGCGTTTAACCCCTGGCCGGTTGCACAAACCCTTTATGTTGATAAAGTACTGCGCCTATGGCAAGCAGAGCTTGCTGATACTGCAACGAACGCTGAGCCTGGTAAAGTCATTGCTGCAAGCAAACAAGGTATCGATGTAGCAACGGGTGATGGTGTATTACGTATTAAGAAGTTGCAGCTGCCTGGAGGCAAGCCACTAGAAGTACATCAATTCCTGACAGCGCATGATGTTTTGGGTTACTTATTTAACCCAAATAATTCATGAAATATCCGGGTTAAGTAATCATATCCAGAGTAAATGAAACCAGCAATGAAGCCAGAATGAACCCGCGCCTGCTCGCACTAAAGATTATTCAACAAGTTATTGATGACGGAAAATCACTGGGCACACTTTCGGTGATTATTAATCGTGATATTGAAGCGCCTGATGACCGGTCATTGTGTCGTGAATTGGTTTATGGCGTTGTTCGATGGAGTGAACGGCTGGATTTCATAATTTCCAGATTGTTAAGTAAGCCATTAAAAGCCAAAGATGTTGATGTTTATTGCCTGATGTTATTAGGCGCCTATCAAATTTTATATACTCGCATTCCTGATCATGCCGCCGTCAATGAGACGGTAAAGTTGATTGCCAAGCTAAAAAAACCCTGGGCACGTAGCTTGGTTAATGGTGTATTGAGGAATTTATTGCGCGAACAAGAGTCGCTGTTGGCAGAGAGTGAAAAGCAAGAAACCGCAACTTATTCACATCCACAATGGCTGATTGATCTCATTAAAAGTGATTGGTCAGATCATTGGCAAGCAATATTGGCAGCGAATAATCAACAGGGAGCGATGAGCATACGGGTTAATGCGCAAAAGAATTCCCGCGCCGCATTCAAAGCAATGCTCTTGTCTCGAGAGATTGTTACCTACGAAACCGAGTTTGCTGAATATGGCCTCACTTTAGAAAGACCGATTGACCCGCGCGGCTTACGTGAATTTAAGCAAGGTATGTTTTCTGTACAAGATCAAGCCGCACAACTGGCAGCAGAATTGCTAGATGTGCAGGCAGGCATGACAGTGCTTGACGCCTGTGCCGCCCCGGGTGGCAAAACCTCAGCGATATTAGAGCGAGTTAGCCCAATAAAGTTAATAGCGTTAGATGTTGATAAGGATCGTTTGCAAAAAGTTGAGCAAACATTGCAACGACTGGGTATGTCAGCACAATTAACCGCAGCGGATGCGGCTGATTTGACGGCTTGGTGGGATGGCGTCGCTTTTGATAGAATTTTACTCGATGCACCGTGTTCTGGTACCGGCGTTATTCGCCGCAATCCAGATATAAAAATTCATCGCACACTTGAAGATATATCCCGCTTAGTGGACAATCAACGCCGGTTGTTACAGCAATTGTGGACCACGCTCAAAGTCGGTGGCGTATTGCTTTATGCGACGTGTTCTATTTTGAAAAAAGAAAACCAAAATCAGGTTGCAGATTTTTTAGCTTGCCACAGTGATGCAGAGCTGATTCCCTTTGATGTTGAATGGGGAGCAGATGTTATAAATGGACGACAAATTTTAACGGGTGAGCATGGTATGGACGGATTTTTTTACGCAGGCCTGCGCAAACTCGATTAAAGAGTGACAATAATCACACAATGAAAATTATCATACTGGGGGCAGGGCAGGTCGGTGCTTCGGTAGCCGCGACACTTGCCAGTGAAGCCAACGATATCACCATGGTTGATACCGATCGCAAGCTAATTCGTGACTTGCAAGACCGATTTGATATTCAGGTTGTTTGTGGGCATGCCTCACACCCGGATGTTTTACGCCGTGCAGGCGCTGAAGACGCTGATATGATATTGGCCGTGACCAATAGCGACGAAACCAATATGATCGCTTGCCAGGTTGCTTATACATTATTCCATACTCCCACAAAAATCGCGCGGGTTCGTGCCAAAGATTATTTGATCCATCCTCAGTTATTTGCGCAAGATGCATTGCCGATCGATGTGCTGATTAGCCCTGAACAAGTTGTTACGGAATATATTCAGCGCATTATTGAATTTCCCGGAGCATTACAGGCACTGGATTTCGCCAATGGTAAAGTGCGATTGGTTGCGGTAAAAGCCGTACACGGCGGGCCATTGGTGGGGAATAAATTGCAGGCATTGCGGGAGCATATGCCTAATATTCAGACGCGGGTAGCGGCGATTTTCAGGCGGGGTAATCCCATTATTCCGCAAGGCGATACCGTCGTTGAAGATGGTGATGAAGTATTTTTTGTTACGGCACGAAAAAATACCCGAGCAGTAATGGCCGAACTGCGGCGGGAAGACAAACCTTGTAAGCGTATTATCATTGCCGGGGGCGGCAACATCGGGAAACGTCTGGCCAAGGCGTTGGAATTCGATTATCAAGTGAAGATAATTGACCATAACCCTGAGCATTCCAAAGAGATTTCTGCCGAGCTTGAGCGCGCGATTGTACTGCACGGTGATGCTGCGGATTCCAATTTGTTGCTGGAAGAAAACATAGAAGATACCGATATTTTTTGTGCGATGACCAATGATGATGAAGTCAATATTCTGTCCGCCATGTTGGCCAAACGTCTGGGCGCTAAAAAAGTCATGGCTATCATAAACCGGCCAGAGTATGTAGATCTGGTACAAAGTGACATCATTGATATTGCAATATCACCACAGCAAGTGACTATCGGCAGTTTGCTGGCGCATGTACGGCGCGGCGATGTGGCTGTCGTTCACTCCTTGCGACGCGGTGCAGCTGAAGCGATTGAGGCGGTTGCCCATGGCGATCGAAATTCCTCTAAAGTTATTGGTCGTGCGATTGTGGATATTAAACTTCCTCCCGGCACTACCATAGGTGCCATTGTGCGTGGCGAAGAAGTGATAATTGCCAGTGGCAATGTCGTCATCGAAGCAAATGATCATGTCATATTGTTTGTGGTTGATAAAAAGCGCATCAAGGATGTTGAGCGTTTGTTTCAAGTCGGCGTGTTTTTTCTCTAACGATGCAACGCGCAGCGATTCAGCGAATCCTCGGCATGTTACTGATGATTATCAGTATCAGTATGTTGCCACCTGTGCTTGTTTCCTGGTGGTATGACGACGGCGCAATGGTGCCGTTTATTCTGGCATTTTTCTCGACACTGGTTACCGGGCTATTGCTTTGGTTGCCAGTGCATCGTTTTCGTAAAGAGTTGCGTTTGCGGGATGGATTTATTGTCGTCGCTATGTTCTGGCTAGTGCTTGGGTTGTCTGGCTCAATCCCACTTATTTTTTCAGCCCAGCCAGAACTCAGTATCACCGATGCTGTATTCGAATCGGTATCCGGGCTTACAACAACGGGTGCCACAGTAATCACCGGTCTGGATGGTTTGCCGAAATCAATTTTATACTATCGACAGCAATTACAATGGCTAGGTGGAATGGGAATCATTGTTTTAGCTGTAGCGATACTACCAATGTTGGGAATTGGTGGCATGCAGTTGTATCGCGCTGAAACGCCTGGGCCGATGAAAGATAATAAACTGACCCCGCGAATTACCGAAACAGCCAAAGCCCTTTGGTACATCTATTTAGGTCTGACAGTGCTTTGCGCTCTGGCATACTGGGCGGCCGGCATGTCAGGTTTTGACGCGCTGGCTCACAGTTTTTCCACCGTTGCAATTGGTGGTTTCTCCACTCATGATGGCAGTATGGGACATTTCAATAGCCCCCTCATTGAAATGGTAGCGGTCGTTTTTATGCTGCTTGCTGGCGCGAATTTTTCCCTGCATTTTCTCGCCTGGCGAAATATGTCAATTAAGCCCTATATGGGTGATGCAGAATTTAAAGTCTATTTGAAAGTCTTGGCTTTTGTTGCTGTGATCACTTGCGGTTATCTTTATCTTACCGGTACTTTTAGCGGTTACGACTCGATTCACAATGGCATTTTTCAGGCGGTTTCCATTGGTACTACTACCGGCTTCACCACGGCCGAATATCACAATTGGCCAGGCTTTTTACCGGCATTGTTGTTACTGACCAGCTTTGTCGGTGGGTGTGCGGGTTCTACCGGCGGTGGAATGAAAGTGATCCGCGTATTATTGCTGTTCAAACAAGGAATGCGTGAAGTTACTCGTTTGATTCATCCCAGTGCCCAGGTGCCGGTAAAAATTGGCGGGAAAGTACTGGAAGAGCGGGTAATAGATGCTGTGTGGGGTTTTTTCTCCTTGTACGTTGGCAGCTATATTGCCATGGCCTTGATCCTCGCCGCTTCAGGCCTCGATCTTTTGACCGCCTTCTCAGCGGTGGCCGCCTGCATGAATAATCTTGGTCCCGGTTTAGGCGATGTCGGTTCGCAATACGGTGAGATCAATGATGTGGCGAAATGGGTGCTCTGTTTTGCCATGATCCTGGGTAGGCTGGAAATTTTTACGGTTCTGGTGCTTCTGACTCCCGCTTTCTGGCGTCGCTAAAAACGGTTTGGAGTGTTAGACAGTTCTCCAAGCCGTCGCGCTTTACCTCGCCTTACATCTACTTCCCTTTGGCAAAGTGCCACCTTCCAGCACCCGTAGCGGCAAAACCTTAGCGAGAGACGCCGTGAATACGCCTATATAGGCTTGACAGCAGCATTCATGCTGCCAACACTCTCGATAAGGCCTTGCCACTACGAGCGCAGATTATGGGGAATAGTTTGAACTCCGATTGTAAGTTATATGAAATCACTAATCTGAATCGCAATCTTAATCAATTTTACCTTTGGAAATTCTGCATTGGCTAACAGTCCTTCTTTTAAACCAGATTGGAAACAAGTCACCAGCTATTCAGTTAATTTATCAGGACGAAGGCTTGATTATCAATTGCCGGGAAGAGTTAGCATTGATTTTCCGCAATACATTGGAATGAATTCCAATGTTTACGATTTGGATTTGTTTGGTGATAGGCACCTCTATACGGTGGCAAAAACATACTGGGATTATAAGTCTAGAAAGTTCTTTTTTTGGGATACGATTGGAACGTTATCATTTCGTATTGCAGTTTTCAAAGTGGATGATGATTTTGTTGGTGATGTTAGGGATATTCCTACATTGCAAAAAGTAATAAGTAATTTATTAAATGAGATAAGCTCTCGGGCAGAAAAAGTTGCCGATGTGAAGTTTAGCACGATAAAATTTGGGCGGAGTAATTGGTTGTATTTAGCAGAGATGAAGCAACCATTAAACCCCGATAGATTTGCATATTCGCTACCTCTAACAGAAAACCGGTATTTAGAAGTGTCGTTTAATATCATGATCGGAGATGACCAAAGCAGGGATAATTGGTATGAAACCTGTAAATCGGATATCGAAAAAATCATTAACACCTTCAGTGTCACATTTCCCTTGCTGACAACTATGGAGAGCGGAACCGAAAATTGAACGTGATAAAGTCAATCTTGTGATATAGGTACGCTTGTTCTACTGAGTTAATTCGCTACTAAGACCGATAAGATAAGGTGTGTTTTCTATTTATCGAACGGAGTAGCTATGCACCGCAACAGCAAGTTGATTAGTCGTGATGATTTGGTGAAAATGTCCAGGGGAAACCCCGTCACCTTTTACCAAAATCTGCGCCAAATATTATCAAAAGTTGAGCGCAGTTCAGTGGCTCGACTTTCGAACGAGCAAGTATTAGACCTCGCGATAGAAAATTATCGACGCGGTACTGTTGATCTTGCAGTACTTACGGCAAAAACAAATAGCTTATTATTGGCCGCGAGACACCAAATTCCTACAGATGCTTATTCACACCGCGCCCGCACCCGAAGCGCAGCACCTGCAGACGAGGTCGAAGACGAGGTGATAGAAGATTCCACAAATGCAGTAACAGAAGACAAAACCCGCTGGATAGAAATTCAAGTCGCTGATGACATAAGTGGTGAACATTTATCGAATGTAGAATTAATCCTTCAATTACCCGATGGCAATGCCCATAGTTTTTACACTGACAGCAATGGCAGAGTAAAAATTGAAGGCATGAACTATGGCGCTGTGCATATCGTAAAAGTCCAACACCAGGCAATGGATGTTGTTAAACAGTTTAGTTAAATCTCCATTGGGTCAATTCTTCACCTGATTGACATTGGTTTTACGGCAAGTGGCTTGTTCGCATTGCCGTGAGATGCAACGGCCAACTCTTCATCAACTAGCTCCTCCGTAGGATGCGTCACACGCACCAGCAATATCAGCAAGCCACTCATTAATTAAAAAATGCAATAAAAAGCAGCAATATGATATGCTTTAGCAGCACTATCCTTGGGATAGCCAAGTTTGCTGTTTCACAGAATAATTTCTCACAATCGGAATTCAAACTATTTCCCGTAATCAGCGCTCCTAGGAGCAAGGCCTTTCGAGAGTGTTGGCAGCGTGGATGCTGCCGTCAAGCCTACAGGAATGTATTCACCGCGTCTCTCGGAAAGGTTTTGCCGCTACGGGTGCTGGAAGGTGACACTTTTTCAACTTTGAATTCGGATTGTGAGTAATATGATAATAAAATCTAATTGATTAAACTAAAGTGTTCGCACAAATGGTAAATTATGGAGGGGCGCCGTTGAATATATTATCTAAAAAAATAAAACTTTTTCCTGTATTTTTATT
Organism: uncultured Ectothiorhodospiraceae bacterium; assembly: GCA_945787125.1. Taxonomy (GTDB): domain Bacteria; phylum Pseudomonadota; class Gammaproteobacteria; order S012-40; family S012-40; genus CALZHW01. The sequence goes on from CALZHW010000048.1 coordinate 19,126, forward strand.
TTATGTTCTATGGCTACAAAGTTGTGCGTTGCAACCGAGTAAAGAGGAACAACGCGAGATGGCATTTAATATGGTTTCTAATGTGATGACTATTAAAGCTGCCGCTAGCGCATATAGTGTTACAAAACTGTTCTCTTTTTCCTCTAATAAAATATTAGAGAATTTTAATCGCATTGCGACAAGAGATATCAGTGCTGATATGGTGATGGATGAGACTGAAGATAAAAGTAAAGAGTTTGCAGCTCTAACCAAAAATATACCAGCAAAGTTATTGATGGTGATTGCACAAATACAGCCCAAAATGAGAGAACTTGTATTGCTTGAGCCAGATCGAATGGACGCGTTTGTTATTACAGATGATTTTCAGCAAGGTCTGCTCCTGTCTGATAAAGCGACGGAATTTGGTTTGCCTGATTTAACCAAAACGCTGGATGACAAACAAGTGGGTTTGTGGGTTCAGGTTTTTATGTCGACAAAGCAGAAACCTAGTGAAATTGCTGAACCACTTTCAGATTGGGGCAAACAAGTTGAAGAATATTTTAATCCCAAGGTTTAAGAAATTATGGATCTAATAAGTCAAGAAAAATGGAATCGAATATATACTGAATCCGAAGTCGCTTCGAATTCAATTACCTCAGTTCTCAAAGAGCATGCTTATTTGTTACCTAAGCACGGAACGGCGTTGGATATTGCTTGTGGTTTGGGCAGTGATTCGGTGTTTCTTGCGCAGCAGGGTTTAGACGTTCATGCCTGGGATATATCAGATCAGATGGTGGGGAAGATAAACGCATTCGCTCAACTAAACAATTTATCAATAACCGCTGAAACACATGATATCACACGCAATCCGCCATTAGCAGAATCCTATGACGTGATCAGCGTAGCGCATTATCTTGAAAGGTCGATAGTTCCAGGTTTGCTCACCGCACTTAAGCCAGGTGGATTGATTTTTTATCAAACATTTTTGAAGGAAGTGACAGGGAGCTATTCGGGCCCGTCGAATTCAGACTTTCGTTTGGGAAAAAACGAACTGCTCGCACTATTTTCAGACTTGAACATTGTTTTTTACCAGGAAGATGCGTTGATTGGTGATGTACAGCAAGGCGTTAGAAACGAAGCCTTACTGATAGCGCAGAAAAGCTAATCTGTATCTTTAGGCTGCAAGGTAAAGGAGGCGCACGAGAAACCCTTTTCTAACGCAGCCAGTTGCTTATTGACGCGATCGGTAGAATTTGCCTGGTGCAACAAATCGGTTAATGCGAGTTTTTTCCGTTTATATAGTTCAACCAATAGGTCATCATATGCGGTTTTGGGATCATCCAGGGTCTTTTCAACGATCTGTTTTATTTTATGAAATTCGCCCTTTTTCGTTAAATGGAGAACGGGCTTGCTTTCAGTTAACTCTTCAAGACTCATGTGACGCTCAATCGCTGCCTGGGTAAATTTGCTGATACTATCGCCATCATCCTCAAGGCTGATTGTCAGTCGCACATTATTTTGCGAGTCAGCATTTTTAATCGCTTCATCAGCGGTAATTTCCCCTTGTAAATAAAGATTCACCAACGCATCATCGAATGTCTGCATGCCTGAGTTAGAAGATTTTTTCATGACGTCTTTTAACTCATGAAATTTTCCCTTTAATATAAGTTCACGCACAAAAGGCGTTCCTATCAATATTTCAATGGCAGCAACTCGCCGGCCATCAATGCCAGGGATCAGTCGTTGTGAAATGATAGCGCGAGTATTTAACGACAAGTCCATCAGCACTTGATGGCGACGATCCTCCGGAAAAAAATTGACGATTCGGTCGAACGCCTGATTTGCATTGTTGGCATGTAGCGTAGAAATTGCCAGGTGTCCGGTCTCGGAAAATGCTAAGGCATGCTCCATGGTTTGCTGGTCTCGAATTTCACCAATCATGATGACATCAGGCGCTTGGCGTAACGTGTTTTTCAGTGCGTCTTCATAGCTATCTGTATCAATACCAACTTCACGCTGGTTAACAATGCACTTTTTATGTTGGTGCATAAATTCGATGGGATCTTCAATGGTAATAATGTGACCAGATGAATTGCAGTTGCGATAATCAATTAACGATGCGAGTGACGTTGATTTGCCTGAGCCGGTACCACCGACGAACAGAATCAAACCGCGTTTTTCCATGATGATTTTTGATAAAATTGACGGAAGATTGAGCGTCTGAGGCTTGGGAATCTCGACTTGTATATGCCGTATAACCATGCCAATTTGGCTGCGTTGTTTAAAGATATTTACCCGAAAACGCCCTACCTGAGCTTCTGATATTGCCAGGTTCATTTCTGGCTTGGCTTCGAATTCTACAATTTGTTCCGGACTCATGATCGCGTAGGCCAGTTCTTTTACCTGACCAGGTACGAATTTTTCTTCACTGAATATTTTTAACTGACCGTGAATTTTAGCACTGGGTGGAGCGCCCGTTGTTATATAGAGATCTGATGCTTCATATTTAACCATCTGTCGCAAGAGTTCGGATAAATGCATATTCTTTATTCTGCCATTAAGTTATCTAACGCTATTTTATCGTCAAGTTCATGTGAATACTTAATCTTTAAGCACTTGAGGCGAGACGACGAACCCGTTAAGCTGAGAGATCATTCAATTTATAAGGTTACCTCTGTGTCCTTGCAGTTTTTACCCGATATTGAACAAAATATCAACGCTAAAGTCGCTGATTTGCTGAACAAGCCCCCGTTTGATGCAATGGAATTGCAGACTGTTCAGAAGGAAAAGTTATGGCGTTTGATAGCCGTCAGTGAGTTTGCTGCCGATGTCGCATTAAAGTTTCCTGCTTATGCGCATCAATTGTTGTTGGCTACAATAGTTGACGATGAAAAATCCGAGGCACAATATTCCGCTGAACTCAGTGATGCTGTTGCCGAGAACAGCGACTTCAACTCGCTAAGTGAAATTTTCCGAAAATATCGCAATCAGCAAATGCTTAGAATAGTCTGGCGAGACGCTATATTGTCCGCGCCGGTCGAATCAACCTTACGTGAACTCTCCGGGCTGGCTGACGCTTGCATTAAAAAAGCCATGCATCTGCTTTTTAAGCAGTTTATGCAGGAACTGGGTGAGCCGCTCGACGCGGCCGGGAATCGCGTTTATCCGGTGATTTTCGCGATGGGAAAACTGGGCGCTAGTGAGTTAAACTTCTCTTCGGATATTGACCTGATTTTCACCTATTCTGTTGAAGGCGAAATACTCGGTGAGCGGAAAAACCTTAGCCATCATCAATTTTTCACGCAACTGTTCCAGAAATTCATTCGTTTGTTATCAGACAATACCGCATACGGTTTTGTCTTTCGAGTCGATGCTCGTTTGCGGCCGTTTGGTGACTCAGGAAGCCTGGCATTGAGTTTCGATGCAATGGAAGCCTATTATGAACGCCACGGTCGTGAGTGGGAGCGTTATGCTTTTATCAAAGCTCGGCCGATTTCAGAAGACGCCGAGGCTGCCAAAGAAATTGCTGATCGCTTGCGGCCGTTTGTCTATCGACGTTATCTCGACTTTGGTGCATTTGCGTCGTTGCGTGAAATGAAAGAACTCATTGATAAAGAAACCAAACGCAAAGGCAATGAGAATAATGTCAAATTAGGTTTTGGTGGCATACGCGAAATTGAATTCATCGGTCAAGCTTTTCAATTGATTCGTGGCGGTCGGGAGCGGCGGTTGCAAGCACGTGGCATTCTAGCCGTGCTGGCGATCTTGCGAGAACAGCATTTGATTCCCGATTATGTCTATGGTGCATTACATGCAGCCTATCTTTTTTTACGTAAAACAGAAAATGCGATTCAGTATTATGCGGATCAACAGACCCATTTGTTGCCTTCAGAGCCTGACGTGCAGCAGCGACTGGCTTTTGCGTTGAATTATGAGAGTTGGCAAGCCTTTACTGGTGATTTACAGAACCACACTGCAAACGTGCATGAGCATTTTGAGCAAATATTTACGGCACCTCAATTAGAAACTTTCGATAAAAAAAGCGAAGACAATGTTTTTGCCAATTTATGGCACGAGTTATATGCTGAGGATGAGGCCGTTCAAGTGTTATTAGCAGCAGGTTTTGTCGAGCCTGTAGATGCACTGAAAATGATAGTACAGTTGCGAGAAGGCGTGATATTACGCTCCATGAGCGAGCACGGTCGCAAGCGACTGGATCATTTAATGCCGTTGTTATTGTCTGCTGTTTCACAGATGAAAAATCCCATGCTTTGTTTGCCGCGGGTATTACGTTTGATTGAAGCTATTGCTAAACGCACCGCTTATATCGCGCTGCTGGCAGAGAATCCAATGGGGCTATCTCAACTGGTTAAACTGTTTGATATGAGTCAATGGCTAGTCGATCTATTAGTGCGTAATCCATTGCTATTAGATGAGTTGCTTGATCCACGACGCTTATATGAACCTATGTCTAAAGCGCAGTTGGCGGAAGAGCTAAAGTATCGCAT
>CALZHW010000049.1 GCA_945787125.1 uncultured Ectothiorhodospiraceae bacterium
GTCTGTTTTCTGTCTTTTCTTGGGAGTATATAAGAATTTTCTAAACGTCCGCTCTTGGCCGGAAGAAGCTGTACTCTTTCCGGAATAAAAATCAAAACCTCATCGCTTTCGAATGAATTTCTCTCCCAATATTTTCAAGTGAATCTAAGGCATTACTCCAATTTGACATGTTTGCTTTGTTTGTAGCTAGGCAGCGTACGATGATTAATTTTTCTCCCTTTGTAATAAATGAGCCTGTGTAATGAGATTACCTTAATACGTACAGTCTATGTGTAACCCAGGTAGCAGAAGTCACTGTCTGTTGCATGAGATTATTGTTCGATACTGCCGGGTAGGGTTTGAACGCGGTATGGCCGGGTTTTGTGGCGATTATCGTCATAACCCGGATAATTCATAAATTACACGATTTCTCGCTTGATCTTCGCTTACACGGAAGTAAGCGAGGGGGGAAAGCAGGACGCGGTAGCTTTGATTCTACAGAAGATTATCTTCAATCGACCGTACGCACGGGTACGGCGCTCAATCAGATAATCTTCTGTAAAATCAAATCTCTTTGCGATAATCTCGTGAATTCATGAAATATCCGGGATAAAAAAACAAAGTGGAAAGATCATGGTAATTGACAAAGACAATACTTCCAAAATAACAGATACTAAAGATATTACCCAAATTTTAGGAATCGATCCATCTTCAGATAGGCGTTGGCGCATGATCAAGTGGGTGGTTGCCGCAGTCGTCATCATTGTGATTGTCGGCATTGTATTGTTATGGCTCAACGGTAGTAATTCTCAGGCCGTCCGGTATGAGACCGCTGAAGTACAGCGAGGTGATTTGGTCATCACCGTGAGCGCCACCGGAACGCTTGAGCCGGTCAATCAGGTAGAGGTCGGTTCTGAGATATCCGGGACGATTCAAACAGTTGCTGTTGATTTTAATGACCGTATCAAGCAGGGACAAGTGCTTGCGGTCATGAACACCGATCAACTTCAGGCGCGAGTCAACCAGGCTCAGGCAGCGTTGCAATTGGCGCGGGCTCAAGTGAAGCTAGCGGAGGCCACTGATGTTGAAACAAAGAATAAATTACGGCGAGCGAGAGAGCTTGCTAAAACAGGTATGTGTTCTGAAGAAGATTGTGACGCTGCACAAGCAGCCTATGATCGCGCCGAAGCCAGTGTATTAAGCAGTAAAGCGCAGGTCGTCCAGGCGCAGGCATCGTTGGATGCTGAGCGAACCACACTGGCTAAGGCAACCATTCATTCGTCGATTAATGGCATTGTGCTCAAGCGCAGCGTCGAACCTGGTCAGACTGTCGCCGCCTCACTGCAGACCCCGGTGCTATTTACATTAGCTGAAGACCTGACACAAATGGAGCTGCACGTGGACGTGGATGAAGCCGATGTGGGGCAGGTCGAGGTTGGTCAAGAGGCTTTATTTACGGTGGATGCTTATTCCGACAGAAGCTTTCCCGCCAAAATTACGGAAGTGCATTTTGCTTCACAAACTGTCGAAGGTGTCGTCACCTATGAAACGATTTTGCGTGTTGATAATTCGGAATTGTTACTGAGGCCGGGCATGACTGCCACTGCGGACATCACTGTGAACAAAGTCGAAAATGTATTGTTAGTGCCCAATATTGCATTGCGTTTTAGCCCGCCCGTTGAGAAGCCGGAGGTTTCTTCCCGTAGTGGCAGTTTGGTGAGTCAACTTATTCCTCGCCCACCTCGTTCTGGCTCGAAACCACGCGAAGAGGTGAACGGCAACAACAAACAGCAGCACGTCTGGACGCTGGATAATGCTGGGCAGCCTATTGCTATTCCCGTTACCACCGGGGTTTCAGATGGCAACATGACAGAAGTCATCGATGGCAACATTGAGTCTGGTATGGTGCTGCTAGTAGACACTATTACCATGGGTCGTTGAGCATGACTAATTCCGGTGCTACTGATAAACCATTGATCAAACTTGAGGGCGTAACCAAAGTTTATGGCACAGGTGCCGCAATCATGCGGGCGTTGCGCGGTGTCGATTTATGTATCAACAAGGGCGATTTTGTTGCGGTGATGGGCCCCAGCGGCTCGGGTAAATCCACTTGCCTGAATGTCCTTGGCTGTCTCGACACCCCCACGTCGGGTGCTTATCATTTTCACGGCATTGAGGTCGGTAGCCTTTCCCGTGACCAGCTAGCGCGATTGCGCCGTCATTATCTCGGTTTCGTGTTTCAGGGTTATAACCTGTTGAGCCGCACTTCGGCACTGGAGAATGTGGAACTGCCAATGATTTATCGCGGTATGCCCGCTGGCGAGCGGCGGCGTAATGCCCTGCAAGCACTTGAGGCCGTGGGACTTAACGGCTGGGAGCACCATAGCCCCAGTGAGTTGTCCGGCGGTCAACAGCAGCGGGTTGCCATTGCTCGAGCGATTGTCACCAGCCCCGACGTATTGATGGCCGATGAACCAACGGGCAACCTTGATACGGCACGCAGCCGAGAGATTATGGAATTGTTGACTTCTTTCAACCAAGAGCAGGGCATTACCATCGTCATGGTGACACACGAGGCCGAAATGGCGGCCTATGCCAAACGCATCGTGCGCTTTATCGATGGCGTGGTGGAGTCTGATAAACAAAACGGGGATGTTGTCTGATGTTATGGAATGCACTCTTGTTGGCCTTGCGTGAGATTCGTCGTAACGTCATGCGCTCCTTCCTTACCATTCTGGGTATCGTGATCGGCGTCGCTGCGGTGATCATCATGGTTACCATCGGCGGCGGTGCCACTGTTCAGGTCACCCAGCAAATCGAGAGCCTGGGCAGCAACCTGTTGATGATCACGCCTGGCCAGAGGATGGGCATGGGGCAACGCTCCGCTGCCGCCGCTTTCGAGCTGGATGATGCCGAGGCCATCGCCAGGGATATCCGCTCGATTGCCGCCGTGGCGCCGTCTTCATCCCAGGGGGTGACGGCCGTATTCGGCAATGAGAACTGGTCCACCAGTGTCATCGGTACGGACAATCGCTACCTAAAGGTCGGGAATTGGACCATCGCCACCGGGCGCGAATTTACCAACAGTGAGCTGCGTGGCGGCAAGGCGGTCTGTATTCTGGGTGAGACGATACGCAAGGAACTGTTCGGCGGCCAAGATTCTTTGGATGGCAAGATACGCCTTGAGAAACTCTCCTGCCAGGTGATTGGTGTGCTGGAAGCCAAAGGTCAGTCCACTATGGGTACGGATCAGGATGATCGCATTATTGTCCCGCTGCGTACCTTTCAGCGCCGAATTGCCGGCAATCGGGACATTGGCCTGATCCAGGTCTCAGTTAAGGACGGCGCCTCGACAGCGAAGGTCGAGCAGGATATAACACGCTTGTTGCGCGAGCGTCGCCATGTCTCTGCTAGTGAAGATGATAACTTCTCGGTAAGGGATATGAAAGAGATTGCCCAGATGTTGACTGGGACCACCCAGATACTCACCGCCTTGCTGAGCGCGGTGGCGGCCGTCAGTTTACTGGTGGGTGGCATTGGCATCATGAATATCATGCTGGTGTCGGTGACGGAGCGCACCCGCGAGATTGGCATCCGGTTGGCCATCGGCGCGCTCGAACGGGAAGTCCTGCTGCAATTTCTGGTCGAGGCGGTGGTGTTGTCTTCGCTCGGCGGGGTGGTCGGCATCGTGCTGGCGCTAGGGGGTTCCGTAGTGCTTGCCGATCTGATGCAGGTTCCCTTCGTGTTTAACCCAGGCATTGTGGCCACCGCATTTCTATTCTCCGCTGCAGTGGGAGTAATCTTCGGTTACTTTCCGGCGCGCCGTGCTGCGCAGTTGGATCCCATTGAAGCATTGAGGCATGAGTAGTTGCGAAGCAGCTGCTACCTGGCAGTTTTTTTGGTCTATACTTATCATTGTCGACGGATACGGATGAAATGATTTTAAAGGTAACAAACACAGCAAGGAGGCAGTTATGTTGAAGAATATGTTCTTATTCATTATATTTTCAGTGGTTATCTCATTTTCAATGGTTGTCGTTATGGCGGAAGATCAGGAGCGACTACAAGAGAGAGAGCAGTTAAACATTCAGAATTCAGATCCACTACAAACGCGTAATCAAGACATCTACGGGTGGCAGCTTATGACGCCAGAAGAACGCGTCGAACATCGTGCCAAGATGCGTAGTCTTAATAGCCGTGAAGAACGTGAAGCGTATCGTATGGGACACCATACGAGAATGCAGCAACGCGCTGAGGAAAAAGGCCTTACCCTACCAGAAATGCCAATGCCGCGCGGTAAGGGTATGGGTCCCGGTGGTGGCATGGGTCCTGGCGGTGGGCGTTAAAGTTAGCTGATTTATTTTGGGATAATATTATCCTAGATTAATCAGTTGAACCACGATTTCTACCCACAGGGCACTCGGTAGCACAAGCTCTTGATGCACCTAGCAAATTCAAAAATATGCTGATCACCAATAAGGTGATCACGCAATTCTTGAATTCACTATGCACTTCAATATCTTGCACTAAAAATTCGCGCCAACTGATTATTCTAGGATTATCCTAGATTCCGCAGTTGAACGTTTACAGGTCAATATAACATTATAAATTTATTAAATAGTTCAACTACACTGCAGTTCACCCTCTGGGTGAGTCACTGCAACCTGTATTGCACGTCTTTATTACACTGCTTTGCGTGTGAAACATTTCCCAAAGGGAACAAGCATTTGGGGAATATTTCATTACGCAACTCAGTACAAAATGACGCACACTACAGGCTGCTCAACTGCGGATTCTAGGATTATGGAAAGCTATCGGAACATTTTACTGGCGACCGATTTTTCCGAATATAGTGAGAGGGCTGCGCGCCGTGCTGCCAATGTAGCTCGATGTCTTGGTGCGCAGCTTACCGTACTTCATATTATTGATTATTGTCCAGAGAACATACCGTTGGACATAATTTCCCCCGAAGATCTCAATCCAGGTGAAATTCTGGTGCATCGTGCGTACTCATCACTAGCTTCACTTGCCGACCGGTGTGGACTGAATGATGCCGCGCGAAAAGTGATCCTGTCACAGAGGGCGAGTCACTCCGCCAGAAAAGAGATCATTCAATACGCTGAGAAACATGGGATGGATCTCATTGTTATTGCTACCCACGGTCATCATGGCCTGACACCATTACTCGGTAGTACCGCAGATCGGGTAGTACGGGGTGCGCCTTGTGATGTGTTGGCCGTTCGCGCCAGAGAATCTGTGGAAGGCCTTATTGACTACTCGCGCATCCTGGGCGCTACCGATTTCCTGGATCCCAGTTATTCAGCGGCGAGGCGGGTGACCTCGTTGGTGAAGTCCTATAACGCAGTGCTGATGTTGTTGCATGTGGTTGAGGACCCACCTGAGTTATTACATTCTGGGTGGATTGAACCAGAGGGTGTGGATTATGCTAATGATCTTCGAATGCGAACGGCTCAAGATTCCTTGCAGAAGCTTGCTGAGGCGATTGAGTATCCAGAGGCTGAGCAACATGCTATCACCAGTACGGAAACCGCCGCGCAGGTGATTATTGATTTTGCTGAAGCACAAGCCGTCGATTTGATCGCCGTGGGAGCCTATGGGCACTACGGTATCGATTTTTTCCTCGGATCTACTGCAGAGCGTGTACTTCATGGAGCCGCGTGTGATGTGCTTGTCGCCCGTCTTCCCATGGCAGTCAAAAGTGGTTAATAGGAGGAGTATCATCTTAATGTTTTCATCTGATAATGCACCTAGCTTTTCTGATGAAGACGCCTATTTATTGAAACAATATCTGTATCTTTCGCCGCCGAGGTAGGAAGCAACCGAGCAAATTCTTATGCGATACCACTCCCTTCGCGCATGTTAATACTGCAGCAGGTATCGAGACCCCATTTTTTCTTTTGATTGACTGCTGAGAAGTAATTAATATTTCCTATACCTTTATCGAATTTTTTGTTTTATCAAACTTAGCCAGAACTTGTTCAATTTTCTTTTTATTATAAGGTTTTACCACGAAACCATCTGCTCCTGCATTCATTGCTGTTTGTACATTTTCTACTGTACCGTGGGCACTAACCATCACCGTAAAAGTAGGGATTTTTTCTTTCTTGATGATATTCAGGACTTCAAGTCCATTGAGCTCAGGCATTTCAATATCAAGAAAAGTAACATCAGGTATTTTGTCACCACGAAGAATATCAACCACGTCTTTACCGCCACCCAGTTTAAATTGAACTTCACAATCCATTTTAGCTAACATGTTCTGTAACAGTTTTCGCATCAGTGGTTCGTCATCTGCAATAATCACTGATCGTTTGTTTTTTTGATAAGTCTTAGTACTAGCGCATTGATATTCATCGATCACTTGCTGCAAACTAGCACTATTGAATGGTTTGTGTATAAAGCCTCTTGCACCGTATTGTATTGCTGTATCACGGCTACTCTTATCAGTGCTTCCGCTAATTATCCAAACGTTGCTATGAATTTCATTGTCTGACAAATGCTTTAATATACTTAAACCATCCATTCCCGGCATATTGATATCCAAAAAGACAATATCAGGAGAGGTCTTTTGGATAGCCGCAATTACTTTATCTCCATGTTCTACTTCTTTAATTACCCTACAACCAAATTTTTTTAGATGCATTTTAAGCAACTCTCGTAAACTTTCTATGTCATCTGCCACTAGTGCATTGAGTTTAGACATAAACACCCTTATTGATTAGAAATTTTAAGGCACGATGAATTCAATTCTGTAACAAAGTCATTTGCATCAGCAAAATTAATACATCTTTCGCATGTTCTCTCTATTTATATTCGTTGATGCCCACTTTACTGGCACTGCTCTCATTGATGTTAATCAAGCCAGGCTTTACATTCTCACCAATATATTTATAAAGAATAACGTAATACCGCTATTTTATCACATTTAACTGTAAGCAAAAAAATTGATGATGTTATCTTCTTTCGCTTAAAGCGATTATTGTTGGATCAGCCGCGCGATAAAAATATTCTCACACCCCTTTTATCTTGATGTAGGTCTCGTCCATTCGCTACCCTATATCGACACGTTTCTTTTTCTTTTGAAAAGCCGCCTCCAGTTGTGATGAGTATTGGACGACCCAACGGTTGATGGTGTGTCGAATCCACGCTATTTCATTATCCCCTCGATATCCCGATAGTTCAAGGCATAAGTCAGATACCATTGTATGTAATGAAAAATCATCTCCTGGGTGAAATCTCTGCCTTCAAAACTGATTGTCTTTTACTTGTTATTAAAGTCTAAGGTGAGTAAAGCGTATTATGCTGTAAGCGCAGTCGCTAGTTTGCGATAGAATAGAAAGTTCAAAAAAAACAATTAGTTAACGTTTCTATGTGGACGGAAATTGAAAATTTAACAAGTGCCAGGGGGCTTTTAATCAAAAATAGCCCATATGGTTTATGAAAAAAATTGAATTTCACAGTGATTCACATGGGTACAGAGTTGATCAATAAGTTATTATCTTAATATTGACTACTTGTAACTACTTTCCTTAAGAAGTGAGAGCCTTACAGGTTTTTATAAACGCACTCAATTTTACTTGTTTTGAAGTGGACCCCGAAAACAAAACAGCTGCTTAAGTGATTATTCTGCTCTATATTACCCCTTACAGGTAATCATCGATTTTGCTGAAGCACAAGCCGTCGATTTGATCGCCGTGGGAGCCTATGGGCACTACGGCATTGATTTTTTCCTCGGATCTACTGCAGAGCGTGCACGTTCCTTACCTGCTTGTTAAATTTCAGCGGGCTGGAGTTTCAACACCACTCTGACAATCATCAGTTCGTCCGGCATATTAGCCTCAGTGAATCCCAGTGCTCGACATAGTTTTAACATGGTGCGATTCTCTCTGAGTACATCACCATAGATTTCTTTGATGCCGCGATTGCGCGCATAGTCAATGATACGCCGCAACAACATAATTCCTAAACCCATGCCGGTCATGTCGTGGTGGACAATGAGAGCGTATTCGGCCCGTTCGTTATCTGGATCAGCGATGATGCGCACCACGCCGTGAATGGGGGTCTTGCCGGCGATGCCGGGTTCAGTGAGAATCAATGCCATTTCGCGGTCGTAATCGATCTGGGTAAAACGTGCGGCTAGCATGTGAGACAGAGTGCTCATTGCCACAAAAAAACGCAGGCGAACTTCTTCGGGGGTGAGTGTGGCAAAAGCGGCCTGCAGCGCTGGTTCGTCTTCCGGTAGAATAGGTCGCAGCAGTAGGCTGCGGCCGTCGCCGAGCCGAATGCTTTCTTCTAGTTCTTTGGGATAGGGACGTATGGCAAGTCGCTGGGTGGCCGGCACTGTTGTTGTAGCGACTGTTGTAGTGACTTTAATGCGGGCATCCAGCGCAACTACCCCATATTCATCCGCCAGCAGCGGATTGATGTCTAGTTCGATAATTTCGGGAATATCGATGGCCAGCTGCGCTACTCGAATCAGGGTCAGAGCAATAGCATCGAGATTTACCGCCGACAAAGCTCGATAGCCTTGCAATAGTTGAAAAATACGCGTGCGTGACATCATCTCTCGGGCCAGCCGCATGTTGAGTGGCGGCAGGCCGAGGGCCTTGTCCTTGATGATTTCCACTGCTGTGCCGCCCTGGCCGAATAAAACTACCGGACCAAATTGAGCATCGTCGACGATGCCAATGATGAGTTCAAAAGCTCCTGGCCGTTGAATCATGGGCTGAACGCTGAAGCCGTTTATACGGGGGGCTGCACTTTGGCAATCCGGGTGAGCATGCTTGCAGCGACATCGCGTACCTCGGTGGGACCGGCCAAGTTCAGCGCGACGCCGCCCACATCGGATTTGTGGTTGATGTCTGGTGAGAGAATTTTCAACGCCACTGATCCGCCGATGTCGGCGGCTATAGCGGCAGCCTGTTGTGGGGTCTTTGCTGTTTGGGTTCGTACTATCGGGATGCCGTAGGCTGACAGTACGGCTTTAGCTTCCGGCTCAGTCAACCAGCTCTGCTTTTCTGCCAGCGCCTTCTCTATCAGTGCTCGCGTCTGATCGAGATTGGGAGAAAAATCCTCAGGCACTGAAGGCGGGGTCTCCATGAGTACCTCCTGGCTGCGGCGATAATTGACCAGGTACATGAAAGCACGGACGGCTTGCTCGGGAGTAGGATAGGTGGGGATGCGATGTTGTGTGAATAAACTTCGGGCTTCATTCGCGGACTTATCACCAACCCAGCAGGTCAAGATGGTGGACGCAAGCCTGCCGACGCTTTTATCGATTACCGCTTGTGCCGCTTCACTGCGAGAGATAACTGCGGTGGGGCAGTTGAGCACCAGCACAGCGTCTACTCCCTTGTCCTTGCTTAAGATTTCCAAAGCATCAGCATAACGGCTGCCGGGCGCATCACCAATAATATCGACCGGATTGCTGTGGGACCAGGTAGCAGGCAAAACTTGATCCAGCGCTTGCAGGGTTTCAGTGGATAGTTCGGCGAGTAGTCCTCCTTGGTCGATCAATGTATCGGTAGCCAATACGCCGATGCCACCACCGTTGGTCAAGATCACCAACCGGTCGCCTTTTGGTTTACAGGCTGAGGCGAGGGTCTCGGCGGCGTCGAACAGCTCTTCCAGGTCATAGACGCGTAACATGCCCGCACGACGGAAGACGGCGTCATAAACCGCATCGCTCCCGGCTAATGCGCCGGTATGGGAGGCGGCAGCGCGGGCACCCTCAGCATGGCGCCCCGCTTTGACGACGATGACAGGTTTCATCCGCGCTGCCGCCCGCGCCGCTGACATGAACTTGCGTGCTTCTGTGACGGCTTCGATATACAGTAATATAGCGCTAGTGTGGATGTCGTTAGCGAGATAATCCAGCATGTCACCGAAATCTACATCGCTCATGTCGCCTAAGGAGACGAGATGGGAAAAGCCGATGCCACGCGCATGGGCCCAGTCCAGCATGGAGGTGACAATCGCCCCGGACTGAGTGACGAAAGCCAATTTACCCGTTTTCGCGCCGAGATGGGAAAAGCTGGCGTTTAATCCTATTTCCGGTACCAGGACACCTAAACAGTTTGGTCCCAGAACGCGCATAAGGTGGGGTCTTGCAGCTTTCAGCAATGCTTGTTTCAGTTCTTTACCATGGCTTTTATTGCCCTCACCAAAACCGGCGGTGATGATTACGGCCGCCTTGGTACCACAACGTCCCAATTCGGTGATAATGCCGGGCACGCTGTCAGGCGGTGTGGCGATCACCGCTAGGTTGGGCACCATCGGCAGGCTGGCAATATCAGGATAGACGCGTGTGTGTTCGATCTTTCGGTACTTCGGATTAACCAACAAGATCGAGCCATCAAATCCCGCTTGCTGAAGATTACTTACCAGCACGTGGCCTACTGATCCAGGTGTTTTACTGGCACCGATGAGTGCAATCGATTTGGGTTTGAACAGAAACTCCAGGTTGCGAATTGTCACTAGATTTCCACCAATTCCGTTACCGCCTGGAGCCAGCCATCTTCGCGGATTGTTGCTATAGTTAATATATTGTGACTTTGCATCATATCAAGTATGAAATTTTCGATATCTTTGTTCATGGTATGCTCCTTGTGAGAATATTGCTTATAGTTAAATTATAGACTGTAAACAAAGCCCTGTTTTCCACAAACGTTCCTAACAAAATTTTTTTGTAACACGAAGTTCTTTGGCAGGAGGTGGTGCGCTACATGATCAGCAAGAAAGCTTGCGCAGGCTGGGCGGCAGCTATCCTGTCAAAGGGGGTTAACCTGGTGGATTACAACGCAACACGAATATCTTTCTCCTGGGATGCCGCCAGACGAGAGCTTGACGGTTTGCCCGGCGGCGGACTAAACATCGCCCATGAGGCCATCGACCGTCATGCTAATGGGTCAAGACGAAATCAAGTAGCCTTACGGTGGCTCGACAAAGCGGGACAGGCGCACGATTTTACCTATCTTGGTTTACAAGAACTCACCAATCGTTTCGCCAATGTCTTGCAGGGTTTGGGGGTGGGCAAGGGTGATCGAGTGTTTGTCTTAGCGTCCCGCATTCCCGAACTCTATATCACTGCCTTGGGTACGCTGAAAAACGGCAGTGTTTTTTGCCCATTGTTTTCCGCCTTCGGGCCTGAGCCAATTCGTGCGCGCATGGCCATCGGTGAGGCGAAGGTGCTGGTGACGACTGATACGCTTTATTATCGTAAGATCGAGCAACAGCGTGATAGGCTGCCTCAGCTTGAACATATATTGCTGGTGAATGAGGAAGGTGAGACGACCATTGTGGCAAACACTCATGACTTTAAAAGCCTGTTGGATGCAGCCGATGATCACTTCACTATTTCACCTACTGATCCCGAAGATATTGCCTTACTGCATTTTACCAGTGGTACCACAGGCAAACCCAAAGGCGCTGTGCACGTACATGCAGCGGTGATCGCACATCAAAGCACAGCAAAGTTCGCCCTGGATCTCCAGCCTGATGATATCTTTTGGTGTACTGCGGATCCCGGTTGGGTAACCGGCACTTCTTACGGCATCATTGCACCGCTGACCATCGGCGCAACGCTGATTGTTGATCGTGAGGAATTCGAGGTTGAACGGTGGTACCGTATCCTGCAGGATCACAAGGTGAACGTCTGGTATACCGCACCGACGGCCATTCGTATGATGATGAAGTTTGGTATTGAGCTACCACGCAAGTACGATGTTAGCCAACTTAGATTCATGGCCAGCGTCGGCGAACCGCTGAATCCGGAGGCAGTATTATGGGGAGTAAAAGCATTCGATCAGCCGTTTCATGATAACTGGTGGCAAACCGAGACCGGCGGTATTATGATTGCCAACTACGCCGCCATGGATATAAAACCAGGCTCCATGGGTAAGCCGCTACCCGGTATTGAGGCGACGATAGTACGGCATACCGAAGCTGGTCAGGTTGTGATTTTAGATGAGCCTGGCCAAGAAGGTGAACTCGCTTTACGTGTCGGTTGGCCATCTATGTTTCGTGCTTATCTGGGCGAAGACGAACGTTACCAAAAATGTTTCGTCGACGATTGGTATTTGAGCGGCGATCTCGCCAGACGGGATGAAGACGGTTATTTCTGGTTCATCGGTCGAGCGGATGATGTGATTAAATCCGCTGGCCACCTGATCGGGCCGTTTGAGGTGGAGAGCGTATTAATGGAACATCCCGCTGTGGTCGAGGCCGGCGTTATCGGCAAACCCGATCCTGTGTTCATGGAAGTCGTGAAAGCATTTGTGGTTCTGAAACCGACTCATGTTGCAAACGAAGCATTGCGGCGCGAACTGTTGGCACACGCGCGTAAACGTCTGGGTGCAACGGTGGCGCCGAAAGAAATCGAATTCCGTAACGATCTCCCCAAGACCCGTTCCGGCAAAATCATGCGACGACTATTAAAGGCGCAGGAATTGGGTTTGCCGGAGGGAGATACTTCAATGTTAGAAGACAGGAGAATGCCACATGAATAAAAATGAACTTAGACAGCACATTACTGAAACACTATTGGAAATCGCCCCGGATGTTGAAATTGCCAAGCTGGATCCGGCAGTGAGTTTTCGCGATCAGTTCGAGATCGACTCGGTGGATTTTCTCAATTTTGTTCTCGCCCTGGAAAAGAGACTGGGCATCAAGATTTCCGAAATCGATTATCCCAAACTTTCCAGTGTGAGAGGTTGTCTTTCGTATCTTGCTATGGAATCGGGAGAAGACCCAAAAGTGTCATAAAACTCAGCCCAATAACGCCTTGATTGAGGGAAAAGCGATATAGGCATTGGCCATCGCGAATCCTTCAGGCACGTCGTGAAGAATTAGGCCAAAAATGACGAGATACACGGATCTAATCAAGCGAGGAATACCCCTTGGACAGGCTCCTAGGAGCATCAAGAGCTTGAGCTAGAAATCGTGGTTCAACTGATTAATCTAGGTTGAAGTAATGCCTAACCAGATCGAGTGTGCATAGTTGTTTATTCATTTCGTTTTTATATCTATTTATCACAACATAATGCGGTAATTCTTGCAATTACAAAAATCGACAATGAATAAGGCAAGTCTATACTTGGCAGGTATTCGGATTCATTTGATGTATTTATTCAACTGCGTGATAATCAGGTTTTTAATTATAACTCTACAAACATAGTTTATTCCAATAGATAGTTGTACACTTAACTTTTGATTTTTACTGATGAAAATTTAAACCTATCTAGGAGAAACAATGGAACCGCCTATTCATAATCTAGCTTCATTATTTAAACAATTAGGCCTAGACTGTACAAATGAAGCAATTAAAGGCTTTATAAACAGAAATGGGCCAGTGCCCAGTAATTTAGTATTACACGAAGCCGAATTTTGGAGCGCATCACAAGCGTTTTTTTTAAAAGAAGCAATAGAAGAAGATGCTGATTGGGCTGAAATAGTTGATGAGCTAAATGTATTGCTGCGTAAACCACATGCATCAGAATAATCTCAAGTATCTTATTGCTAACAAACAGAGAGCCGATGATTATGTTGGAACAAGACTTACGAAATGAATTATTTCGAATCAATGGGGGGCTTGAAGTACTGGGTCTGTTACGTGAGAAGTTGATATTACAAAAGGCTGAGATAGGTGCCGAATCTGCGGAAGAGGCCGTGGATGAAATGCTTACCCAGGTCGACGCCATGCACTCGGAATATCAGCGTCGTCGACATGAACTTCACCCGCATCATAAGTCCTATCTGTTTTACCTGATAGACGATGAAGTTATACCCATTGTTCATGATTGTTATGTTCTTCTGGTAAAGGGCGTGGCAACCGCCTCCGAGTTTACGGGGAAGACACTGCGACTTGCAGACTTGTACGTGCGTATGGATGATGAAATACCAAAACAGGTCGTGAATGAAAGTTATAGTTGGCTGGTGTTTGATGAGTTTGGCCGCCTCGATTTACATGCGGCGCACACTATCGAGACATCACCTCTGCCAGCTGAAGAAGAAAGAAAGCAAATACAAAACCGGCTGCTTAAACCCGATCCAGTAAACTAAAAATATTTAACCTGCAAAAACATAGCCTAACGCCGGTTTGCTTTGACCGCGACAATAGCCCCCTGACCAAAACCGCTGCGTAGAGGTTCGATCTCTTCGGTTTCTGCCAGCGTCTTCGATAGGATCTGCACCCAGGTCAGCTCGGTGAAGCCTGTATCATCCTAGATTAATCAGTTGAACCACGATTCCTAGCACATGCTCTTGATGCACCTAGCAAATTCAAAAATATGCGGATCACCAATAAGGTGACCACGCAATTCTTGAATTCACTATGCACATCAATATCTTGCACTAAAAATTCGCGCCAACTGATTATTCTAGGATCGTGCAGCAGCTGTTCCAGCTCGTCTGACGAGTAAAATGTCGCGTCACGATAAATACATTTTCCGCCTGATGTGTTAGGTAGTGTTGTCCGAGGTGGCTGGTGCGGTCGATGAAGCCGATCACCATCTTGCCACCCGGTTTCAGAACGCGGTATGCTTCTGCCAGCATGGCGGTGGCATCGTCAACTTATTTCAATGACTATGTTGAAAGTCTCGGTAATAATCCAGTTATTGCGCGTCATTTCGACTGGTCATAATGTAAACATAAAACAAATTGATCACCTACATCCTAGACGCCACGGGTATAGTAAAACGTGAGGCGTTTTTCACTAAATCCTGAATCATCTTAATGTTTTCATCTGATGATGCAGCCAGCTTTTCTGCAGTAGCAGCCGTGATATCTGATTCCTGACGAATGTTACTGATATCATCGCTGACACTGTTAACCAATTCCTGCACTGTATTAGCCATGACGGCGGACTCTGATACTCGCTCGACAATATTTTTTACGCTGGTTTTAATGCTTATTAATGAGTCCTTTGCAGTAGACGCTGCTTGGGAGTTATCAAGTACCTCCATTGCCAAAAGATCCATAGAGCAAGATACCTCTTGGGCCGATTCGCTTAAGTTTTTCGTTATCTCAATAACACTGTTGGTGGTGTCGCTACTGCGAATGGCTAACTGCCGTACTTCGTCGGCTACTACCGCAAAGCCCCGCCCTTGCTCCCCGGCTCGAGCAGCTTCAATTGCAGCATTTAGTGCAAGTAAGTTGGTCTGAGCGGAGACACCTTCGATAACACCGATTAATGAACTGATACTTGCAATATCTTTTTCCAGATTCTCAACCTTGGATTTAAAGCTATCTACTTCGTTAATGATATTTTCAAAACCGGTTAATGCAGAGGCTATTTTTTCGCCGCCTTGGTTAGACGCCTGCTCTGCTTTGGCTGCTTCAGACTTAGCATGTTCCAGAAAACCCACCGTAGCCATGGTGGTTTCTGTAACCTTTTCCAAGCTGATATAGGTATTAGTAACAATTTCTTGTTGTTTGTTCGCCGTGTTCGCAACTTGTTCAGCAGATTGAGATACGCTGTTCGCTGAGTGCACAAAATACTCTGACGATGTTGTGACATTGTTAATGGTATCAGAAATTTCGCTAATCATTTTATTTAGACTGGCTGCAAGACGACCCATTTCTCCTGGGGTGTCTGGTGCTTTCAACGTCAAATTTCTTGTTTCACCAATTTCGGTAATCACTTTTTCTTGCGTTTGAATGATGCTTAGGATACGTCGACTTACACCTATGGATAAGGTCAAACCAACCACCAAGGCAATGATCAGAATGGCAATGGAGGATTTGATGATAGCATCGTTCCTAATATCTAGTTGTCTAGTTGCTTCAGCAAGTTGGATATTGAGCTCATCAAGTAGAGTTTTGATAGTTGTTTGGATCTCTTCCGCTAATGGTTCCACCTTGTTCCGGAATTTGGTGACGGTAGGGCTGCGATTCTTTTTGCGTAGATCATCTTGTACTTCAATCATTAAAGCATAAAATGCTTCAATATTTTCATTGAGTTGCTGAGAAATTTCGGGATTTCCTTGCTGTCTATAGGACTCAAGGGTTGCTAAGGATCGATCTTTTGCACTGATAAATAGGTTTTTTTGGTTGGATCTACGCGTAATTGCCCAGGAGAACGCTTTTGCCTCGAGGTCACCCAGATTGGCTTGTAATTCCTGCAGAGTTTGTTGTTCTATACGTACAGCATTTTGTTGCTTTAATAATGACTTTGTTTGCCAAGACTCATAGGTCAAAAAAGAGGTGCTGCTTGCGATTAAAAAAACCAAGGTTCCACTGAGTAAAAATAGTAGCGCTCTGAATGACATGATGCTTCCTTGTTGAGCGGAGACTGTTATCTTTGGTCTCCAAGTTTAGGCGTTAACTATTGAAGAGGAATAT
Organism: uncultured Ectothiorhodospiraceae bacterium; assembly: GCA_945787125.1. Taxonomy (GTDB): domain Bacteria; phylum Pseudomonadota; class Gammaproteobacteria; order S012-40; family S012-40; genus CALZHW01. The sequence goes on from CALZHW010000049.1 coordinate 16,339, forward strand.
CTATGATTAGTGCACCGCCAAACCCGCCTGGTTTCTGATGATTTATACCGTTACGGGTATGGCAGGCAACGCATGAGGTCTTGAGGGTGAATGGGTTATAACTCATGTAATGGTTATTGATCACCTTACCTATTACCTTAGTGGTACCTGAGTTGACCAGTTTGATGAACTCGTTGGCGATGGGAGAGTTTTCAGTGACAATTTCCACGGCGGAATCTGTGTTAATCAAATCTGCTTCACGGTTGGTTACGTGACTTTGCATTATTCCATCCATGTTGCTATTAACTTGTTCGACCATTAACGCACGGAAATAGGCTGGAACGAAGGCATCTTGTCCGCCGTCCAATATTTCATTTTTGTATTCATTAATAATACCTTCCAAACTCATTAGTACATGGCCGCGCATTGTTCCAAGAATATTGGGAGCACTGGCGTTATAGTTTTTACCAGTTTTAGCTTTATATTTTTTTTTGAAATTCTTGAAAATAGTAGGTATGGCAATTTGTTCTGGTTTGATCGTAGAGGAATTAATATCCTGTTGTAATTCTCCCACTATGCCTGTGGCTGTTGAAATAACAATGGCATAATCATCCGCCAGTGCCTTGGCGCTGGATTGGTCTATCTCTGCATAGGCGTTGGATAATAAGCAACTGTTGACAAAAAAAATAACTGGAAGTGATGCTTTAAGCATAGTGAACCCTTACAAAAAATGTGAACTGACTAACTCTTGTTTTCGGCTATGTTTTCAATATTCTTTAGAACTAATTTTAAAAATACCGTGTTTATTGTTGACCTACCACACCCTATCACGCAGTGGAAGGTGTCTGGTTTTATTCTGTCCTACGCAGTCTGAAAGCAAGCGATTATGCGTTGAACCCAGAATGCTCAGAAGCTGCAGTTTGGTCGCTTTGATTGGTTTGTTCGGCAGTGGGACGTTCTCAATGTGAAACTTGTTAATTGAGAATGCGGTGTCGGTGGTTAAAAAAGGCGGGAACCGTATATCCAAGACACTGCCTAGATAATTTGCACAATATTGATACCTGCTTTATTATCATAGAAAACAATGACGGATGGAGCCGTCATGTTAACAAATAGCGTTCTATCAATTAGCAACTAAACTCAAGGAAGAACCCATGACCAATACAAAGTACCAGAGTCGAGTAAAAAAAGACCCCTCCGAAAAACCCCGTACCACAGCGGTAACGAAGGACCCATGCAGCCACGCCAAACAAACTGATCGTGAATTCGCCAGTTCAGTGGATTATAAGCAAGAAAATCATCGGTTTGTCACTGAATTTGGCAGCCAGGATTGGTTTGAGCTAGAGACCGAAAACAATCCAGGTATTGTCGGCACTGCGAGACCACAGCAAAGAGTGATGAATCATCGTCTGGGAAACCGCCACCGCTCGCTAGTATTGGCCGAAATATATTGGCGGGTCGGTCAGTCCTCCGCAGGGCTTATATATGACCTTAGTCCTGGTGGCATGTTCATCGTAAGCCGAGCCACCCCAGACGTTAACAAGCGGGTTGCGATTGTTCTGTCGATGTGTGGAAACAATTCGTTTAAAATTCCAGGACTTGTGGTTCATAGTCGTAAGTATGGTTTCGGTCTGCTTTTCCAGCAGCTGGATTACGAGGCTAGCGCTTTTGTGCAGAAATATATTGGTTGAAGCCCGACTGACAGATGCTTGGAGTTAAACCTAGAATAATCAGTTGGCGCGAATTTTTACCTAGAGGGCACTCGGTAGTGCACCAACAATAGGCGCTTGAGGCGAGATATTGAAGTGCATAGTGAAATCAAGAATTGCGTGCTCACCTTATTGGTGATCAGCATATTTTTGAGTTTGCTAGGTGCATCAAGAGCTTGTGCTACCGAGTGCCCTGTGGGTAGAAATCGCGGTTCAACTGATTAATCTAGGTTAAAGGAGCCTTTCGGACTATGAGGCTGGTCACGCCGAGTTAGGCGTGTGAGCACAAATAACCAGCCTTTGAGGAGTTTAGTGGTTTTACTCAAGGACCCCCTGGGTTTATTGTGTCACTATCCCTCCGGCCCAGTGCCAATGCGTTTTTCTACCTTTAAGGTTTTTACAAACAAACAAAAAAACAAACACTCACTTGTTTAACAACACATCCTTGGCCTGATTGATTTTTGTTGCAAGATAGTTAGAGCCACCACGGTCAGGATGAAATTTGGCAATCAGGTGTCGATGTGCGTCGAGAATTTCTTGCTGTGATGCACTTGGCTTTAAACCTAAGATTTCATAGGCTTCTGCATTACTCATGTCAGTTGTCGAAAATTTTCCGCCGATGTTTTCATCGTTTTCACTGTTTTCATAATGGCCTTGATTTCGCCATTCAGTTCCATAACTTCGATCCAGATAGGCTTCCAACAAAGCAACTGCATCAGTATCGGTTTGTTCACACTCGTGCAAAAGCTCAAGAACTTGTTGTTGTGATAACTGTGCTAAAAACTTTCCCTGATACCTGCCTTTTAATATTTTACCATCCATTTCCCCGGTATCATGATCCAGCGTCATGCGTACATAATTGGTTTCAACCACTGACTGTTGAGATTGCGAGGGACCTTTCGCGGACTTTGCCGCCTGAGCCTGGCGATATAATCCTGCTAAAAAAGGTAAATAGCGAACCAATAACGGCAAAAACCGGCGTATGAGTGGAATCAACGCGCCAACTATTGTAGCGATTAGTGCGAGTAACCAGTGCAAGCGCCCGGTTAGCGCAAGAATAAGCAATAATGTTATCCCTAAATAAAGTGCAACACGTGTTAGCGTCTTTTGTACAACAGCAGGTGGTTGACTGCTTTGCCAACGTTGAAAAATGTAATAACCATATAAACTGATGCCTACGACAAGCAGAACAATGACGGGATGACTCAAGATAAAATCACTCTTACTTTAATTGATGTGTCAGCTGTTTAACAATGCTGCCTGATCTTTTGCTGAAGTCTGCCAGGGCTTGTTTTCCTCCCGCCGCAAAAATTGCGACGGCACTCAACAATTCTTTGAGTTGCTGCGCACTATGGGTATCAAAAGCGCAGTACGCACCATTGCTGAGCCGGGCAATTTGTCGAAAAGCTTTTTCCGTCCTTACATCCTGACCTTCATGAAACATAAATAAGGGCGTCCCCAGTAAACCCAATTGACCCGCCAACTGGCAAAGCTCATCGACATTTTCTTCCATGCTGTCACCGATAAACACAACGGCATTAACTTTTTTTAATCTTGTCGCTTTGATGCTGTGCTTGAGGATTTTTTTTATCTGGGTATGCCCACCCAGGCACGCGACACCCGTCATTTGCTTAAGCAAGGTATTTGCATTGCTCAACCATTCACCGGCATAAAACTCGCCAAAACCACGGTAATAACAAAGTTGTATATCGAGCCCCCCCAGCTCGGTGGTTTGTGTAAACATTTCCCCTTGAATATGGCAGGCTTGATCCCAGCTGGGTTCCCGGCTAGCTGTGGCATCCATAGCAAATATCAGCCGACCTCTATTTTCTGACTTGCTGGCCAGTGCTGTGGAAGCCGCATTTTGTAAGAAACGGTTTATATCATTACGCTTTGAAGGCAATTTCGTTTTGTTTGACATGTTAATATTTTAACCGAATTCACCATGAGTTCAATTATCATTTTAGAAAAGCAGGAATGAAGGGATGAAAGGTAAGGAGTGTAACACACCCATATAACACATTATGCGATCCGGCTACATACATGTAAAAATGCTATAGTAGATCAATAGTTACTCGAATGGTGGCCAGGTCTCGCTATTTCTCTTGATTTCTCTTAGGAACGTGCATGAAATAAATTGGACATCAGATGCTCATACTTAGTCTGTATTGGCACTTTCTGAAGATGAGATGTAAAATGGGTAAGTTATTTTATACACCTTCCTAAGGGAAGAAATCAGTTGCTAGGATTATGCAAGAGAAGCCTATACTAAACATGAGAGACTTTCAAATTTACGCGGCGTAGCACTGAAGAAAAAACAAATCTTCAGCCAACAGGAATGAATAATTATTTTAAAAAACTATTCAAGAATAGTTGTGTCACGGGTTTTACTTTCAGGGTTTTTAGAAACTCATGTGCAATAAGAATGTTCCGTGAGGGATGCGGTAATACAAGGCTTAAGGAAACGATTATGGAATATCTCGGTAACCGTTCATACGATGCTTTAATGAAGACTCTAAACGCTGATCCAAAAACGATTCACGATATGGTTAAGGGAATTTACACTAGCATACGATTTAGAAAATTGTCGAGGGAAATTAGTTATGGGCACCGTGAAAAAACAAAATTATTTGCCGATTGAAGATTATCTAAAAGAAGAAGAGCGCAGCAACGCGCGGCATGAATACGTAAACGGATTAATTTATGCTATGGTTGGTGGCACAGCTCGCCACAATCTAATTACAACGGCAGTAACCTCAACGCTAAAACAACATCTTAAAGGCAAGCCCTGTCATGTTTTTATGTCTGACATGAAAGTAAGGGTGAACGATGTTTTTTATTATCCTGATGTGATGGTTGTCTGCGGACCTATGGATATGAAATCATTGTATCAAACCGAGCCAACGCTTATTGTTGAGGTTTTATCCGTTTCCACCGAAGCAAAGGATAGACTGGAGAAATTGGTAGCCTATCAGAGCCTGCAAAGTGTGCAGGAGTACGTGTTATTGGCTCAAGACAAGGTGAAGGTTGAAATTTATCGTCGAGACAAAAATGAATGGAACATCGAAAGCCTGAGCTATGGTGACACCATTAATCTCACGTCAGTTGGATATACTGGTTCAGTTGAAATGTTTTATGAGGATGTAATCGGTGCATCTAATGAATAATAGGCCATAGGAAAATTAGGAGATCTAGCCCGGATAATTCATGAAATATCCGGGCTAGGATTTGTAAGTTATAATAACCCAAAGAATAATAAAAATGATCAGTTATTACCAGAGCGCTATGGTGAGTTTATTCATGATTTGAAGCGTCGAGTGCGAGAAGCGCAAGTACGCATTGCCACTACGGGCGCTGGTTATGGGGAATAGTTGAACTCAGAAACTTGAATGATAAAATTCATCCCCTCAAGGTGTTATTGATGTAATATTAAATGAAAATCTTTGTGGTGGCGATAGTCTACACAGTCTCGGTCAGGAGCGGATAAACAGATCACCTATTGGGGGTTCAATATGCTCAGCTCGGTTTTAACTTTAGTAACGCTGTGTTTTATCCTCACCACTTTACTCATCTATGCTTATAGTAAATGGCATGTTGAGGAAAATCCGTTATATCAATTAGTCGATGAATTGTTACCTCAGGTAAATTGTGGTGCTTGTGGCTATCCTGGCTGTCGAGCCTTTGCAGAAGCACTTGTTAACAAGAAAGTTTTGCCCGGGCAGTGTACTGTTAGCTCGGCGAATGTTCATGAAAAAATTGCTGAAATTTTGAGCGTCGATGTTGGGCGATTTGAAAAAAAAGTGGCTCGACTTGCGTGTGCTGGCGGCGATAATGTCGCAAAAAAACAGGCGGTTTATTCGGGGCTGGACAGTTGCCGAGCCGCTGCCTTGGTCGCGGGCGGTGCTAACAGCTGCGCATGGGGATGTCTGGGTTTTGGCGATTGCGCTAAAGTCTGTCAATTCAATGCCCTATCAATGAGTGAGAATCATTTACCAGTGGTTGACGAAATCAAATGCACTGCATGCAATGATTGCGTTGAAATCTGCCCTAAAGATTTATTTTCTTTACATCCCATCAGTCATCGACTATGGGTGACCTGTAATAATCGTGATATTGGTGACGAACTACTGATGAACTGTGAAGTCGCTTGCACTGCCTGTGGTCGTTGCGCGCATGATGCAGTAGAAGATTTAATCACTATGCGAGATAATTTGCCGGTTATCGATTACAGCCGAAATCATCATACCCAATTACCTATAAAACATTGTCCTACCGGCGCCATTGTTTGGCTAGCTGAAAACGGTGATGTGATTAAAGGACAAGATGCCAAAGTGATTATCCGCAAATCAGCAAAAAAAGTCAGTTTTTCATGATATAAAAATCACTCTTTTGAATAACGGGAGTGAATAGAAGAACTATAATGATTATGTATTGAGGTCATAAATTTACAGATTTCCTATAACGGCATTGGTAGACAAATGAGCAATTCAAACATAAACATTAGATATCCTGGAATACGCGTTGCCATGGACGGTAATACGGCTGTTATTCATTGTGAACGCGAATCGTCTGATGCGGCAGGTGCATTTCCCATAACACCTTCAACGCAAATGGGGGAATATTGGGCAGAAGCAGCGGCTAGTGGGCATATTAATATTTCAGGTCGGCCCCTAATTTTTATTGAACCTGAAGGCGAACATGCAGCCGCTGCCGTGACAGCAGGTTTGTCAATGAGTGGTTTGCGTGCCACCAATTTTTCATCGGGGCAAGGCATCGCCTATATGCACGAGTCGCTTTATGCTGCAGTAGGTAAACGCCTTACTTATGTGTTGAATATGGGCACGCGCGCCATGACCAAGGCCACATTGAATGTGCACGCGGGTCATGATGATTACCACTGTATTGATGACACGGGTTTTTTCCAATTATTTGCGAAACA
>CALZHW010000050.1 GCA_945787125.1 uncultured Ectothiorhodospiraceae bacterium
GTATGGGCTGTAAATTTGCATTGGATGACTTTGGAAGTGGTATGTCATCATTTACTTATTTGAGAAATTTTACTGTAGATTTTCTGAAAATTGACGGCTCTTTTGTGTGTAATATGAATACAGATAGTGTCAATCGCGAATTGGTGAAGGCAATTCATAATTTAGGTCAAATCATGAATATCAAAACAATCGCTGAATATGTGGAATCAGATGAGGTATTGCAGGAACTCCTAGATATTGGGGTAGACTTCGCACAAGGTTATTCTATTCACTTACCAGAGCCACTTTAACGATAGGGGTGAGGCCTGTTTTCACCGCTTTTGGTTTGATATGCTATGGCCGTACCCTACCGTTTTAAGTGCTTTAATATGTTTAATGCTGCCGCCTAGAACCTATTTTTACTTTCATTCATTCCTTTATGTATATCTCTGCTTCTGGATCTCTTTTACTATAAACCACGTTACTGGTTGGCGTGTGGGGATGCTTCAGGTATTCTTTACCTGCATGGCTTCCTTTATACACCATAGATGTATTCTTGCATTTAGGACACTCCGTTGTGAAGAACCGGTAAACAAAATAAACGGTGGCGACTAATGCTATTGGTATTGTAATCCAGAATAAACTACTCACCAGCGACCACTCTATTATGACGGCTAGTGCAAGAAATAGAACTGCAAAAGCACCAGCTTTTTGCCTAATGGGTTTACCTTCATAACCACAGTTGGTGCAAATTTTCATTTTTTACTCTCCTTTTGTTAAAAATAGAATGAATGAAATAACCTTGCCTATCTACATACAATTAAAGCACTTATATTTCATAAGTCAAATATTTTTTAATCTGAATGCGTGAGTTTTTTTATGCCATAATGTTCATTTTTAAGGAAGAGAGCAGTTGTTTTTACAAGTTACCCTCTGATTCAATTCTTGAATAATTCTTCATTTCATTCCATAGGAATTAACTCGGGTTTAATGGCCAGAGCGAGAGATCGCACTTACCGTATGCGGAGCCTTTTTCCGAAGTTTACAAAAAAAATCAGGGATTTAGTTTGGGCTGTTGTATTGTTTTATGTCAGCTACTCAGTACAGTAAAATGTTATCCTTAGCAATGCGAGAAGAGGACAATGAGAGTAAATTGGCGTTGTAGCTCAAAATACAATGAATTAAGAACCCTGAGCGGGGGTCAATTAAGCAGGATTTTGTTGTCTTGTATCTAAAATGTCATTTTTAGAATGAAAATTGCGTAATTAAAGTATAAAAAAATTAAAATTTAACCCGAATAATTCATGAAATATCCGGGTATAAGTTACATTTTTCCTGATATGGAAAAAAGGGGAATTCTTATGTGTCAACGATTCGGTATATTTTCCGAACATTTTTTCGTCATTTTCTTCGTCATCTTGGTCTCTTTTTATGCGCTGCCCGTTGCAGCGCAAACCTCATCTGGGCAGCCTAATATTTTGATGATTTTGACAGACGATCAAGGTTATGGCGATGTTTCCTACACGGGCTTTGCGGCAGATTTAAAAACACCTAGCATTGACTCACTGGCCGCCCAAGGAATGCACTTCAACAATTTTTATGCTAACAGTAATGTCTGCTCTCCCACACGCGCAGCGTTGTTGACTGGCCGCTTTCCGGCCTTGGTAGGCGTGCCTGGTACGGTGGCGCGTGATCCTGACTCCAATATGGGAAATTTTTCGCCAACAGGTCCGACCCTGCCAGAGCTACTTAAAACCGCTGGTTATAATACGGGTATGGTCGGTAAGTGGCATCTTGGTGACCACAAAGGTGAAAACCCGAAAAATTTACCTCTCCGCCGAGGATTCGATTATTTTCAAGGGTTTGTTGGGGCCGCTGGCGATTATTACACCCATGATGGTTCGAAGTTTGGTTGGCCAGGAAGCAACCTCATGATGCGAAATGAGACAGTACTCGACCCAGCGTCCTTACGTGACATTCATATGACCGATCTGTTTACCCAATGGTCCAAAGAATACATTCAATCGCAGCAGGATGTAGAACAACCTTTTATGTTGTACCTCGCCTACAGTGCGCCGCATGATCCGATTCAACCACCGCAGGCTTGGCTGGATAAAGTGTTAACTCGTCAGCCTGGGATTAACCCTGATCGTGCCAAACTTGTTGCTTTAATTGAACACATGGACGATAGCATTGGTCAGGTCATTCAGACGCTCAAAGATACCGGTAAGTACGATAATACACTGATTATATTTAGCTCCGATAATGGCGGATATCTTCGCTTTAATGCCAACAACGGCCCTTATCGCGGCGGTAAATTGGATTTTTACGAGGGTGGAATCAGGGTGCCGATGTTAGCAGTTTGGCCTGGCATGATTGAACCAGGCACCCAAAGTGAAGAGGTCGCATTGACCATGGACTTATATCCGACCATGGCCGAGGCAGCAGGTGCGAGCATCACTCATCTCATTGAAGGTCAATCCATATTACCCATGTTGCGCGGTCAAGACTCGCAGCGTGCGCCGCGAAATCTAGTTTTTGAAAATCGATCCACGATTAAACCCACGAAATGGCAAACACATTATGCAGTACGCAGTAAGGACTGGAAGCTAGTTCAAAATGGCCCCGGTGGTTCGTTTGAGCTCTTTGATCTTTCTATTGATCCGCTCGAAACCCATAACCTTGCGATCAATCGTTTCGACAAATTTGACGAGTTGATGATAATTCTTAATGATTACAAAACCCTGGAAGCGCAGGTACCCTGGCAAGCACCATTGACGCTTGAACACGGTGTCGTCAGCAATGTTAATAGCAATTGGCAAACTATAAATCTAAGCAATACCTACCGGGCACCGGTGGTGCTTACAAGTACACAATATGTGCCGAATATGCCGCCCGTAGTTGCGCAAATTCGCAACATTAGTGATCTAACAATAGACCATGACAGCTTTGATCTAAAGCTACTGCGTGCAGATGGACTCGTTGATCCAATACCGTCTGTTGAGGTCAATTACATGGTGGTTGAAGCAGGGATTTATAATCAGCTGAATCATGGCGCTACGCTGGAGGCGATGCGTTTCAATTCAAAAATCACAGACAATGCATCGGATTGGGAAGGCACTCAACGAACCTACTTAAACAGCTATGTACAACCAGTTGTGTTGGGGCAAGTGTTATCGAACAATGATGACAATTTTTCCTCTTTTTGGAGCCGAGGCCAACTTTTAGATGATGCACCCAGCAGTAACTCACTTTATGTAGGCAAGCACGTGGGTGAAGATCCAAGTCGTAACCGTAAGGCGGAGACTCTGGGATATATTGTTATGGATTCCGGAATTCACTCACTTAATGGCAATACTTTATTGGCTGGATTGAGCGCTGCAGAGATCAATGGGATTGACGAATCAGCACCGTTTAGCGTGGCTCTCACGAGATTAACTGAGGCGTCTACAGGAGTAATTAGTCAAGCAGGCATGAAAGGAGTAAATGGCAGTTGGGCAGTTTTATATGGCCAGAACGCTGTTTCGGCCACCCAGCTTAATGTCGCCATAGATGAAGACCAGATGGAAGATGCCGAACGTTCTCATCTGGCTGCAGAACAGATTGGATACTTCGTGTTTGGATCCGAGAGTGATTCCCTCGCTGTTGCAACACCGAAAATGGTTCCTTTGGGTGGCATTTTTCGTGAGAAAGTAACAGTTAGCCTGACAACAGAAACAACAGCGGCTAATATTTATTATGTGCTTGATGGAACGGATCCGCGCACCAGTGAAACAGCGCAGCTCTATAATGAACCTTTTATGCTTGCTGCCGATTCGACTGTGCACGCCATCGCTAAATTGGATGGGTACAACGATAGCACTTTAGCAGACGCTTCTTTCGAAGTATTGCCTGGCGTAGGAGCATCAATGCTCTCTGGGTCGCTTAAAACGACACCTTCAGACGTGAACTTGACCACTTATGGTTCAGCGGACTGGGTGCACTGGGCACTTTCTACTGGCACTGATGTGAATCGTAAAATAGGCATTACGCCACTGATCAGCGATTTGAGTCCAATTAACGACACCTTATTTAATAATGGCACGGACAACTCAACGGTCTATTCCTGGACTGATGGGACTCCGACGACTTCAGCATCAAAAACGGCTTCAGGGCTGCGCGTGTATATTGAAGATAATGGTTTTGAGTTCACCGTTCCTGCGGATACCACACTGAAAAACTTGAAGGTTTATGTCGGCGTGAAACAGGCAGGTGGCCGGTTTAAGGCGTTTCTGAGTGATGCGAGTATTCCGGCTTATATCGTACAGATTGATGAATTCAATGGCATAGCCTCTAGAGAAGTAAACTTGAATTTCCGAGCAGCCTCCGCAGGTCAAACATTAACTGTGCGTTATACGCTTTACTCTAAACCCGGAGAAACTGGCTGGGTGAGTCTAGAGTCTGCTGCGTTACAAGTTTCTGACGGCAATCAAATACCCAGTATCAGCAGCACGGCGGTGACTACTGCTAACCAAGGCATCACTTATTCTTACGATGTTGAGGCAATTGACCTCAATGTCAGTGACACCTTAAGCTTCACGCTGACAACAGCTCCCACTGGTATGAGTATTGACGCTTTAAGTGGTCTTATTAGCTGGATACCCAACGCATCACAGTCAGGTGACCATGATGTAACAGTCAACGTGTCTGATAATGGCGCTCCTGTTATGTCTGCTAGCCAGAGTTTTATTGTAACGGTCTCTGCCGCAGTCAATAATACATCACCGGATATCACATCAAGTCCTGTCACAGGAGTTAACCATGGCGCTGCGTACCGCTATGATGTTGATGCAACGGATCTCAATATTAATGATAGCTTAAGCTTCACGCTGACAACAGCTCCTACTGGCATGAGTATTGACATTTCAAGTGGCCTTATTCAATGGACTCCTAATGCTACTCAGGTGGGTGATCACAATATTACGGTTAGTGCGACTGATGATGGTGCTCCCGCTTTGTCTGATAGCCAGAGTTTTATTATTTCTGTGGTGGCAGTCAAAGCGGCACCCAAAATCTCCTTGAGTCCGATCACGACTGCTGTGCAAGATGTCGCTTACAGTTATCAGGTTGAGGTGACTGGCGGTAACGGTGATGGGCAGTTAACTTATACTTTGACCAGCGCCCCAGTCGGTATGAGCATCAAGGAAACAACTGGCCTTATTAACTGGTTACCTGGCAGTGAACAAATAGGTGATCATGAGGTAAATGTTACGGTAAGCGACAATAGTTTGCCTGAACTTTCCAGCGATCTGAGTTATACGCTGACGGTTTCTGCAAATAACGCTGTACTGGATGATTCATCGGACTCTGCCAGCAGCAGAGACGGCGGATTTTGTTTTATTGCTACAGCCGCTTACGGTTCCTATCTTGATCCTCATGTTTATGTGTTGCGCCAATTCCGTGATTGGCAGCTGTTACCCCATGCTGCAGGTAAAAAATTCGTTGAATTGTATTACCAGTATTCACCACCTATTGCTGATTATATTGCTCAGCACGACAGTTTACGATCGATAGTTCGAGTGATTTTATTACCAATCATTGGGCTTGCTTATGTTGCAATGAACTATGGTATTTTACCGATGATGTTACTATTGTTGTTAAGCGTTAGTTTGCTGTGGATGCTGCTGGTGATTTCACTTCAAAGAATAAAAGAAAATTATTCCCGATAGGAACCTGACCGTAACAATATATTTTTAATAAGTATTGTTTGAGAAGTGCTCAATAACAGGCCAGGAAGGTAGGTAAGTCGCCAATGGTTACTCAGTAAAAAATTGCAAGGGAAACAGACTTGGTGAAATGCTATATTTTTATCGCCAGTTTTATCGTAATAAGCGCGATCGGAAGACTTACTTATGCCGTAGAGCAGCATTTATCCATTGCTGAGGCAAGTGGGGAATCTAATAATAGCACTTTTGTAACTGAACAATCGTGCGCAAAGTGTCATGTAATACACTACAAAGAATGGGAAACCTCACACCATGCACTTGCCATGCAGGATGCAAATGACCAGACAGTATTGGCTGATTTCAACAATACGCAGTTCATTTCACAGGGCATAACAAGTCGATTCTTTCAACAAAATGGTAAATACATGGTCAACACGGATGGGCCGGATGGCAAGTTGGCTGATTTTACGGTTAGATACGTTTTTGGTTATGAACCGCTGCAACAATATTTGTTGGAATTTACCAATGGGCGGTTTCAGGCCCTGTCGGTGGCGTGGGATACACACAACTTTCGCTGGTTTCACCTTCTCCCAAATGAAAAAATAACATATAAAGATGAGTTGCATTGGAGCAAACCTTCACATAACTGGAATTCTAATTGCGCAGAATGTCATTCAACAAATCTTAAAAAAAACTATGATGCTGAAGCTGATAGTTACAAAACAAGTTTTCAGCAAATAAGTGTCGGCTGCCAGGGGTGTCACGGTCCGGCGTCAAAGCATCTAGAGTGGGCAAGTAAAAATAGCAGCAGCAAAGATTCCAGCACAGTTAACGCAGAGATGAAGGGCTTCCAGATCGACTACAAGGGAACGAATTTTCAGGTGCAACTCGAGTCTTGCGCGCGATGCCATTCGAGACGCAGTATGATCAATCCCGAATATACTTATGGCCAGCGATTAATGGACACGCATTTGCCTGAGCTATTGGTTGATCCATTATATTTTGACGATGGGCAGATTAAAGATGAGGTGTATGTTTATGGATCCTTCAGTCAATCGAAGATGGCGGCAAAAGGTGTTCGTTGCAGTGACTGCCATAATCCACATTCCGCAAAGTTAAAGACCAAAGGTAATGCCTTGTGTACTGGATGCCATAATTCGACAGAATCAACCATTCCTAAAAATATCAATGCTAGTGGCTTGCAGAAAAAAAATTATGACAATCGTTCGCATCACTTTCATGAACCGGGTTCAGCGGGAAGTTATTGCGTAAATTGCCATGCGCCAACAAGAACTTATATGGGGGTAGATCCACGCGCCGATCACAGTTTTCGCATTCCAAGGCCTGATTTATCAGAAAAAATTGGCACTCCTAACGCTTGCAGCAACTGCCATCAGGATAAGTCAGTACAATGGGCTACGCAAGCTATAGCAAAAAATCATCCTAATCTCCGAAAAAAGGCACATTATGCTGAGGCGTTCAATGCTGGACGGACAGGTAAAAAAGATGCTGTGCGATTGCTTGCTAATGTCGTCGAAGATAAAAGTCAGGCTCCTATAGTAAGAGCCACTGCATTGCAGCTTTTAAAGCCTTATCCGGGCGAAATTTCAGGTAACCTTGTTATTGACTCGTTGAGTGATCCTGATCCACTGGTCAGGCGTACCGCAGTCAGTGGGTTTGAGTCTGCCTCCCCTGAGCAACGTGTTCATTTTTTGAAAAAACTACTAACTGACCCGGTGTTGGCGGTACGCATTGAAGCAACACGTTTGTTAGCATCTGTGCCGCCACTATTATTAGATAAAAATACTCAAAATGTTTTTAACACTACACTGGAGCAGCTAAAAGCAAGTTATCAAATCAATCTGGATCGAGCAGAAGGGCATATTAATTTTGCAAATTTGTATTTGAAACTCGGTCAATTAGCACAAGCAGAGAAATCATACCTGCTCGCAGTAGATTTTGATCCGATTCCAGTCGTGGCAATAATCAATCTTGCAGACCTATATCGAATGACTCAACGCGAATCAGAGGCAGAGATATTATTGCAGCAGGGCCTGAATAACTACCCATTTAACCCGGCACTCACGCAGTCGTTGGTATTTTCTCTTATTCGGCAGCAACGTAAAGCGGAAGCTTTGCAGCTGTTGGAGCAGGCATATAATAAGACAAATAATGTTGAATTAGCCTATCTTTTTGCGATTGCATTGAACAATGATAATCAACGAATGGAAGCAATCAAAGTATTGGAAAATGTATTACCTACTGCTTCTGGAAATCGTAACATATTTATCACACTTGCTGTGTTGTATAGGGATGTAGGAAATAATTTTAAAGCAACGAAATATCTAAAAAAACTCGCTGAGATTAATCCCGCCGATCCAGCAGTGACACAGCGCAGGTAATACGTTCGACCCAAAGTTTAACCTAAATTCATCAGTTGACCGCTTCGAAATACGTTTAAGCATTTGGTATTATTGAATTATCGTGCTTTTCCTGCACTCACCCATCGGGTGAATACGCTACAACATACATAGCACGCTTTTTATCGCAATTGGCGTCGTTGCGAATCGTTGCAATAGCTCGCTATTGCGCCTCATCACGCCTAGCCAATTACAACAAAAAACGCACTCTACACGTCGTCCAATTAATGATTTTAGATTTAAAGCTCGTTCTTTATCGATATTATGATTGGCTAAAAACTTTCCTTCACCAATGAAAATTAAAATTTCATGCCAGCAATCAAAAGTTTTTGTGTGATTTAATTCACAGATGTAGATTGGGAACGGGTTTATAGTCATTTCGTGATTAACTCAATTGAGATGAATACTGGTCAGATTGAGTCAGTAATTATGCTCATGAGTATTGCCTAGGAATGCTGTGTTAAGCAATGCTACGGGTATGCAACGGGGTGAGGTCTTCGGTTTAGGGCTATGCCCCTTAATTTGAGAGAAAAAGAAATGAATATGCCTAAAATGATTCCTATTCCTATTAAGACGCAAGGTAAATCTAAACTCGTTAAGTTTTGGCGTTGGCTTACATTTATTAGAAAGTGGGAGCTGACTGAAGATTGGAAATACCAATTGCCTAGTGACAAAACCGAAATAATTATTCCAAAAGGTCTTGTTTTTGATGGCGCTTCTATCCCACGGCCGTTATGGATGTTGCTGTCACCAACAGGCTTGTTATTTATACCGGGTTTGATTCACGATTTTGGCTATCGTTATGATTATTTATGGACGACGGATTCCTCTGGAAAACTGGTTAAGTATAAAGAAAATTCTGGACGCAAGTTCTGGGATGACTTGTTCTGGCAAGTGAATTTAAAAGTTAACGATATGGTGTTGATTGGTTCGCTGGCATGTTTAGCGCTTTATTTATTTGGCTGGTGGTCCTGGTGGAGCAATCGGAGAAAAAAAGAGACTGAAATTAAGCCTGGCAACCCTACTCCGTTGATTTCTGGTGCGCCGATTCTTTAATAAACAATAAATCCTAATGTAACTTGTTTTTTCTAAGTTAAGCCTGGGCTGAAATTAATCAATTAATTTCAGCCCAGTTGGTAATGCTTCACCAAAAATTCGTTTGGTTTCGGTTTCATCGAGTTGTTTAATTTCTGCTACCATCTCGATCCAAATAGTCGGCGCTTTGATATTTTTGAGTTTATCAATAATATCGTTTCGATGAACCTCGTCAAGATCTCGTGTGCGGTCACCACTCATACGGGCGAGCATGACAGCAGCAAAGGCCTGATTTAGATTATTTTTCCAATCGGCTTTCAATAAGTTAGGTAGCCAATTCTGCACAGTTTCTTTAGGCAGAACATTATGCGCACTGCCGTAAAACGGGACACGTGCGGCGACTCGCCCTAAGGCCCACCAGCTGGTTGGTGTTTCATTGGCTTTCTCTAAACGCTGTAAAAGCCATTGGGCGATCTGAGTCTTGGTGGTCATCGGCAGGTTTTCCAGAGCCGCGACTAATCGCACCATGTCTTCGTAGGATTTATTTTTATCGGCGGCGGATTTCAGTTTGCGGGCAGTTGCTGGATTGATGTAGGGCGCGATATCAATAAAAACAATCTCTTGTTGTGCTTGCGTGAGACCACCTGCTGCACGACGCCAACAGGTCCACCATTCACTCCATGATTGACTCTCTTTAGTAAATTGTAGGCCTTGTTGATAGAGCGGCCAAATTTCTTGTATGCGCCATTCATCAAGCGGGTAACCAAAGCCGGGTCTTAGTGTGTATCCAGTAAGGTTAAACCAAACTCGCTCATGGGTAATGGAGCGGCGACGTTTTTTGTGTCCCTCCATTAAAATATCGTGTATAGCTCTGAGTAGTGACATATCCCAACTATCACGTTTACCGAGTAATTTTTCGAGATCATTGCGAAGTTTCTTTACCGCTTTGGGATCAAATTCTTTTGTGCCATGCCCAAACACGGTTTGAATTTTATCTTTGGCTTCAGCAAAACGAGCGGGTAGGGCAGGTTCTTCTACATTCGTTGCTGCTTGTTGTTGCGCACTGAGTTCTTTGCGAAGTTGGAATTCCACATCCCAGCGTTGTTTTTCTGAAGACAAACTCACGCATTCAATGTTAAGGGTGCCGACTTCCGTTAGTGAGCAGGCCAGTTCGACTTCCACTTCATTTTTATCATGGTGTTCTATATCTAATACTGCAGCCAGTGGTGGCAGTGTGATCATATGTTCTACATCGATGTCATATAGTTCACCGGCTTGGCGTTTAGTGTCGTCGCTGGAAGAAACGAGATGAAAACGCACTGGCTGGCCGAGGCGCAACGCGAATCGGCGTCCGGTTAACTGAACTTCTTGACCTTCTTCTGTGCCTTTTGGCATTAAACACACGCCACGTTTCCCTTGCCCGCTGTCATCGAGTTGTAAAAAGTAACTTCGTGCAGAGCCCCCGCCAATTTTAAGTTGCGCGCCGCGTCTCGCCAAACCATAAGCAACCGCACCATAGGCAACGGCCAAATCAGGATGGGTATTTTCCAGGACGGTAATCGGTTGTTGACGCCATTGATGCAGCACCGCTAGCGCACGTTCGGTTAAGGTAAAACTATTGAAAACGCCGCCGTTTAACAATACCGCATCTGGTACCGCAGTTTGACTTTGATCATCACCAAGCTGCAATGCATTGCGGCATGCTTGGTCGTGGCGCCCGAGAAATGCCGCGATATGTTTGCTGACAGCTGGATCGGTGGCATAGGGCAAGCCAAATTCGACGATGGCACCGCGGCGTTTATTCGGCTGTTCAGAAAAAGAAGTACAAGGAAAAAAGCCGTCTAGTGCGATTTCTCTCACTTCATCGCGGCTTAATTCACAACTCTTGGAGCCGCCAATTAGACGTGCACCACTACCCAACACCGTTACCTTCGCGGTATCAGGAGCATAGTCTGATAATAATAATTCTTTGGCTTTGCGTGTTTGTTGAATCATCTGTGATAGGCTTGCCGCATTCAATGGCTTGCCGTCTTGGACAATGCGTTGCTCAGCAATATGCGCCAACGCAAGATCCACATTGTCACCACCCAGCATTAAATGGTCGCCGACGCCAATGCGAGTGAGTTCCAGCGAGTCATTCTCCATGCCAACACGAATCAAACTGAGATCGGTTGTACCCCCACCTACATCGCAGACTAATAAAAGTTTAATATTTTTTAGCAGATGTTTAACGTCGCGCTGATGTTGTGCGTACCAGTCATAACAGACCGCCTGTGGCTCCTCGAGTAATAATATTTTACCTAAGCCTGCTAAGTTGGCCGCTGCGACTGTCAGGGCGCGTGCTGCTTCATCGAAGGAGGCAGGCACAGTGACAACAAGCTCTTGCTTCTCTAATGGGTCGTTAGGGTATTCGTGATTCCATGCTTGTTTGACATGGTTAAGATAACTCGCGCTGGCCAATACCGGCGAGACTTTGATAATACCTTCAGCCGCGGCCCAGGGCAGTATATCTGCGCTTCTATCCACTTGAGGATGAGATAACCAACTTTTAGCGCTGCTGACGAGACGTCCTTCAACCTTGGAGCCGAGTTCGCGTGCCCATTCACCAATAACGACTTGTGGTAACTCACCGGGTAGCCCAGATAACAGGGGAGTTGTCCATGGCAGTTGCATATCTTGTGGTGCCAGTTCGCCCGTCGCGGGATGATAGCGGAACGAAGGCAGTAAGGGCTTTTTAGCAACTTCGCCAGGAGCGACGAGTTGTTCAATCTCGAATAACTGGGTCTGAGCTTGTTCAATCTCTTGTGAGAGATCCGTATAAGCGACGACCGTGTTGGTGGTGCCGAGATCGATTCCAACCAGGAAACGTGGAGCCTGCTTATGTTCTTTATTCAACTGGCTCTCACATCAAACTCGACTTGCCATTTTGCACTGCCATCAAACGGAATCGCTTCTAGACAGAGGGTGCCAACTTCAGTCACGCGAGAGGCCAGCTGAACAGGTACGATCTCGCCCGGCTTGCGACCTTCAGCGGGTAAGTTGGCTTGAATTTCCGGCAACTCTTCCAGTTCTTCAGGTTCCCAATAGTCAAGCAAGGTGCCTGCCTCATCATCACGCCGTGTGGTGGAGCCAAAGAAACGAAAACGCACCGGTTCTCCGACAACCAAACCAAACTCCTGATTTGGACCCTTGGCCGCAGAGCCTTCTTCCATGCCAAATGGTGCAACGCATAATGCTTGTATCGGCGGTGTCATGCCGGGGATTGCAGGCATGGCACTTTCAATGCCAACGTAATAAGCACTGGCGATGCCGCCACGAATCCGTACGCCTTTGCCTTGCCGCACCGCACCATAATAAGCAGCGCCTTTAGCGACGGCCAAGTCGAGATCAGTGCCGGCTAAAAGTTTAGCCTGATCCACACCGGCTTCACTCAGCCAGTGATTAATCACCCGCATCATTCGCTCAGCGAGAACTGGTGCTTTTAAGACACCACCATTAAATAAAATAGCGGTAGGTTTGATAAAGTCGCCTTGATTTTCCCCTAAGAAATCATTAGCTGCGGCTTGTTGTCGACACAGAAAGGCGGCGAGATGACGACAGATTGCTGCATCCTGCGCATAAGGTAGTCCCATTTGTTTTAAAGCGCTGCGCGCTTGCTGCGCTGGGTGATCGTGAATGCCGACCTGAGGAAAGAAGCCGTCAACCAGGCTTGCCATCACTTCTTCTTTGCTGAGTTCAGTGCGTAATGTGGCACCCAGTAATTTAGAGCCTCTGCTTGGGATAACAATGGGTACGCTATGGATTTCGGGGTCAGTCAGTAATATTTCTTTTGCATCACGGCAACTTTGTGTAATCGCCAGAATTTGCCAGGGTGCTAAATTTTTACCTTCTTGTGCGAGTTTGCCATTTATTTGATAGGCGAGCGCCAGATCCATATTATCTCCGCCTAGCAGGATATGATCTCCCACGGCGACGCGATTTAAACTGAGGTTACCGGCATCCTCCGTCACCGCGACCAGCGATAGATCGGTGGTGCCACCCCCAATATCAACCACTAAAATAATATCGCCGATGCTCACCTGATTGCGCCAGGAGTCGCTGTTTGATTCAAGCCAGCTGTAGACGGCAGCTTGTGGTTCTTCTAGAAGAATCAGGTTCTTGAATCCAACGCGATGTGCGGCTTCTGCGGTGAGGTCTCTCGCCGCTGGGTCAAACGATGCCGGAACGGTGATGGTCACTTCTTGATTGACCAGCGGCGTATCAGGAAAACGAAAATCCCAAGCGTTGCGTAAATGCATAAGGTATTGGAAGGTCGCTTCAATCGGCGAGACCTTTGGCACTTCCTCAGGACTGTTCAGTGGCAGGAATGAGGCGTGACGATCAATCCCGCCATGACATAACCAACTCTTCGCGCTGGAGACTAAACGGATGGGCGTCTTACTGCCTAACTCGCGCGCAATTGTGCCGATTATCGTTTCGGGCTTGCCATCCCAGGGTAGTGCAATATCGCTCTCTGCGAGCTCCGCTTCATGCGCTTGATACATAAAGGAGGGCAGTTGGTTTTTTTCTTCCACACTGCCAGGCGTGGTTAATTGCGGAATGGGTAGCACATGAATCGGTGCAGGGTCTTGATCCGAATATAATTCGACATAAGACAAAACGCAGTGCGTGGTGCCAAGGTCGATACCAACGCCATAGCGAATTGTATTTTTGATGTCTTCACTGCTCACAGCTCAACCTCCGCCGGGGCAATAATATGTGCGTCATGTCCTTCGGCCAGTTTGGGTAGTTTGACTTCGGTGACTTTCCAGCCACGATGTACCAGGGTGCCAGTGAAAGGTGCTTGACCGATGACATTGCCGGTTAAGCGAACCGTCGTTGCATCAAACCCTTCAGGCAATGTGATGCGGCTTTCTTCTTGCTCGTCTCTCATGACTGCTAACATGAAGTAGTCTTTTAATACTTTTTTACTGCCTTCATGAACCACGCGCGCTGCTGCGCCAATGTCAGCATCCGAATAATCCAGTAAGTCTTCTTGAGCGAAGTCGATGAACCTGGCTTCTTGTTGTAATAGTGTTAGTAACTGTAACGCCGCATCAGGGTTAGCGGTTTTCAATTGTGATATGGGTTGAGATTCAGCCGCGGGCTCTGTTTTAGCAAGCGTAGCAGGTAGCTCAGTTTGGGTTTCCATCGGTGCTGACGCTTTGCTGCCACCCTTTGTCAAGAACAGGATAAAGAAGACTAATGCGATGATGCCCAGGCTGACATGGAGCAAATCAATCGTGGCTGGCATCGCCGTTAGATCAATGTTCATAGTTGTTTTCTCTTTAATTGTAATGAGATTGAATGAAATCCGCAGGTTTGCATTGCTGCCTGCTATTATTTGATTTTAAATTTGTGAGTAAATCGAGTATTTTAACAGTGATTAATATTACCTCAACGTGGTAATCGATACCACTGAAATCACAGTGTGATCATCAGGTGATGCGTAAGAATTAGGCTGTGTGTTATGTTGGCTTAGATTGTTTATTGAATTGCGGTAGATGTGTTTTATGTTCAACGCCAAGCGGGAATTGAATGATTTTTGTATTTTCAATCAAGTAATGGACAAGGGGTTGCTTTGAAATAAATCGTATAGTGTCTCTAAAACACGTTAGATTTTAATGTTGCATTGGGAGCTTGCGAGACATAAAACAATTGAAGCTAATTTTAAGTTTATTAAAATCAGTAGCTTGTAGTTATTTTTCGATATGGCATAAGACCTGCTTAGTTGGTAGTTACTGATGCAATAATTATTTGGAAGTGAAATTATGAGCGTATCTATTCAGGAAAAACAGGCCATATTACTTTTGTCTTATGTGATTCTTTGTTTAATAGCAAAAGCTGCTAATGCTGCATAAAGAAAGCAACAGAATAATTTAATTTAACTAACTCACAATCGGAGTTCAAACTAGTTCTCGTAATCAGCGCTCGTAGTGGCAAGGCCTTATCGAGATTGCTGGCGAGAGTGTTGGCAGCATGGATGCTACCGTCAAACCTACAGGGACGTATTCACGGCGTCTCTCGGTAAGGTTTTGCCACTACGGGCGCTAGAAGGTGGCACTTTTGCAACTGTTGAACTCCGATTGTAAGTACTATATTTGTCCGTTCTCTCATAATTTAATTTGTCTACGTTGTTTTGTATAGCGTTTTGATGTCCACCTTTAAAGTTGTCTATGGGTATTTTTTTTCACTACAGGTTCTATGATGTATTTGTGAAAATTGATGGGGAACACTTCGGGAGCGCTATGGGTATGTGCCCATAGCGCCGAATGTTTAGAGGTAGTTATGTTTTTAAACCAATGCTCAATCTATTGGTTTTGATAATCATCCTTTAAGTTCTCTGAGAAGTGATAACTCGCTATGCTCAAGCCGTTTCTAAAATAGAATTTATGCGCGCTATGCCTGTGTGTGCCAGAATCCAGGTGAAAATAATTGCAATTTTTTTCGATGGCTATATCGCGGAGCCAGGAAAGCATTTTTTCACCGTAGCTTTTTGAGCGTTGCTTTGCTGTGATGACCAAATCATCTACGTAAAAATTCTTGCCCATAAACAAATTTGTCGAAACCCTGAATCCTGCGACAGCCATAATTGCATTGTTTTCTTCAATGAATGCGAGTTGGTAGCCTTGTTTTCCCATCTCATGAATTAAGTGAAGAAAAGTATTTCTTTCAAGGTTAGGTCTTAATTCTGACATCACTGAAAAGCATTTTACTATTTCTTCATCTGTTTCAGCTATTTGAGGCATTTATTCTCTCGTTAATTATTGCGATAAAGTTTCATGCTAATCAAATAAGCCGTCAACGGACAAGTAGCGCTCGCCAGAGTCGTAACAAAAAGTTAAAACGCGACTGCCTTTTGGTATTTCATCAAGTTTGGCAGCGATTGCAGCCAGTGATGCACCAGATGAAATACCAATGAAAATACCTTCCTCACGGACGCAGCGA
Organism: uncultured Ectothiorhodospiraceae bacterium; assembly: GCA_945787125.1. Classification (GTDB taxonomy): domain Bacteria; phylum Pseudomonadota; class Gammaproteobacteria; order S012-40; family S012-40; genus CALZHW01. Next base: position 16,127 of record CALZHW010000050.1, read on the forward strand.
TTGGCCATGGCAAAAGCCTCAGAATTATCAACCTGGATTATGCCGTCTAAAATTTCTGTGTTTAGAATTTGTGGAACAAAACCAGCACCAATTCCCTGAATGGGGTGGGGGCCTTTTTCACCGCCACTGAGTACGGGTGAAGCGGATGGTTCCACGGCAAACACTTTAAGATTGGGAAATTTTTCTTTGAGAACTTCAGCGCAGCCTGTAATGTGACCGCCAGTACCCACACCAGTGATCATGAAATCCAGTCCTTCCGGAAAATCTTTAATAATCTCCTGAGCGGTTGTTTTCCTATGGGCTTCCACATTGGCCTGATTGTTAAATTGCGCTGGCATCCAGGCGTTGTCATTTTGCGCTAATAGTTCATTGGCTTTTTCGATGGCGCCACCCATGCCTTTTTCCTTGGGGGTTAATACCAGTTCAGCTCCTAGTGCAGCCATATAACGACGACGTTCCAGTGACATGGATTCTGGCATGGTTAAAATTAGGCGATAACCGCGTGTTGCGGCGACCATGGCCAGGCCTATGCCGGTATTGCCGGAAGTGGGTTCGATAATTACCGACTCTTTATTTAACAGGCCGGTTTTTTCAGCTTGTTGAATCATCTCCAATGCAATGCGATCTTTAATGCTACCGCCGGGATTAGCTCTTTCCAGTTTCACCCAGACTTCGATATCTTTATCAAATAAGCGATTGAGCTTTACGTGGGGGGTATTGCCGATAGTGTCTAATATGCTTTCTGCTTTCATGGTTATCTCCCTGTATTATATTGCGTGTTGAATTACTGATATGGAAACTGTTATACATTGCCCATTCCTCACTGGAATTATAGCTTAACATTGTTATGGAAGGGTGCAAACGATTTACGCATTAGCCAATTGGCAACACCATTTTATCCACCGCATTGCGCATAACAAAACTGGAATGTACTCCACTAACACCTTCAATTCGGGTGATTTTATTCAGTAATAACTCCTGATAGTCATCCATATCTTTTACAATAACTTTGAGCTGGTAGTCGGCATCTTGACCAGTGATCAGTAAGCATTCGAGGACTTCGGGCAGGGCGCGAATTTTGGTTTCGAAATTCGCAAAACGCTCCGGCGTGTGGCGATCCATAGAAATGTGAATCAGGGCCATCAGCGACAAACCGAGTTTTTTAGCGTTGAGTATGGCGCGATAGCCGATGATGAATCCATCATCTTCCAGGGAACGGACTCGACGTAGACATGGTGAGCTGGAGAGACCGATTTTATCGGCCAAGTCTTGATTACTGATACGGCCATCCCTTTGTAGAATATCGAGGATCTGGCGGTCGTAGCGATCTTGAGTCATGAATTTGCGCTCCATTAGCATCGATAGCTATATTGTGCCACTATAATATACTTATTAGCAATAATATTGCGATTTTTTCCAAATTCTAAGGTGATTTCGCAATATGTTGCCTCGGATATTGCGTTAATCTTTCACTACTGCTAATCAGGAGTCAGTCATGAAAGCCTTTAATCATAATAAGTACCGCCCGGCAGCGGGCGTTGAACTACACAATCGCCAGTGGCCTAACCGTCACATTGAGCAAGCACCCCGTTGGGCAAGTGTCGATTTACGCGATGGCAATCAGGCATTGGTTGAGCCGATGACTGTGGGACAAAAGCGCCGCCTATGGGCGCTGTTGGTTAAGCTTGGCCTGAAGGAAATTGAGGTTGGCTTTCCCTCTGCAAGTCAGCATGATTATGACTTTGTACGCTGGCTGATTGAAGAGGATCAAATTCCCGCTGATGTGACAGTGCAGGTTTTAGTGCAGGCTCGTGAGCAATTAATTAAGCGCACTTTTGAATCGTTAATCGGCATCCCGCGCGCCATCGTGCATGTTTATAATTCAACTTCAACTGTGCAACGTGAACGTGTATTTGGTTTGGATCGTGACAATATCACGGCCATAGCTCGCCATGGTGCTGAGTGGTTAAAACGTGAGGCAAGCAAGTATCCGGCAACCGAATGGACTTTTGAATATTCACCAGAAAGTTTCACCAGCACTGAGATGGATTACGCGGTTGAAATTTGTGATGCGGTGTTGGATGTGTGGCAGCCGACACCGCAACGGCCTTGCATTATTAACCTGCCTTCCACCGTTGAAGAGGCTACACCCAATGTGTTTGCTGATCAGGTGGAATATTTTGCAACACACATTAGCCGGCGTGACAGTATTATTCTTTCTGTACATACCCATAATGATCGCGGTTGTGCCGTGGCCGCAGCTGAACTTGCCGTGATGGCTGGTGCTGATCGAGTCGAAGGCACTTTACTTGGTAACGGCGAGCGCACCGGCAACATGGACATCGTCACCATGGCGATGAATATCTATAGTCAAGGTATCGACCCACAACTGGATCTTTCCAACCCGGATGAAATAATTCAAGTGGTAACCGAATGCACCGGCATTGGGATAAGTCCACGTCATCCCTGGATTGGTGAACTGGTTTATACGGCCTTTTCTGGCAGTCATCAGGATGCCATTCGCAAGTGTTTACATCAGCAACAAGCCGACGAACACTGGCAGGTCGCTTACTTGCCCATCGACCCGAAGGATTTGGGGCGCGATTATCAGGCTGTGATACGCGTCAACAGCCAGTCCGGCAAGGGTGGTGTGGCTTTTGTGTTGGAGCGAGATTATGGGCTCAGCTTACCCCGGTGGTTGCAAACCGAATTAGCGACCATTGTGCAGCAGCAGAGTGAACAACAAGCGGGTGAGGTCGGCAGTGATGTCATCTATAATTTGTTCCGGAAAACTTTTGTGAATGATTCGTCACCGATTCTCTTGCAGGGATATCGCATTGATAAAAATGGCCATGATGTGATTGAGGCTCGCATCAGTGACGGTCAACATGAGCAGGTCTTACGGGGTGAAGGTGAGGGTGCAATTTCCGCTTTTGTAAATGCCTGGATGCAATATTCCAAGCAAAGCATTCATGTTGTCGATTTCAGCGAACATGCCATTGGGGAAGGCACCAATGCAGAAGCGGTGGCCTATGTGTTACTCAATGTGGATGGCAAACGTATTTCAGGGGTTGCATTTGACCACGATACGATTAGTGCCTCGCTTAAGGCCGTATTGTCTGCCTTGAATGTAAGGATTTGTGAACATGAAGGGGTAGAGCGCTTGGCAGGTTGATCTTAATGGCATCAGTGCCATCTTCCTGCGCCCGTAGTGGCAAAACCTTACCGAGAGACGTCGTGAATACGTCCCTGTAGACTTGGCGGCAGCATTCATGCTGCCAACACTCTCGATAAGGCCTTGCCACTACGCGCGCTGATTATGGGAAAGTCCGTTCGTTTAATTTCTCCCTTATAGAGTTTGATTTTTGCGTAACGTGGAGCAATGATCATGGAAAGAAGTGAATTAATAAGTCTGATTCGAATAAGTATCACTTTTTAGAGTTGCGGGCATAGAACTCAATTTACTTTCCCTTGTGTTTGGATCGAATTAAGGGCTCAAAGACCTCAAACTCCCATGGACGCATCGCCATTATGAATCCGATGTTATGACGTTTTTCCAGTGGTAAATGGGCATCCTGGCGATGCAGATCTGCAAATTCCTTGGTGAGATTATGCATTTTTTTTAGCAGCACTCGAATTGAGGAGTCACTTAATAAACCGAACATAAATCGCCGGTGTTCCAACTCCGCTCTGAAACCCGATTTTAGAAAATGTTTCTGGATTTTTTGTTCAAAGAAGTTTTCAATTGGGCCATTTTCAATCCAGTGAAAGTCTTCGTCAATACGCAGTTTAATTCGATTGTTCGGCAAAAGATCAATAATCATCAACTTGTCCAGTTTAGCCAGGCAGCGGATACACTCAATCTCTGAGAGCAGATAGTTGCTAATGATATCCTTAAAGGTGAGATGATTGCGCACACTCACCGCAACCAGCAGCAATTTTTCATCCTTCACCAATTCTTTTTCCTGCTCTAACGTTAGATGACTAATACGCTGGCGAGATTCTTGATAAAGTTGGAACAGATCCGTTAATTCCATCTGCATGAGTTGACAGATCTCTTCTAAGCGCTGAAGGGTAAATCGCTTCGATACAAACAGGCGCTTCATGTTGGCCTCACTCATCTTTAATTGTCTCGCGACATCGGCATAAGTCAGGTTGTTGCTTTTTAAAGCGGCTTTCAAAGTTTTAACTAGTTCAGCGGTTTGCGCCATAAGCTCTCCTGATGTTTCTCGGTAAATAGTATAGCTATTCTATACTAAACAAACATCAATAGTATACAAAGTAGGAAATGGTTTATTAATTCGATCCCGCGGCTAACAATACTTCCGAACATTAAAAACGGAGGTAACAACTATGTCAATTTTTAAACGTCTATCTGCCACGCTTGTCTCTCGCCTTGATCAAGTCGTTGGAGGAATTGAAAATCACGATGCTGTGATTCAAGTTACGTTGATTGATATGTGTCAAAAAGTTGCGGAAGCCAAGGTACGATTGGCGCAAGTCCATAGTGAGGCACAGCAGCTTGAACAACAGATTAAGGAGCAAAAAGAAAATGCCGCGCTGTGGCGCAAGCGAGCCATTGAGTGTGCAACAACCGATGAAACCAAAGCATTGGAATGTGTGGCTCGCAAACGTATCTACGATGAAAAATCTAACAATCTGGAAATAATGTTAGCGCGATATGCACAGGCAGCAGTCAAACTAGCGCAGGACATTGAAACCAGTGAACAACGCCTGTCGGGTATGAAGCAAAAACTCACGCTTATGCGAGCGCGACAGTCAACATCCAAGGCGCTCGGCGCAACAAATGAAACCAATCATTACGCAGACATTATGTTGGACGAGTCTTTTAATCGCTGGGAAATTAGCATTGGCCAATCCGAGATGGCTACTGATATTGGTGACAACTGTGACAACCTAGAGCGCGATTTCTTATCGCAGGAACAACACGAAGCATTGCAAAAAGAACTAAGCATGTTACTGGCTGAGGAGCAACAAAAATGAAACCGCAAATAGACCCCTGGACCGAAAACAATGAACAGAGTGAACAGCAAGAGACAATGAAAAAGGAATTCAATTTAATGAAAAACATGCCGACCATATTGCGCATAATAGGTGCTGCTGCAGTATTATTTGCCATGTACAGTTTTCTAATGAAAGGCTGGGATAGTGGAAATGACAGTTTTCGCTATCTTTTAATGCTGGGTCATACCGGTTTGTTGGCAATTCTCGGACTGAGCAGTGGATATTGGTTGAAAGAAAGCAAAGGGGCGAGATTATTGCTCACCTTGGCACTGATTTCAATTCCTGCGAATTTCGCGATACTTGGCGCATTTATTTTTTCTCAAACGGCGCCGCCTGATGTTAACCTTTACCCCCAATATGTTGCCTGGTCAGTGGATAGCATGAGTACTGCTTTATTAACTACGGTAGGTTCACTTTTGGTTTTAATACCTGTGACATTTCTTGGTTTTACGGTGCTTGCACGACGTATAGCAAAAAAATTAGCGTTATTATTTTTACTCAGTAGTGTCGCTTTGTTAATGCCCATCCGCGATCCGCAGCTCATTGCTTTATTAATATTGGCATTGGCAATGTTTGGATTTTTCCTGAGTAAAAAAATATCTCATAATCAAGTGTCTTCAAAGACCCATGAGGGCACAATCGCACTTAGTCTACAATTTTTACCGTTAGCGGTATTGGCGGGACGAAACCTTTGGCTTTACTCGGCGGATTTATTCATTTTAACGACAATGTCAGCGACTACTTTTTTCATTGTGCGGCAAATATCAGTTCGATTAAGTGCTGATTCAAAGTTAATAACAGTGTTAAATTATTTTTCAATCATACCATCTATATTGGTTGCAGTATCATTCTGTGGCGTTATGATAGATCTGAAATTCATCCCCAATGAACTCATTCTTCCTATAAGCGCGTTATTAGCAGCGGGAATGCTGTATGACATATCAAATCGTGTAGTTAACAGTCCTGGAAGATTTCGTTTTCTCGCTATTTCTGCTTTGCTAATCGGCATGACAACGAGTTTAGTTCTTTATTCTAATATACTCGCCGCATTAATATGCATAATTGTAGGTTTGAGCCTGCTAGTGTTAGGGTTCAAAGCGCAACAACGCAACGTATTCAGTGGTGGAATTCTATTGCTGCTAATGGGCTTGGCTCATCAATTCTATGAAATTTTTCTACGTTTTGAATTATCAAGTTGGATTAGCCTGGCAGTTTTTGGTGTCGTTGCTATCGTAGTTGCTTCCACCATTGAGTCTCAGGGTGGAAAATTGAAATCGAGTTTGCTTAGCATGAAAAACAGCTGTTCAAACTGGGAGTAATCATATCAGCGCTAAAGGTGATAAAATTACTTCAAGAATCAATGGAATTAGTGAGGTAATGATTTTGTTTCTAGATAGCGTTATCGTAGAAAAAGGCAAGGTGGCCTCTGAATAAGGGGCCACTTTATTAAATAAAATCATCCACCGTAGGGTGCGTCCCACGCACCAGCGAAACTCGCAAACACCCCAAAAAATCAGAGCCAGCTGATAGACAAGCAGGACAATATTATTCCCGGGTAGCCCAGAGATTTATGGTGCGTAAAACACACCCTACCGGGTTTGAGTTTGTTAATAACTCAAACTTGAGTCAACGTCATATTTCCTTCATTACACACTAAATAAATTGTAACTACTCAGCGTAAATTCCAATAAAATAATCGAAAATAATGCTTGACACGTTTTTTCGCGAATTTTCTAATTTTTAATTGTATCTAAGGAATTAAATCTCAGCCCATTTTAAATGAAC
>CALZHW010000051.1:0-11770 GCA_945787125.1 uncultured Ectothiorhodospiraceae bacterium
CTGCGACAATGGTTTGCGAAAAAACTGGAAGTGACTACGTTTACCGTCACCAATCCGCATGCTACTCAAATACAATTTTTACACTTACGCCAGACCAACCTCACTCAACATGAGGCGATCATCATTGGCAATTTTGTCCGTGGCAGTTTTCCTGGCACTACGGCAAGCACACCGTTTTTTAATCAACGAGTTTATCATGAGCTGGGTCTACCCAATGTCTACCAGGAACACGCTGAAAACTTTTTTTATTTTCGACGCCTACTGGATTCAGCCAACAACATCCTGCTCAGCTATCATCATGGCGAACAGGAAGCACAAGCCAGCCCATGGCTTGAGTTGCTGCGTAACTTCCACTTGCTGACGTATAATCAAGATTTAACAGACCCGCTTCTAAACAAAATATTGCAGGCAAACTTGAACCTGAGTAGCCACACAGAATCCACAGAAACACGTGAAACAGCGACAATCAATAGCATTAAATTGCCAGAAAAAATCTCTGCCAGTGCGCATCAAACCTTAATTAACTGCCCATATGCTTATCACTTATCCGAGGTATTAAGCTTGCGAGCACCGGAAGAAATTCGTCAAACGCTGGCGAAAAGTGATTATGGTGAACGTGTGCATTTTATTTTGTTTCTGTTCCATCAAGGCAAGGATGACAGCTTTCCTGCGCCATTTAAGGAAAATATTTCAGCACACAACAAGGCGCAAGCGATTCAGCGTTTAATTGAAATTTCCCGCATTATATTTCATCGCGATCTTGAAGATAATTTCCAACACCGCGGCTGGTACAAACGCTGGCTAAATGTCGTTCCACTTTATATCGACTGGCTGGAGCAAGACCAAATTGAATGGGCATTCGATAGCGGAGAGATCAGCGCTACGCATAAATTAAGCGATGATTTAATCGCTTACGGGCGGATCGATCGAGTTGACAGCAGCAACAAGAGCAACAAAAAAAGACGCATCATCGATTATAAAACCGGCGCTTTTGCCAAGCAGCAAGCCGTTGAGTCCGGTGAAGCCGTGCAGTTGACGCACTACGCCATGGCCAGCAACAACTCGATAGCTGAGCTGGGTTACTTGGCGCTGGAAAGTAAAGGCAAAGCCCTAAAAGCCGAAATTATTTTGCAGGCAGACAATCTTTCATCCACCCAACAGGCCGCCGAAAAAAGATTAATAGACATTAAACAGCAAATGCAAAGCGGAACCGCCCTCACCGCCTGGGGTGATGAACAAACCTGTAGCTATTGTCAATTTGACGGAATTTGCCGAACTCGACTCGACTAAACTAACTTATCTATTCAAGTTTCGGAGCTCAAATACTTTCCCCATAATCAGCGCTCGTAGTGGCAAGGCCTTATCGAGAGACGCCGTGAATACGTCCTTGTAGGCTTGATGGCAGCATCCCTGCTGCCGACACTCTTGATAAGGCCTTGCCGCTACGGGCGCTGGAAGATGGCACTATGCAACTTTGAACTCCGATTGTGAGTTACTAAACACTGATATAACCGGTATTTTGGCTTTTTTTGTTAAAGTAAGGAATTAAGACTTGCTGATTTTTTACAATTAATTATACTAACGCCTCTTTTAGCCGGGGTGGCGAAACTGGTAGACGCGCTGGATTCAAAATCCAGTGGTGGCAACACCGTGTCGGTTCGACTCCGACCCTCGGTACCATATTTAATCTTTACTGTTGGAACCTGTTAGTTGGTAGATAGACTGCTAGCCAACTGAGAGATTGTGCGAAAATCCTGCATTTTGATCAATACAGGATGGGGAAAAGTAACAAAAAATTGACGAAGCACTCGTCAATTCTATAAAAATACGTACATCGAAAGAATGTGCAATCTGAATAATCACTGCACGAAAATCCTTCAGAAAACAAATAAAACACCAACTCATCACCTCATAGCAACACTATTTCCCATCGCTATGGTAACAGGTACATTTCTGGCATCACGAGCTAACACGCGAAAAAACACATAGTCATCAGCGATATAATTAATCTCACTAAATTACAATAGGCAAGTCTTGTCTCAACTATTTATTACCCCAACTTGCCCCAACTAACTAAAGGAATAGCCAAATACCCATGGTCGGAACAAGATTTTCACTGGAAGTACAGCCCCGCATTCCCGAGCGCTTAATTCGCTTAACCGAACTCGCAAATAACCTTTTTTATGCCTGGGAATCACATATCATAGAGCTTTTTTCTCGCCTGGATAATGAGCTATGGGAGACCTGTGAACATAATCCTAAACTGTTCTTGCGGCGTATCTCGCAAGAAAAGCTCGATGCAGCGGCTAAAAACAGAATTTTTCTCGAAGACTATAACCGAGCGCTATCAATTTTTGATACTTATCTGGGTGAAACTCATTTAGCCCCAACAAAAAATTTCCTGAAACCCGAAAGCGACTTGATTGCTTATTTCTGTGCTGAGTTTGGTTTGCATGAAAGTTTACCGATTTACTCCGGCGGCTTAGGCATCCTCGCTGGTGACCATTGTAAAGCGGCCAGCGATTTAAACTTACCCTTCGTAGCGGTCGGATTACTCTACCGACAAGGTTATTTCCGACAAACTATTGACGATGGTGGTAACCAAATTGCGCATACACAAACACTGAATTTTGACGACTTACCGATTACACGAGTACTCACTGATGATGGCTCTCCATTAAAAACACATGTTTCGATACATAATCGCACCGTACACTTAAACATTTGGTGCGTCGAAGCAGGCAATATTAATCTCTATTTACTTGACAGCGACCTTGCTGAAAATAGCCCGCATGACCGGCAAATCACTCACCAATTATATGGCGGCGATATCAATACCCGCATTCAGCAGGAAATCATTTTAGGCGTCGGTGGAGTCAGAGCGTTACGCGCATTAAACTTAACACCTAATATCTGGCACATTAACGAAGGCCACGCAGCATTTCAGATTCTGGAACGTTGCCGGGAATATGTGGCAACTTCACTGGATTTCAAGAGTGCCTGGGAGCTCACTGCATCGGCTACTGTATTTACCACACATACGCCGGTACCGGCTGGCCATGATATTTTTGAGCATGAATTACTAATGTCTCACTTCCAGGACTACCTGCCTGAATTGAAGATAAACGAGGCAGAATTTATTAAACTCGGGGCGCACAGCACTAACCAAACCTTCAACCAGACCGCGCTCGCTCTACGTGGATCGCGTTTTCACAACGGCGTGAGTCGCATCCATGGCTCAATTGCCTCGCAAATGGAAAGCTATGTCTGGCCGGAAATCCCAGTGGATGAAAACCCCATTACCTATATCACAAATGGAGTACATGTTCCCACATTCCTCGCTAAGGATTGGGCAAACATGTTTGACATGCGAGTGGGCACGACATGGCGAAGTAAATTGCTCAAAGAAGATTACTGGAACCGCATTGATGATGTTCCTGATCACGTCTACTGGAGCACGCATCAAGCACTGAAACTGGATTTATTTGACTATGTGCGCAACAAATCGTTATTGCAACATCGCCGCAATGGTTGTAGTGACGCCGAAATTGAACGGCTCACCCAGCATTTAAACCCGGACGATACTGACGTACTGGTAATTGGCTTTGCCAGGCGCTTTGCCACTTACAAACGCGCCACATTATTATTCTCTGACCCTGAGCGCTTAGACCGATTGCTGAACAACCCACAACGACCCGTTATGTTAATTTACGCTGGCAAAGCCCATCCATTAGATGCGCCAGGGCAAGAGTTTATTCGTACTTTACACCGCTTTTCGAAAATGCCGCAGTTCGAAGGCAAAATTATATTGCAAGAAGGTTACGATATTGCCCTGGCTCGAAAACTCGTCGCCGGAGTTGATGTTTGGCTAAATACGCCAGAGTATCCACTGGAGGCCAGTGGCACATCCGGTGAAAAGGCAGGTATTAATGGCGTCATTAATTTAAGCGTGTTAGATGGCTGGTGGGGCGAAGGTTATAACGGCAATAATGGCTGGGCCATAAAACCACATGGTCCGGAGTTCGATAAAGGTTTCCGCGACACACAAGAAGGCCAAGATTTATTAAACTTGTTAGAGAAAAAAGTCATTCCGCTTTATTATGCACGTAGCGCAGAATCGCCTTATCAAAATGACAGAAGAATTGAACGGGCAAGACACAGTCTTTCTGAAGGCTGGATAAAAATGTCTAAAACGTCAATGAAAACAATAATCCCGGCGTTTAATTCAAAACGCATGGTCGTAGACTATGTTAAAAAACTTTATCATCCAGCAAAAACCAAACACGCGGCATTGACACTTGATGACAACGCGGCAGCTAAAGAACTGGCTGAGTGGAAAATGAAAGTTACTGCCTCATGGCATATACTAAGTATTCGACGTATCGATGAAAATATACCTACCCAAATTCACGCCGGCGAAACCATCGACATCAATGTCGCAGTTACACTGAATGGCTTAGCCCCAGAAGACGTTGTCATCGAATGCATTGAAGGTCAAGTTGACGAGTGGGATAAGCTAAATACTTATACTTGTCATCGTATGCAAGCGGGCGATAAAAACGAACAGGGCGAAACTATGTTTAGCCTGGCACTGTGCCCATCAATCCCCGGCTTGCAATCTTATCAAATCCGCCTCTACCCCTTCCATAAAGATCTAGCACACAGCTTTGAAATGGGCTTTATGAAATGGGTATGACTTGAGAAGTCCGGCATTACATTTATGACTTGGATTCAGGTATCGAATCTAAGTTACAAATTATCGATCTCACAAGCGCAAATTCCATGCACCAAAAAACTCAACTACTCCCTCTATAAACTGAGATGAATTAGCGGCCGTAAGTTTTTGTGAAACTCTTGATTCGTTCTGCTAATTTGGCAAAGCCTGCATCATCCCAGCGGAAGCGCCACTGCCAATTGCCTTCCGCTGTGCCCGGGGTGTTCATGCGGTGCTGCTGATCAAGCGCCAAAAAATCCTGCAAGGGTATTACAGCCAACCGAGCAGGAGACATGAAGGCTGAGCGAATCAACAGCCAGGGCATTTGATCTTGTGGATGGCCATAATATTCATACACGCGTTTTTTTAAATCATCACTCAGTTCATTAAACCAGCCACAGCTGGTATTATTGTCATGGGTTCCAGTGTAAACGACCGATAACGTTTCGTGATTGTGTGGCAAATAGGGGTTAGCTGAATCACTATCAAATGCAAATTGTAAGATTTTCATTCCGGGCAATTTGAATTGTTCGCGTAACGCGGTAACCTCTTTAGTGATAAAACCTAAATCTTCAGCAACCAATGGTAGCTCTTCGCCAAATTTACGTTTCAAATGCGTAAAGAAGTCTTGTCCCGGCCCTTTGACCCAATAGCCATTTAATGCCGTATCATGATCTGCAGGAACTTCCCAGTAGGCCTCAAGACCGCGAAAGTGATCAATCCGCACTTGATCAAACAACGTTAACTGGGTAGACAAGCGATCAATCCAAAAACTGTAAGCATCAGCAGCAATACTTGACCAGTCATAAACCGGGTTACCCCACAACTGACCTGTCTCCGAAAAATAGTCGGGCGGTACACCGGCAACAACTAAAGGATGGCCATCACCATTCAGCTTAAAATATTCACGTTTGGCCCAAACGTCTGCACTATCGTGCGCGACGAATAATGGCAAATCGCCAAATAAGAAAACACCTTTTTCATTCGCATATTTCTTAACGGATAACCACTGCTTGAAAAAAATAAACTGCTCGAACTTCATACATGCAATGTCGTCCTGCTGCGTATTTTCAAAGTTTTTTAATGCGGTTTTTTCTCGGTTACGTAAACCAGCAGGCCAAGCGACCCAGGATTGCTTTTGATGCTGGTGTTTTATCGCCATAAACAAAGCAAAGTCAGGCAACCAATAAGCATTTTTCTGCAAGAAGTCGGTGTATTCTTGCTGGTATTCTGACGTCGCATTTTTTTTAAACTGAGTAACTAATTGAGCAAGGCTATTTCGCCGTTTATCTTTGTTAGTAAAATCTGCAACCCGTAGATGGCTGCCGTTGATCCAACTCTCATCCAACACTGATTGCCAACAAATTAAATCGGGATTACCGGCATGCGCCGACAAACTTTGATAAGGCGACTTGTCATCATGCGTAGGGCCCAGTGGCAATAACTGCCAGACACTGAGACCGCTGCTGAACAGAAAATCTACGAAACGATAAGCATCTTTACCTAAAACACCGTTATTTTTTCCGTCAGGAAAAGAGGTCGGGTGCAGCAATACACCTGCACGTCGGGTAGCCATTGTCATGTTTCTGAGCCGTGCCGCATCACGCCTCCCGCCGCTGGATCACCGCCGCCCTGGCTGATGACTTGCGACAAAATATCCGGCACGGGCTGTTGCATCTTTTGATATAACAAGGTTAAATGCTGCCGATACAATTCATCAAAATCTTTCACTGACTGCCCTGGATTGTAATCTCCAAACCACCAAAACCAGTCTGATCCCTCACAAATTGCCAGCTGATGCAAAATCTCATGAGTCGCCGCACTTGATAACGTGCCAGATTGCAAAACTTTATCGCAAACTTGTTTTGCGTCACACAATAAATCCCAAGCATGGTTTTTGTCTTTATCACCGATCCAGGTAGAAAAAGTCCCACTTACCCAACTGCCAGCGACGACGCGGGATAATTGATGTGTCTCAAGCTTTGCATCAATGCAATCTGAAAACGTAACGCAATCTAATAATGCATGATTGGATAAGCCACGATACAGCCCGGACAAGAAATAAAAGGCGTTTTCAGGGAAATATTCCCAGGCATTTTCACCGTCCAGAATAATTGAAACGACGGTGTTTTTTTTATCGGTGCTGGCTGCTGCAATGTTTTCCAAATGATGTAGCAAATTACTGACCGCATCATCTGCGTGCCATTTCGAGTAGTCAAAGCCAATCAAATCGGACAAGCCATCATCTCGAAAGAAACAATTAACGGGTATATTTTTGTACTGATAACTTTGATGCACACTGTGGTCACTGGCTAGGTCGCTGCCGCTTAAACTATTTCTTAATACATTTTCACCACTGGCGATCCATTTAATATCCATTTCAGCACACAGCTCCACCGTTGCTTCACTTATGCTGCCTTCTGATGGCCAACAGCCCTTGGGCTCAAACCCGAAGTACTTTTTAAACACTTCTTTGCCGTAGCGAAAATGCCATTCTGCTCGCTCATACCCCCCTGGGTACTCAGCATGTTTTGGCAAGGGAATATCTGACGCCGATTCTCTGGCGGATTTCAAATCCAGCAACAAGGGAACAATCGGATGCGCGTAAGGTGAATATGCCAATTCTACTTTACCCTGTTCGGCAAGCGCACTGTAGCGCGGAATAACGTCACCAACCAAATCGCCAATCAGCAGCAAAAGTGATTTGCGTTCCTGTAAACTATAACCCACCGCTTTTTCAATAAGACTTATCACAAAGGCATTTTCTTTCCGGACTGTTTCTCCCATCCAGGCCAGGTGATACCACACTAGCAAGTCTGCCAAATATTGCTCGCTGATATAGTTGACCAGTGTATCAGCACTAAAAATAAGTTCTGCAATGTCAGCTAACTGCTGATAGTGCGGGAAGCGCTGGATTAAACGCTCCTGATTTGCGCGCAGACAGTCTTTTATAATTTTGAGCTTTTGCGCCTCATCAAACACGGCCAAATTCTCATCACCTAAAGCCCCTAACAATGGGTCACGTAATGGTGTATTTTCCCTACCCCAATGTTGAATCTGTTGCGCGTAATCGTCTAATTGTTCAAGCAATATGGGTGAAAAATTTACCACCGTTTTTATATTTGCTGCATTTTCGATATGATCTGCCATATCGATATAATCTTTAATTGCGTGTAAATAAGTCCATGGTAGTATGTATTCATTGTTTGTGGTATTTCGATACAGCGGCTGATGCATGTGCCAGCACAATACGACTTTTATTTTTTCATCGGACTTATCCGGTTTATCCGGCTTATCTAACATGGTGTAGCTCTTGTCCCAGCATATCCGGTGTTACCAATACCACACCATTTTCACTGACGTGAAAACGTTCTTTATCATCAGCAAGATTTTGCCCAATGTTAGTATTGGGTGGAATCACGCAGCCTTTATCTAAAATGACTTTGCTAATTTTGCAATTTTCACCAATTGAGACATCCGGCAAAATAACCGCATTATCAACTTCAGACTTTGCATCAATAGTCACATTGGAAAAAAGCAATGAATGACGTACCAGAGCGCCTGAAATGATACAACCACCCGACACCATAGAGTCAACCGCCATACCGCGACGATCTTCGTCATCGAACACAAATTTTGCAGGCGGTAACTGTGCTTGATACGTCCAAATCGGCCACTCAGTATCATAGAGATTGAGCTCAGGCAACACACCAATTAACTCGAGATTAGATTCCCAAAACGAATCAATAGTACCGACATCACGCCAATAGGCTTCTTTGCCGGTCTCTTCATCCAGAAAGGGATAAGCAAATACATTATAGTGTTTGATAAGACTCGGAATAATATCGCTGCCAAAATCTCGACTCGAGCCTGGCGTATCGGCATCCTTAATTAATTGCTCATATAAAAACTGGGCATTAAAAATATAAACACCCATGGAAGCCAATGCTTTATCAGGCTTGCCGGGAACAGAGGCAGGATTTTCCGGCTTTTCAGCGAATTCTCTGACCCGCATTGATTCATCGGTACCCATCACCCCAAAAGCTTTTGCCCGGTCAAGATCAACTTCAAGACAGGCCACAGTCATATCTGCATTATGTTTTTCATGGAAAGCGAGCATTTTTCCATAATCCATTTTGTATATATGATCACCGGCTAAAATCAAAATATGCTCTGGGCCATGGCGGCGAATAATATCCAGGTTTTGATACACCGCATCGGCAGTGCCGGAATACCATGAATCAGCAATTCGCTGTTGCGCTGGTAATATTTCAACAAACTCACCCAGTTCGGCACGCAGAAAGCCCCAACCATACTGTATATGACCAATAAGAGAATGCGCTTTATACTGGGTAGCAACAGCGACTCGGCGAATTCCGGAATTAATGCAATTCGAGAGCGGGAAATCAATTATGCGAAATTTACCACCGAAGGGAACAGCAGGTTTGGAACGCCACTGGGTCAATTGTTTTAAACGGGATCCGCGACCACCGGCTAAAATTATGGCAAATGTATTTCGGGTTAAACGACTAACAAAACGTGGATCTTTATTTTTCACTTGGTCTACCTCCCCTGCTTGTAGCAGATTTCTTTCATTGGTTTTATTACACACATTGAACCATTGAAAATGCATGCCAACCACAAAGTATAAATTCAGCTAATTGAAAGCCAAATGGTAACCGATGCTTTTTTATATCATTAGCCTGAGAAAATATATAGCTTTATTTCGATGTTTTTTCTAAAGTGGGTCAATAAATGCAACACTGGATTTTAACTGGCGTCCGATTTAAACTGACTAACATACTAATCACAAAGATAACCTCGATGAAGAAACGCAAAAATACTTTACCCCTTGATCATTGGTTAAACCATCCTCACGATCCATTCGCAATACTCGGCCCGAAGTATGATAAAGACCAGGTAAGTATTCGCGTATTCAGCCCAAACACAAAAAAAATAAAATTGGTTGACAACGATGCGCTATTAACCCGCGAAGGTAACACCGATTACTTTACATGGCATGGTGCAAAGTCCGAGATTGAAACCCATTACACATTATCTGCATTCTATGACAATCAGCAGCAATACCAGTTTGTTGATCCTTACTGTTTTACTCCGGTATTGTCCGATTTCGATTTACACTTGTTTGGCCAAGGCCGACATTGGGAAATTTACAATGTTCTTGGCGCTAATTTTTTGGAAATCGACGGGATAAGCGGCATTTTGTTTGCCGTTTGGGCACCCACTGCCAAACGTATCAGCCTCGTCGGCAACTTCAATAATTGGGATGGTCGCAAGCATTTACTCAGAAGCCGTGGCAGTAGCGGCGTATGGGAATTATTTATTCCCGGCATGGGCGCAAACGAACTTTACAAATTTGAAATTGCTGATCAGGCCAACAACATTTATGAAAAAAATGATCCGTACGCCAAACAGTTTGAGGTAAGACCTAAAACTGCGGCACTCACCACCATCGAATCAGAATACCAATGGAATGATCAAAACTGGATAGATAAACGCCAAAAAAACCAATGGCAGCACGAACCAATGTCTGTTTATGAGCTTCATTTAGGTTCATGGCGCCGCGATGCAGAACATCAATTCCTAAACTACCGAACCATTGCGCATGAACTCGTCGAATATATAAAAGAGCTAGGGTTTACCCATATAGAGCTACTACCTATATCAGAGCACCCACTCGATGCATCCTGGGGTTATCAAACACTGGGGTACTTTGCACCCACCTCACGCTTTGGCTCAATAGATGATTTCAAATACTTTGTTGACTACTGCCACCAACACGATATCGGCATTATCCTTGACTGGGTACCCGCGCATTTTCCAAAAGATGCCCATGGGCTAGGACGTTTTGATGGTAGCGCACTATATGAGCACGAAGACCCAAAAAAAGGCGAACACCGCGACTGGGGCACCTTTATTTTTAACTACGGGCGCAACGAAGTCAGCAACTTTTTGGTGGCGAATGCATTATATTGGATCAAAAAATTTCATATCGATGGCTTGAGAGTCGATGCTGTCGCTTCAATGTTATACCTCGATTACTCGCGAGAACCCGGTGACTGGGTACCCAATAAGTACGGCGGTAATGAAAACCTGGAAGCGGTCGAATTCGTAAAATTGCTTAATAACGAGACACAAACCCAATTCCCTGGAGTGCTGATGATCGCCGAAGAATCCACCTCCTGGCCTTCTGTTTCACGTCCAACTTGGCTGGGTGGCCTCGGATTTAGCATGAAATGGAACATGGGCTGGATGCACGACACTCTCAGTTATTTCAGTCGCGATACGATTTACCGCCATTACCATCATGAAAATCTAACGTTTGGCCTGCTCTACGCTTTCACTGAAAATTTTACCTTGCCCTTTTCTCACGATGAAGTGGTGCATGGCAAAGGCAGCATGTTCAATAAAATGCCTGGCGATGAGTGGCAAAAATTTGCCAATTTACGTCTACTCTATACGTATATGTTCACCTACCCAGGAAAAAAACTGCTATTTATGGGCAGTGAATTTGCCCAGTATGAGGAATGGGACGAAGATGCTACGTTATCATGGCAATTGTTAGAATACCCTAACCACCAAGGTGTTAAAACACTGCTTGCTGATCTCAACAATCTTTATAAAACGCTACCTGCGTTGCATTACCATGATTTTGAAGTCGCTGGGTTTGAATGGATAGATTGTCATGATAGTGAGCAATCTATTATTAGCTTTTTACGCAAATATAACAACCAAACTATGCTGGTCGTACTCAATTTTACGCCTGTATCGCGAGAAAATTATCGCCTGGGTGTTCCTGCTGCCGGAACTTATAAAGAAATATTCAACTCTGACTCAAACTATTATTGCGGTAGTAATGTTGGCAATAACGGCTATATTCACGCTGAAGAATTCCCATGGATGAACCGTGTACATTCTATCTCATTGAACTTGCCGCCCTTGGGTGGATTAATATTAACCTTGAGCTAACCCGGATAATTCATGACTTACACGATTTCTCACTCGATCTTTGATTCTACCGAAGATTATCTTCGG
>CALZHW010000051.1:11870-22852 GCA_945787125.1 uncultured Ectothiorhodospiraceae bacterium
CGGGCTAAAACTTATTACTTTGTTATTGAACTGGCAAATTTACTGCTAGTTGAACCAGATATTTCATAAAAAGGAGACCAGTGTGTCAAATATTTCCCGCTTATCAATTGATAATACCAACATGTTTGAAAAAGGAATTGGCGATCGCGGCATCACCGATAATGATATCGAAGCCCTCTCGCCCAAGCTCGATAATTTAAGAAACGAAATTCAAACCTGGCTAAACTCTGAGTCGCAAACCTTTTTCAATCTACCCTTTAAAACTAACGTCAAAGCGATCAAACAGAAAGGTCAGCGTATTGCCAGAGACTTCAAAAGAACTATCGTCTTTGGCATCGGCGGTTCATCCTTAGGGGGTGAGATGCTGGTGCGGGTGCTCGGCGATGCCAACCCGAAAAACATTGTGTCATTCTATGATAATGTTGACCCATCAACAATGATCACCCTGGAGGACACCAAATGGGATGAAACATTGTTGCTGGTTATTTCTAAATCAGGCAATACGGCGGAAACCTTAAGTCAATTTTTAACAATCTTACCCGTGATGGAACACGACTTGGGTTACGATAAAGTTGCCGAGCATGTCTTGGTGATTACCGAAAACAAAGAAGGCGCGCTTTTTCAACTCGCTAGTGAATTAGACATAGAAGTCATCGAACACCCGCCGGTGGGAGGGCGATTTGCAGTGTTATCAGTCGTTGGCCTACTACCGGCCTACATTGGTGGCGTTGATATCGCGGGTGTCATGGAAGGGGCAAGAGCCATGGCGCAGCGATGCACCGAAGATGACATGCTTGAAAACCCGGCTTTTTACAATGGTGCCGCACAATATTTACATGCCGAACGCGGGCGCACCATTAGTCTAGTGATGCCTTATGCGGATAATTTACGCTTTATCGTGAATTGGTTTCGTCAATTATGGGCCGAAAGCCTGGGTAAAATAGACAAAGATGGCAACCACAAAGGGCTAACACCTACCGAAGCCCACGGTGTCACCGACCAGCATTCACAGTTACAACTATTGCTGGAAGGCCCGGATGATAAATTGATTACTTTTATCACTGATCCCGGCTTCCGTTTCATGGGGCGTCGTGTGCCGTTACGTTTTCAACACATCCCGGCCGTCAAACCTTTGGCCGGCCACACGATAGGTGAATTGTTTTTGTCTGAATTAAAAGCCACTCGAACCACACTCAGTCGTCGCGGTCGTCCAAACCGAACATTTGCCTTGCTGGAACGTGACGCTTATGCAATCGGCGAATTGATTATTTTATTGGAAATGGAAACCATCGTCGTCGCTGAGCTAATGGGCGTGAATGCATTTGACCAGCCCGCTGTCGAAGAAAGCAAGATATTGACACGTGAATACCTGGGCGATATCAAAGTTGT
This sequence comes from uncultured Ectothiorhodospiraceae bacterium, assembly GCA_945787125.1. Lineage (GTDB taxonomy): Bacteria > Pseudomonadota > Gammaproteobacteria > S012-40 > S012-40 > CALZHW01. The sequence goes on from CALZHW010000051.1 coordinate 13,260, forward strand.
GAGTGACATGATTTAACGGATGAATGCCGGGCGAGCCTGCATAAGATTGCGAAGGTTTTAACGAATTTTACTCTACTCACAATCAGGGTTCAACGTTGCATAGCGCCACCTTCCAGCACCCGTAGCGGCAAAACCTTACCGAGAGACGCCGTGAATACGTCCGTGCAGGCTTCACGACAGCATCCATGCTGACACAAAGGGCAACACTCTCGATTAGGCCTTGCCACTACGGACGCTGAGTTTGGGAAATAACTTGAACCCCGATTATAAGTTAGGAACATGCACGTTCTTTAGCCAATGATTTACACAGTGTTTATCCATATCGATGAGGCTACAGTTTTGTACTGCAGTCTCATCCCAGCGGAAATTCTTGTTTTTTCGACCGACTTTCTCATTCGGTAATGTTACTAATATTCTCCTGAGCCAGAAAAACTATAGGGATAAAAATCTCTGCTCGACGAATCCCACCCTGTGAGAGCCTGAGGGCATTAACCCCTACGTTTGAGTAAATTACCCACATATAAAGCATGCTTATTACGCTAGTATCTCCTATACTTAATTTATATAGAGATTTGCTATTATTGGGTGGGAATTCGGCTAACCACCCACCGCAAAATATCTTACTTAGATGACACTAGATTTATTTTTAGAATCTGTCTAAAATAAGCATTCCCTTATTCATCACAACGACAAAAAAAGGAACGCGAGATGAAAAAACTATTAGCCTTATCAGCTGCATTTGCAATGTCAGGCATTGCCAATGCCATGGAGCCTTTACCAGCAAGCCCTCCTATACCAACCGACAACCCCATGACAGTGGCTAAAATTGAATTAGGTAAACAGCTATATTTTGATCCACGACTTTCGATTGATGGCACAATTTCTTGTAACTCTTGCCACAATGTCATGTCAGGAGGTGATGATAGTCGTGCAGTGTCCGTTGGAGTAGGTGGCGCTAAAGGTGGTCGCTCAGCACCCACCGTTTGGAATTCTGCCTTCTTAAGCACGCAGTTCTGGGACGGCAGAGCTGCGTCATTAGAAGACCAGGCAAAAGGCCCTATCCTCAATCCTATAGAGATGGGCATGCCTTCCGCTGCTGAAGCCGTAAGCCGCATCAAAGCGATACCCGGTTATGTGCTAAGCTTTAAAGCCGTGTTTGGCGAAAAAGATGCTGTGACTTATAACAACATCGCCAAAGCTATTGCAACTTATGAACGTACATTGATTACCATTAACAGTCCTTTTGATCGCTACATGCGTGGTGATAAATCAGCACTGTCAGCCGCCGCTATTAGTGGAATGAAAACGGTACAAGACATTGGCTGCACAGCATGCCATTCCGGCCCGAATTTTTCTGGTCCTACGATGGAAGTTGGTCAGGGATTTTTCCAGAAATTCCCCACCTATGACAGCGAGTATGATAAGAAATACCAGTTCACTGCAGACCTCGGTCGCTACAATGTCACCAAAGATGAAAGTGATAAAAATGTTTGGCGGGTATCCACCTGGCGTAATATTGCGTTAACTGCACCCTATTTCCATAATGGCTCAGTGGCCACCTTGGATGAAGCAGTTCGCGTAATGGCTAAAACCCAGCTGAATAAAGAAATCACCGACCAACAGGTTGACGACATTGTAGCTTTCCTTAACAGTCTTAGTGGTGAGTTCCCTGTACAAACCATGCCGCGACTACCTGGCTACAACAATGCTACCATTGTAAAAGCTGACTAACTCAAATTTGGAAGCTCAAAATAGCATAGTGCCACCTTCCAGCACCCGTAACGGCAACACCTTACCGAGAGACGCCGTGAATACGTCCGTGTAGGCTTGACGGCAGCATCCATGCTGCCAACACTCTCCATAAGGCCTTGCCGCTACGAGCGCTGGTCATGAAAAATAGTTTGAACTCCGATTGTGAGTTAGATGACAACCCGGCAGTACGAGCGAACGTTATTCGCTCGTACTGCCGCATTTAATACAGCAACAACTCAGCTATTTGCACGATCCAGCTTTCTATAATTAATGGCCTCACCCACATGCTGCAACTCAATCCCTTCAGCGCCTTGCAAGTCAGCAATAGTTCGCGATACCTTTAATATTCTGTCGTGCGCTCGGCTGGATAAGTGTAGCTTTTCAATGGACATCAATAACAATTCACGACTCGCCGCATTCAGCCGACAACACTGACGTAACTCACGACTGTCCAGCGCCGCATTGGTTTTATCACTGCGCGCATATTGCACTTGCCGCGCCGCTTTTACTCGCTCACGTATCTGCTGACTCGAATCTCCTTCCTGCCGGGTATCACTGAACTGCTCTCGTATGTTAATACGCGGCATATTCAGATGCATATCAAAGCGATCCAGCAATGGGCCAGAGATTTTATTTTGATAACGTTTAACTTGCTCCTCAGTGCAATTGCAACGCCCGGACTCATCACCGAGATAGCCGCATGGACAGGGGTTCATAGTGGCAATTAATTGGAATTTTGCGGGAAACTCTACTTTGCTTGCCGCGCGGGAGATAGATATTCGCCCGGACTCCAGAGGCTCACGTAAAACTTCCAGCACATTGCGACTAAACTCTGGCAGTTCGTCGAGAAATAAAACACCATGATGTGCCAACGAAATTTCACCTGGATTGGGTATCGAGCCCCCACCCACTAGCGCCACCGCCGATGCCGTATGATGTGGCGCACGAAATATTCTTTTTTTCCATTGGGTAAAGTCAAAATGATTTTTACTAATTGATTGTACAGCGGCCGCTTCCAGCGCTTCAGCATCATTCATGGGCGGCAATATGGTTATCAAACGACTCGCCAACATGGTTTTACCGGTACCGGGAGGACCGGCCATTAAGACACTATGACCGCCAGCAGCGGCAACTTCTAGCGCGCGTTTCGCTTGATACTGGCCTTTTACATCAGCCATATCAATTGAGCTGCTTTCGTCTGCCAAACTATCCTGCATCACATAAGGACTCAATTTATTTTGTCCGGACAAATGATCACAAACCTGCAAAAGATTAGTTGCGGCATACACTTCTGCCGTTGCCACCAGACTAGCTTCCTGGGCATTGTGACTGGGCAAAAAGAGTTGGCGTTTCGCAGCCGCAGATTTTATGGATGCCGGCAGTACACCTTTGATACAACGTAAATCACCACTCAACGCCAATTCACCTAAGAATTCAAATTGACTGATATCATCAACTTTCAGCTGTCCGGTCGCGATGATAATGCCAATCGCAATCGGCAGATCAAACCGACCACCTTCCTTGGGTAAATCGGCAGGCGCTAAATTGATAATGATTTTTTTCGCGGGAAAAGAAAAGTGCGAATTAATCAACGCCGCTCGAACCCGGTCTTTACTCTCTCTTACGGTGGTTTCAGGCAAACCGACAATGGATAAACTCGGCAACCCACGCGCCACATGAACTTCGACCGTTACCAATGGCGCATCAACACCGACTCCTGCACGACTATAAACAACAGCTAATGAAGACATTTCTTTCCCTTTTATTATTATTTTTTACTACCTTATGCTAACAACTTCTATTTTAGCGTCTGCGTCTGCGCCTCCATTTCAATTACTTTTTTTTCCAGGGCTTCAAGTTTTGCACGGGTACGACTCAATACTTGCGTTTGCACATCAAACTCTTCCCGCGTCACCAGCTCCATTTTCGCAAATGTGCTTTGCAAGACCGCTTTAAAATTGGCCTCAACATCAGTTTTAACGCCTTGAATACCTTCAGGCAGGATCGAACTCAATTTATTAACAATTTCTTCAATATTTTTTACTTGCATCTCAATCACTCTTTCACTGATTAATCTAGGATAATACCTAGGTAATTTTTAACATCATACTTGTTACCTGCAAAAAACGCATTAAGCACCGCTTAATATGATCACACATACTCGCACCATATTGGTGCAAAACGCCCGATACATTCCCCCTAAGTGCGCACCAATCAAGTGCCTAACAGCAAAGATAGTATGCATCCCATTGATTTAAAACAAATTTTAAAAGTGGCATATCCACTGCAGATACCCAAAGACATTATCTATCCGCTTAGGTTAAACACGCAGCTTGCTCTGCTAACCCAAACACAAGATAAGACCAAAGATAACTACCGCAGGATCAGCGCAAGCTATCAAAACTTTGTAATAATTTGTAACTATTCGGTGCTCGCAAGACACCCATCAGGAGGAAATCAATGAAACTTATCAGTGCGATAATCAAGCCATTCAAGCTGGATGATGTTCGCGAAGCATTATCTGAAATCGGTGTTCAAGGCATTACCGCTACCGAAGTAAAAGGTTTTGGTCGTCAAAAAGGCCATACCGAACTCTACCGTGGTGCAGAATATGTCGTGGACTTCTTACCCAAAGTTAAAGTGGAAGTGGCAGTCGATTCAGACATGGCCGACCGCGTGGTGGAAGCCATTACTAAAGCTGCTCAAACCGGAAAAATTGGTGACGGGAAAATTTTTGTTTTCGATCTTCAGCAAACGATTCGCATCAGAACCGGTGAAACCGGGGTTGATGCTCTCTAAAACATATAAATAATAGTAAACTTAGGAGGATCTATTGTGGATGCAGTAAAAGAACTCGCTTATGCACTTGATACATTTTATTTTCTAATATCAGGTGTGCTTGTAATGTGGATGGCAGCAGGTTTCGCCATGCTCGAGGCCGGAATGGTTCGAGCAAAAAATACCGCTGAAATCTTGATTAAAAACATTTCACTTTTTGCCATTGCTTGCATTATGTATATGCTAGTGGGCTACAGTATTATGTATGGCGGCTCTGATAGCCTATACATCCCGAACTTCGGTTTTCTTTTTGGGCCTGACCACACTAAGGATGCCGTGTTGGCTGGTGGTGAAGGTGCACCCTATTATTCAGTCATGTCTGACTTCTTCTTCCAGGTCGTGTTTGTTGCAACAGCAATGTCAATCGTCTCGGGTGCCGTGGCAGAACGCATGAAATTGTGGGCCTTCCTGGCATTCGCCGTCGTTATGACTGGCTTCATCTACCCCGTTCAAGGTTACTGGAAATGGGGCGGTGGCTTCCTTCAAGAACTCGGCTTCCAGGACTTTGCTGGATCAGGTGTGGTACATATGTGTGGCGCGGCAGCAGCCTTAGCCGCAGTCCTTGTACTTGGCGCTCGTAACGGTAAGTACAATATCGATGGTTCAATTAATGCGATTCCTGGCGCGAATATGCCACTGGCAACCTTAGGTACTTTCATTCTGTGGATGGGCTGGTTTGGCTTTAACGGCGGCTCGGAATTGAAGATATCCGATGTTGGTGAAGCAAATTCAGTAGCCACCGTTTTTGTTAACACCAATATGGCGGCGGCTGGTGGTGTAATTGCAGCGATGGTTACTTCGCGATTAATGTTTGGTAAAACTGACTTAACCATGGCGCTCAATGGTGCACTGGCTGGCCTGGTTGCCATCACCGCTGAACCATTGGCTCCTACACCCTTACTCGCAACGATCGTCGGCGCCGTTGGCGGTTTGATTGTTGTGTTCTCCATTATCGGCTTAGATAAATTGAAACTGGATGACCCGGTTGGTGCAATCTCGGTGCATGGGGTTGTAGGCATGTGGGGACTAATAGCCGTCACCTTCTCCAACGCCGATGCAACAATCGTGGCGCAGTTAACGGGACTGGTCACAATCTTCCTTTGGACCTTCCTGGTCTCGTTGGTGGTTTGGATTATCCTGAAAGCGGTCATTGGAATCAGGGTGACTGACGAAGAGGAATACAATGGTGTGGATCTATCCGAATGCGGACTAGAAGCTTATCCAGAGTTTACTTCTGCTAAGAAATAACTCAAAACTCTCTCCAATTAAAAAGCGGATACCTCGTGGTATCCGCTTTTTTTTGTTTAGTGACGGCGAGTATGCATTGAATCAATTAACACTGGCTTTTCTTTCTCCGGGTTCCAATACCACTGTCTCTTGCCATTAGAGATACGAACATTACCCACCCAACGCTCATATTCGGGGTGACATATAGCCAGCCAGTTGCATTGGCCGTCAAGCAACTTACGACCAATGGCGTTAATCTCCACCGTTTCTCGCAACATAGGAGGTTTGCTGATATCACGTGATACCACATTCAAAGCGGCAACATTATGCTGCCATAGTGGGCGCATCGCCGTTAAAAACATGATGTCACCTAAAAAAGACATGGGCTCAGATTCCGTATTTAAAAAATGAAACACTCGCGACATATTGATTGGCCCGTCTCTGCCGATAATCTCCAGCGCTAATTGCTCGGTGAGACTAAGCCCGTTAGTCGTCCAGGGCAACTCCTTAAGCATGCGCAGCATCGCTTGTTGCATGAGACGCAATGGAGACGACTCTTGGCTCAACTGCCAAAGCTCACTGGGATCATCAGCCGTAAATGCATTCCAACAGCGCGCACCAAAGGCCATCATAGCAGGGGAAATTTCCACACGCTGCTGCCAAAGCGTAATTAGGCTCTCTGGCTGTTGGCATAAATAGCCAATACCAATGAATTTTTTTATGCCAGGAAAACGATCTATCTGAATGAGTTCAATTTTACATTCATTTAAATTACAGTTAACTAAATGCGCAAGCAAATAAGCAAAACAAAGTTGATCAAAGGGGTCGTGCTCAAACCATAAAACGATCCGTTCAACATCTTGAGGTAAAGAACGCAACTTTTGCTCTACGTCTCTAATTTCATCTGAGGCATTTGCAATACGACCCGCAAATTCATGCGGAATATCCGCTGCATAGTGCTGGATAATAAAGTCACTCCGTGTTTTTATGAAATTATCCAACGGATCAAATGGCGGCACTCGGCCTTGAGAAAATGGATTACTGACCTCCATAAACTCTCCCGAAAAACCACAGGTTTGTAACGCCATATGAATATCAGTACCACAACGAATGTGCAATGTCTTTAGGTCATGATCCAGCTTTAAGTGGGGGTGTCGTATGTGTTCAACTGCCTGCTGCATCAAAGAAAAGTGAGTTTTCAGTTTAGCCCAACTGGTGAAACCATTTTCACGAGCGATAATGCACTGGGCATCGGCAAGTTTCAGTTCGCTAAAATTACACTGCTGCCCTTTAGGGTGATATTGAACAAAACGAGCAATGGCCTCCGACTGATTTAGCTTAAGTGCTTTAAGAAGATCTTTAGCTTCTTTTTTCAGCTTCTCCAGCGAAAGATTTTTAAGCCGCACACCACTGTTAGAAATGAGTAAACGGGCATCCTGAAGCGTTGGGATGAAGTCAGTCTCTTTACCTTGAGGGTGATTTTCTTCAAACTGCACGACTGCCCTACTATCACCTTGCCGGTAAGCCGCTAATAACTGTTTGGCCTCTGCAAGATTTTGCTGATAACGTGTATTAGCTGAAATGGATAACACGACAGGCAACTCGCTATGCGAGTCTATGCTCTTTTTTGACATACGATTCTCCTTAGGAACGTGCACGTAATAACTTCCGCGCTTTGCATCCCTGCTTCAGCCTATCTTTGCCCGTTCTTCATTCACAAAACCTTAAAATAGAACAACTATTCCTGCGATTTTGCTCAATCAGAACGAACAAATATAAACCGAATCAGAGCGCCAACCTCGGAAGTTATTACGTGCATGTTCCTTAGTCACCGCATCCGCCTCACGGTAAAAAAATCGTATTGATTGATGACATTTGGTGGCCCCCTTCGCAAGGAGCCTGTCCGAGAATGGGAGTCGTCGCGAGGGAAGTTCATTTTAGTACAGTTTTTTCGATCGTTTTCGGTTAATAGCCGTAGCTATTCACTGAAAAGGATCGGGGAAAGTGTGCAAAATGAGCTTTTCGCAGCAGGCTCTCCATTCTCGGACAGGCTCCTAGGCTCAGCCCTGTCTGCGGATAAGTCGCGCGCGAAGAACGCGAAGGCAAACTATCCCATTTCTTATCTGTGCTGTCAATGTCAGGAAAGCATAGGAGTTTTCAACACTCTTCAGGCGATAAAGCCGAGATGCCAAAAATCGGAAGCTACTTCGTGCATGTACCTTATAGATTTTAAATCGCCACTTGCGCTCGAAGCTGCCAAATATTAGGATCATCATCCCCTGCTTCCTTATCAGTATTAACCTGAATATAATTAAGCATGAAACGCAGTCGCTGGTGGAGATACCAATTTATACCCCAACTGAGGTTGACTTGTTTACCGCGAGTGACATTGCCGGTGCTGCTATTGAGGTCAAGATAACTGCTTCTTACAGCCAGCTCCCAGACGGAGCCGTTTTTCGGTTTCACACCACCAAAGGCGCCGGATCGACTTGAATAGCGACGTCGATCCTGGGTGAGAAAAACACTCGCCAGTAAATAACCACCGGCAAAGGTTTCATCGTCACGATCACTGGACCGATAAACCGTAGTGCGGATGTATTCACCTTGCAAAGTGAAACGCCCGGCAAGTACAAGCCCTTCCAGGCCCGCACTGTAAAAGGTGTTGACGTTGCGGATTCGACCGGTACTGATCAGACGCTCTTCACTGACATCAGTCTCAAGCTGGGTGCGAAATCGCGTGCGCTTGCTTTCATCGGGAACGCGATATGACACGGAAGCGCCTAGGTGCAATACATTGTGCGATTGAATTATCGGTGCAAAAGTCAGCCGCCCACTAAGGCCATAACCTTCTCTGGCAGAAAACGGATCAGAATCCTCAATATAAGTCTCCCAGAAAGCGCCGGTATTGAGACTCCATTGTTTGGCCCAACGGTGCAGGCTAAATCCAACATTCGTTCCCGGCACCAGGGTGTTGACAAGCGATCTTTCCATAAAAATAATAGTATTTGAGCTAGTGGCATCCTCCAACCCAAAAGGCTCTTGAAATTGACCGACAGTGATATGGTTTTTTTTAAAACCCGTGTAACGTAACCACAACGAATGAACGCGTTCTTCCCGATCAGCCAAATCGTATTGCAGGCTAACGCGCCAATCACTAAATATATCAGCACGCAATGATAAACGCGCTCGACGTACGATCCAGTCATCCTTCAATGGGGTTTTGTCGTCATCAAACTTTGCGCCATCAAACTGCAAACGCCCACCCAGCTTAGCCTTGAATTTACCATCGGCCGTTTCAAATCTGACTCCGTCATCAGTGCTTGCCGACCATTCGGCAGCGCGGGTGGTAAACGATAATGATATTGCCAACATAATAAATATCGATATTATATGGCAAACATTGAATCTCATGCACTTACCTCACAGGGATTTTTTGTTATTAAAGTATTATTGAATGAATTTAGTGCCAACCCTTTTTTAACACTAGGCTCAAGCGCATATCGCTGACGCTGAGTATCAAACAAACAATTAAATACCTGCTCGGCTAACCCACCTTCTTTGACGACACGCCTGAAAGAGTGACCTACTGACGGCAATTCGACAAAACGATAATCAGTATTCAACCCATGTTGATGAGCCGCATGACACATGGCATTAATCCAGCGCTGACCGCGTTCAAAGCGATTCTCTCCTTGCTCTTTATCCAATCGCGCAGATTGACGCAATGCGGGGTCACGTAACGTATCGCGTTCTCCCACTAAAACGCAAGCTGGAAT
>CALZHW010000052.1 GCA_945787125.1 uncultured Ectothiorhodospiraceae bacterium
TGAAGCCCCGTTTTGGGGCTTTTTTTTTGTCAGCTACATAGCGATCAGCTAATCAGCTGACCGCTGACCGCCAACTCGCTTAAAAATTGTCCGCATTTCTGTTTTTCTCGATTTTTTTCAACTCATTCCGCATTTATTTGAGAAAGTCTCAACATTTATCTTTTTTCTGCCGATAAAATAGGGACTTTATGGTCTTAATAGCCAGATTATTTACAAACTAAAGGGATTAAAGTGTCTATTGCATTAAATGGTTTACCAAAACGGATGGTGAACAAAGGCTGGCTTGAGCAGTCGGCGGCGGAGCGTGCGTTACAGCAAGCGAATTCAGAGGGTAAAAGTTTTATCGCTTTTTTACTCGAACATCATTTGGTGGAAGGCAATAATATCGCGGCGGCGGCTTCGGAGGAATTTGGCATACCTTTGTTTGATGCGCGTGCGCATGAACGGGATGATGATGTAGTGCAGCTGATTGACGAAAAATTAATCCGCGATTGTGATGCCCTGCCATTGTTCAAGCGCGGTAAAAAACTCTATGTAGCCATTTCTGATCCCGCTAATCTGCATGCCTTGGATCAGTTTCAGTTTCAGTCTGGCCTGGGTGTTTTGCCGATATTGACCGAGCCGCTGATCTTACGGCAAATCATTGAGGAAGCGTTAGACGCCCAGGATCGATCGCTGTCTGATTTATCCGATACCTCACTGGAGGATTTAGAGTTTAGCGGGCTGGATGATGATCTGCCGCGGGAAGAATACGATTCTGATATCGATGATGCCCCCATCGTACGTTTTGTTAACAAGGTGTTGCTTGAGGCGATATCGAAAGGTGCCTCAGATATACACTTTGAGCCGTATGAAAACCGCTACCGCGTGCGGCTGCGCGTTGATGGAATCCTGAATGAAATCGCCACGCCGCCGAACAATATGCAAAACCGTATCAGTACCCGGGTTAAGGTCATGGCCAAACTCGACATTTCTGATCGGCGCATACCGCAAGACGGGCGAATGAAGCTCAAGTTAAGTAAAAACCGCGGCATTGATTTCCGGGTCAGCACCTGTCCGACCTTGTTCGGTGAGAAGATGGTCTTAAGGATTCTGGATTCCGGCAATCTGCGGTTTGGGGCGGATACGCTGGGAATGGGTGAGCATCAGAAGGCCGTGTTTCTGCAGTCGATTAAAAAGGCTTATGGCATGGTATTAATTACCGGCCCCACCGGCAGTGGCAAGACGGTCACACTTTACTCTGCCTTGAGTATTTTGAATACCAGTGATAAAAATATATCCACTGTTGAAGATCCTGCCGAGATCAATTTACCCGGCGTCAATCAAGTCAATATTAACCCCAAAGCCGGGCTGACATTTGCCTCCACCTTGCGGGCTTTTTTACGCCAGGATCCGGACATCATCATGGTCGGGGAAATTCGTGATACGGAAACAGCAGATATCTCCATGAAAGCGGCGCAAACCGGCCATATGGTTTTATCCACCTTGCACACCAATAACGCGCCGCAAACCTTAACCCGGTTGGTGAATATGGGGATAGAGCCTTACAACATTGTCGCTTCGGTAATTTTAATTATCGCCCAACGTTTGGTGCGACAGTTATGCCATCATTGCAAACAGCCGTTAAAGCTGCCCGATGAAGTATTGCTGCGGCAAGGTTTCGAGCCAGAGGAACTTGGCAGCTTCACCTTGTATGCACCGGTAGGCTGCAGGTATTGCAGTGTGGGTTATAAAGATCGTTTCGGTATTTTTGAAATGTTGCCGATATCTGATGCTATCGCACGCGTGATTGTTGAAGGCGGTAGCTCACTGGACATTGCGAGCCAGGCTAAAAATGAGGGTGTATGGGATTTACGCCGTGCCGGTTTGGAAAAAGTTAAACAGGGTTTAACCAGTTTAGAAGAAATTAACAGGGTAGTATCGGAGTAAATATGGTTGCAAAATCAATGAGTAAAACCAAGCCAGTTAAAGTAGGTAAGTCAGTCAAGCAGGCTATTTTTTCATGGGAAGGCGTCGATCGCCGCGGCACACGGCAAAAAGGCGAAATTGTCGGTGTCAGCGTGGCGCTGGTGAAAGCAGATTTGCGCCGTCAAGGCATTGCGCCGAGTAAAGTTCGGAAAAAACCTGCCGGCCTGTTTGGCTCGGGTGGCAGCAAGCGGGTGAGTGCCAAAGAGATCTCAATTTTTAGCCGTCAGTTGGCCACCATGGTCTCTGCCGGCGTGCCCTTGGTGCAGAGTTTTGAGATTATTGGCAAAGGCAGTGAAAACCCCGGCATGACTCGGCTGGTTGCGGCCTTAAAAAACGATATTGAAGGCGGTAGCTCATTAGGTCAGGCTTTGCGTAATCACCCACGGGAGTTTGATGATTTGTTTTGTAACTTGGTTAAGGCGGGTGAGCAAGCAGGTATTCTTGAGAGTTTGTTGAATAAAATCGCCGTTTATAAAGAAAAAACCGAATTACTGAAATCAAAAATCAAAAAAGCGATGTTTTATCCTGCTGGCATTATGGTGGTGGCTTTTTTAGTGACGATGATTTTAATGATCTGGGTAGTGCCACAGTTTGAGTCTTTATTCAGTAGTTTTGGTTCAGATTTGCCCGCGTTGACGCTGTTTGTGGTCAAGATTTCCGAGTTTTTCCAGGCATGGTGGTGGTTGATTTTAGGCGGGCTCGGCGGCAGTGTGTATACGGTGATTAGCTTGAAACGCAGTTCCAAGGCATTTAATTTTCTGTGGGATCGAATGCTTTTGAAACTGCCAGTATTGGGTAAGGTTATTGGCAAGGCCGCCGTGGCCCGTTATGCACGAACGCTGGGCACGATGTTCGCTGCCGGGGTACCGCTGGTGGAGGCCATGGAGTCGGTTGCGGGCGCAACGGGCAATCAAGTGTATAGCAATGCGGTGATTAAAATGCGGGATGAAATTTCCACCGGTCAACAATTGAATATTGCCATGCAGAATAGTGGCGTGTTCCCCAGTATGACCGTGCAGATGGTGGCGATTGGCGAAGAATCAGGTTCATTGGATGCCATGCTGGGCAAAATCGCGGAATTTTATGAGCAGGAAGTGGATGACGCTGTAGACAACCTGAGCAGTATGATGGAGCCCATGATCATGGTGGTGCTGGGTGTTATCATTGGTGGCTTGGTGTTGGCGATGTATATGCCGATTTTCCAAATGGGTAAAATATTTTAATTATTGTTATGGAATTATTCGATTATTTAACGTCATACCCGGTTTTGTATGCCGTGGCTGCAGCGATGATCGGCCTCATTATTGGCAGTTTTCTTAATGTGGTGATTTATCGTTTACCCAAAATGATGGAGACCGAGTGGCGGCAGCAGTGTTACGAGTATTTAGGACAAACGGATCCTGTTGAGGAAAAAAGGGAAACTCTAGAAAAAACAGAAAAAACCGCACGCTTTGATCTGTTATTGCCGGGTTCTCACTGCCCGAATTGCCAGCAGGCGATTCCTTTTTGGCGGAATATACCGCTACTGAGTTTTGCCTTGCAGAAGGGACAATGTGCCGCCTGTGGCAGTAAAATTTCCCTGCGTTACCCTTTGGTAGAATTGTTAACGGCGGTATTGACGGTGGTGGTGGCCTTGGAGTTTGGTGTGAGTTGGCAAGCGCTTGCAGGCTGTTTTTTAACCTGGGTGCTAATTACCTTGAGCCTCATTGATTACGATACCCAGCTGCTGCCGGATAGTATCACTTTGCCGATGATTTGGCTCGGGCTGTTATTGAGTTTGATTCCCTTGTTTGCTGAAACTGAGGCCAGTTTATTCGGCGCGGTGTTTGGTTATATGTTGTTATGGTTGGTTTATTATCTCTTTAAAATTCTCACCGGCAAAGAGGGCATGGGTTTTGGTGACTTTAAACTACTGGCGCTGTTAGGTGCCTGGTTAGGCTGGCAAATGTTACCGGCAATTATCTTGTTAGCGTCCGTCGCTGGCGCAGTCATCGGAGTTTCTCTGATGATATTCAAGGGTCATGACAAAGAAAAACCTATTCCCTTCGGGCCATATTTGGCGATTGCTGGTTGGTTAGCCTTTATGTTTGGCGAAACCCTCAACCAACATTATCTAAATCTCACCTTTTAATAGAAAATCCCTTATAATGCGGTGTTTAACCTAGATTAATCAGTTGGCGCGAATTTTTAGTGCACCAACAGTAGGCGCTTGAGGCGAGATATTGAAGTGCATAGTGAATTCAAGAATTGCGTGATCACCTTATTGGTGATTAGCATATTTTTGAATTTGCTAGGTGCATCAAGAGCTTGTGCTACCGAGTGCCCTGTGGGTAGAAATCGTGGTTCAACTGATTAATCTAGGTTTTACATCGTGAGAGAGAACTATGCTGACCATTGGCTTAACCGGCGGTGTGGGTAGTGGTAAATCCACCGTTACCCAACTTTTTGCCTCGCTTGGCGTACCAGTCATTGATGCGGATGAGCTGGCGCGGCAGTTAGTTGAAAAAGGGCAAGCGGCTTATTATCAGATTATCGATAAGTTTGGCCAACAAATACTGGCAGAAGATGGGGAAATTAATCGGCGCAAACTGCGCGAATTGATTTTCACCAGTGCAAACAATCGAATAGCGCTTGAGAGTATTTTACATCCTTTGATTCGGCGCGAAATCCAGCAGCATATTCAGCAGATCGACGCACCTTATTGTATTGTGGCTATTCCGCTGTTAATAGAGACAGGGCAGGCGAATATTGTTGAGCGTATCCTGGTGGTGAACGCGCCGAAAGAAGCACAAATTAACCGCACAGTCAATCGCGATGCAGTCACCCCTGCAGAAGTGGAGGCGATTGTTGCCGCGCAGGTGGGCAATGATTTGCGTCTTTCAATTGCGGATGATGTGTTGCAGAATGATGGCGAGCTGGCGGATATTTTTCCCAAAGTTAAAGCGTTGCATGCAAAATATTTAAGCTTGGCTGGGGTTGAAGTGCCGATTGAGCCTGGTGAAAGTGTGAAAGATGTTGCTGAATCAGCAATCACTGAACAAAAACCCAAAGTCGCTATATCCGCGCCACCTCCCGAAATAACATTGCCAGAGTCCAAACAATCCATGCAATCTTCATCCGTACAGCTATTAGCAGATAAAAATCATAATATTTATGAATTGCCACTCAATGAGAAAATGCGAACCTTTATTCGTTTGGAGTTTTTATTCAGCGAAGTCGAACATTTTTTGGCAGGCTCTACCATCTGGGATTTGCGCTCGGCGGTAAATGCCTTAATTGCAACCTTGAGTGTGGTTTGCCGGCCTGAGATCAAAACGGATTTAATGAAAGAACTCGATCGGATTAATGCAAACCTGGCGAAATTTGATAGTAAAAGCGGGGTTAATTCAGGTGTTTTGTCAGACTTGCGTGATGATCTAACGAGTAAATCACGCAGTTTGCGAAATATGGAAGGCCAGCTGGGGCAGGGTTTAAAACAAAATGAATTGGTGTCTGCGTTGCGTCAAAGAGAATCGATTCCTGGTGGTGCGCTAGCGATGGATATGCCCAGTTACGCACACTGGTTGAATCAGAGTTACGCTCAGTGTGTGGCGGATATTCAAACTTGGCTTGCGAGTTTTACCCTGGTCAAAGAAGCTGTTGATTTAATTTTGAGTTTGATTCGCGGTAGCGTTGTTGCACATGATGTTGTGGCGAAGGCAGGGTTTTATCAGTTGACGCTCGATCCTGATGTGGCGAATCAAATTGTTCGAGTAATATTGCCAAAAAATGCGGATTGTTTCCCGGAAATTAGCGGTGGTAGGCATCGCTTCACCGTGCGTTTTTTACGGCCCAATGGCTTTGAGCGACCTGTTCAAGTGGAGGATGATGTGACTTTTAAACTCATTTGTTGTGCATTATGACCAAAATTGTTAATTGCCCAACGTGTGCTGAATTGGTTGAATGGAAGCCTGAGTCAAAGTGGCGCCCATTCTGCAGCGAACGCTGCCGTTTAATCGACCTCGGTGCCTGGGCGAATGAAGACTACGCCATTCCTGGGCGCCAGCCTTCGCCGTTGGATGATATTGGACAAGACATCGACGACAAATCCTTTAACTCATAACTCACAATCGGAGTTCATGGTTGCGCGTTTTTAAAGTGCCACTTTCTGTGCCACCTTCCAGCACCCGTAGTGGCAACCCCTTATTGAGAGACGCCGTGAATACGTCCCTGTAGGCTTGGCGGCAGCATCCATGCTGCCAACACTCTCTATAAGGAGTTGCCACTACGGGTACTGATTACGAGAATAGTTAACTCATATCCAACGGGTCTACATCTAAATTCCAGCGGACTTTTTTTGCGAGTTTGAGATTTTCTATTTCGTTTAAGCCGGCTGCGATGCATTGGTGAATTTTATCCCGCTGTTGGCTGATCAATAACAATTGAATGCGGAATTTCCCGGCGCGTCGTTCCATCGGGGCGGATACCGGGCCATAAATTTCGACACCGAGTGCTTCATAGGTCTGCATACTTTTTTTCACTGCATTGAGAAACTGGATGGCGTCAGTGATGTCGGTGGATTCAGCGCGAAACAAGCCAGCAAAGCTATAAGGTGGCAGTCCGGCCTGGCGTCTTTCCTCCAGCGCTTGTTGTGCATAGGTGTTGTAGGATTCATGGATTAAGGTGTGCCATAGTGCGTGTTCGGGGTTGTGTGTTTGAATGAGCACGTATCCGGGTTTGTTGCCGCGACCTGCTCGGCCAGCGACCTGCGTTATCAGTTGCGCCAGGCGTTCGCCCGAACGCATGTCGGCACCGAATAATCCCTGGTCGGCATTCAAAATGCCTACCAAGGTCACATTAGGAAAGTCATGTCCTTTCGCCAGCATTTGTGTGCCTAGCAGTATTTGTCCGGTATCGTTTTTGACTTTTTCCAACAAGCGAAGGATAGCATTCTTACGCGCGGTTGTATCACGATCTATGCGAATGATGTCGGTATCGGGAAACAGAGTTTGTAAACATTTTTCTATGCGTTCAGTGCCGTAACCGATGGGTCGTAAATCTGAATGTTTGCAGTGAATGCATTCATTGGGCAGCTTTTTTTCGTAACCACAATGATGGCAGGTAATACGATTGCGTGCTTGATGTATTGTCATGTTACGATCGCAGCGTGGACATTTTTCAACGACCCCACATTGATGGCAAATTAAAGCCGGCGCATAACCGCGTTGATTGAGGAACAGTAAAACCTGTTCATCCCGCTCCAGGGTCGCGGTCATTTGCGTGATTAAGTCATTCGCTAAACCTTCAATCAACTTTCGTCCGCGAATGTCGAGCGTTTTTATTTTTGGCGGCATCGCTTTGCCTGCCCGTTGTGTCAGGTGTAGTTGTAAATAATGTGGTTTTTCTATGTTGGCGATGCTTTCTAATGAAGGTGTGGCTGAGCCAAGAATTACCGGGAATCCGTTGGGTTTGGCGCGCAGTATAGCGATATCGCGGGTGGAGTAACGCAGTCCGTCCTGTTGTTTAAACGATAAGTCGTGTTCTTCATCAATAACAATTAAGCCTAGCGATTCAAAGGGCGAAAAAATAGCGGAGCGGGTGCCGATCAGAATTTGTGTTCGATTGTTTTTGATATTGTCCCAAACGGTAAAACGTTCGGTATCGTTTAGACCAGAATGCAATACATCGATCATGCAGGTAAAACGACAGCGAAAGCGTGCAACGAGTTGCGGCGTTAAGGCGATCTCGGGCAATAGAATCAAGACTTGTTTACCGCTGGCCACAACCTTTTTTGCAACAGTAATATATACCTCTGTTTTACCACTGCCGGTGACACCGTTGAGCAACATAACTTTAAACTCATGAATGTGGCTTAACATTGCCTCGGTGACAGCTTGTTGTGCGTCGGTTAACGTTTGCCCTGGGCTTGCAGTTGGCAAGTTTGCCGCAGGTAAATCTTTAGCGTGATAGCTTGGCTTTATCAGGTTTTTTGCTTGAAGAGTTTTTAGGATGCTTTGCGGCTTCAAGAAATTTTCCAGCAGAACTTTTTGGCTCACCGCTGAATTTTGTTGTTGGATGAACTGGTAAACCGCCCGTTGTTTGGGGGCGCGTTGCAGGGTGTTTTCTTGTTGTGGATCATTCGACAAGGCTTGCCAAAAGACCTGCTGTGCTGCGTGTGGCTTTTTCTCTTTTCTTAATAATGTCGGTATGGCGGTTAGCAATGTTTCACCCAGCGGGTGGTGATAATATTGACTCACCCGTCGTAGCCAGGAGAAGGTTTTTTCATCAAAAAGTGGCGCTGCATCAAGGTACTGAGTAACCGTTCTAAGTTTAAAAGATGCTGCTTGATTATTGTTCGTTATTTCGATCAGGATGCCGATGACTTTACGCGGGCCGAAGGGAACGAGAACACGAATACCGGGTAGTAATGCCTGTTTTTCGTTCGTTTCTAGGGGTAGATAATCGAACAATTTTCGAAACGGTCCTGGAACCGCAATTTTTAATAATACAGTCGGCTGTGTCATGGGCGCACTCTAGCATGAATTCCATTCATTGTATTTGTATCATAAGTAGAGCTAATGACTAGAGAAAAGCAAGCGTTACTTGTTCAATATGTTAATAATTTTTAGCGCTGATGTTATCCACAAAATCTGTGGATAACTCTGTGTATTAAATGTTGAAAGCTGCTACAAGTGCTGGTTTAATCAAACATCCTGTTAGATTGACGCATTTTTGAACTTTGCGTAACTTGTTGTTTTATATTGATTTTTATGATTTTCATGGTGTTTGGTCAATTCCACACCTATGTTGCAGCCATATTATTGACATGATTTTTACGCTGTGTATAAAAAAATGATTTCTTCCTGAGCGAAAATTGCAACTAATGGAAAAAGCAATAGGTTGTAAAACTTTAATTGAATATTTTTATACGCATAACTCTTAATTTTACTGGGTTTATAGTGACCGCGGTTTTTGCGTAAGTCAGTATAAATCAGTGAATTAATGTAGGAATTCCAGATTCCGCTTGCTTCGCACTGGAATCCTGTTTATTTTTAGCGAGAGTATTGGCGGGTAGCAAGCCTATGACTATACGGCGACTCTCGCTACCTTCGCCGTCATTGAACTTCGAAATTTGAAATCAAGCCACCTTACAAGAGGATTGTATTTAATTATGGATTGTCTATTTTGTAAAATTGTTAGTGGTGATATACCGTGTGAAAAGGTTTATGAGAATGCCGAGGTTATGGCATTTCGTGATCTAAACCCTCAAGCCCCGCATCATATACTGATTATACCTAAGCAGCATCTATCGACTTTGAATGATTTCGGCGCTGAACACGTAGCCACATTCGGCGCAATGGGTTTAGCCGCTAAAGAAATTGCCCAGTCACTTGAGGTGGATGAGCAAGGCTACCGGGTTGTGCTCAATTGCAATGCGGATGGTGGTCAGACAGTTTTCCATACGCATATGCACTTTATGGCAGGTCGTGCGTTTTCCTGGCCACCGGGTTAGTCGGAGAATGGAAAAACGGTTTAGATACGTGTGACTTACTAGATACCTAGATCCTGCAAGTGCTCGCACCTACTCAGCACAAGCTCTTGACCCGTAGAGTAATATCACTATTTTCGGCAATCACAATAAGGATTGCGCTCAAATATTGATTTGCTCTACGAATCAATATCTTGCACTGCGCAAGTACGATCACTTGCAGGATCTAGGTGATAGATAAAACTTATGGCAAAAGCGGGCCATACGGTTTCGGAAATACGCGTGAATGTTATAAGTGTCCAGGTTATCCACAAAATCTGTGGATAACTCTGTGGATTAAAGCTTGGTAACTCGCAAGAGTATTGATTCAGGCAGGCCTCTGGTTAGATCGCTGGATTTTTACTCTTAAAGATAAGTGTTTGTTTTGTAAGTAATTAATAAAAAATTAAGTGTTTGAAAGTTTTATACAGTTTTATGACAGTTTTAATATTGACATTGATTATAGGCTGTGAATAAACATTTGAAATTTCTGTTAAGAATTATTTCAATATTCAAAAAAACAGTTAAGTAAAAAACTTTAATTGAATATTTTTATCGGTGTAGTGCCGTATAAATCATTGTATATTACGCGGTTAATGGCTTGTGGGATTTATTTTGGCCGCTTAAGTGACAGGTTTTTGGTAATGCTCTGTGAGTTCGTCATCTTTATGGGTTGTCATAAACCTACACCAAAATTCTAAACGCCACGGCTATGGCTATATAGTGCATTTTACTTACGAGGTGCTGGCAAAGTGTTAGCGAGGTGCTGGATTGAAAAATAAATATTGGCTTTTGTTGGTTTTTACCATTGGTGTTGGTTCAGGTTGGTTGATTAGTCTGATCCCGGATCAGCAGCGAGTTGTTGAAAAAAACGTCTTTCCTGGAGCGGTCGTGGTTGAAAATAGGGTTGTTGAAAAACCGTCAGTTGCGGCGTTTGATGCGCCAATGAAGTTTGTTGAATTAATGACCGACTCAGGGTTTACCATGAATCTGAACTACCGGGAGGCGTGGAATCAACTTAATCTGACTCAACGAACGGCATTGGATACACAATTGCGGCGTTATGCAGATAACTTGATTGCGAACAAGCAAGCTGATCCTGATCTAACCTCAAAGTTAAGCAAGCTTTTAGGTAATGAATCTACCGATAAACATTTGCGGGAAAAACTGGTTGCCTTATATAAGGAGAGTAAACAATATCAAAAAGCGCTTACCGTTCTTATGGAGTTGCAACACCTTGCTCAGTTTTCAGACGAATATGCGTCGATAGAAGCGAAAATGCAACAGGTTATTGATATGAATATTGCTGACTTAAAACAGCAGCACAATAGTGAAGCATTGAATCAGTTTTTCACGTTTTTAATTGAGCAGTTCCCTACTAAGTATGACTATCGATGGCGCTTTGCTAAGTATGTTTATGATAATCATGAGTATCAACAAGCTGTTTATTTAATGGAAGACTTGCGTTACGTGCCTGAATACAGTCAGCAGGTTGCTAAACTCACTGAGAATATTAATTTTCGTTTGAATAATTCAGTGGGCGATGGTGTTGTTGTAGACCTTGCCAAGCGGGGTGAAAGTTATTTTGTGAGTGCCATCATGAATGAATATGAGCCGGTAAATTTGCTCATCGATACTGGCGCCAGTATGACGGTGATTTCGCCAGAATTAGCCTATAGTCTGGGTGTGCTTGAACAGAAGCCTGAGCGATTCATGAAATTCCAAACGGCGAATGGTGAAGTTGTCGCGCCCCTGGTGAAATTGACGCAGTTAAAAATTGGCAGTTATTCAGTAAATAATCTTGTGGTTGGCGTATTACCATTTTCAGACAATGGCCAGTTACAGGGGTTGCTGGGTATGAATTTTCTTAAAAATTTCAAGTTTTTTATTGATCAGCAAAACCTGCAGCTGGAATTGTTAGCCCAGCCATAAACACTAGACAAATATTGTTTGTATCCTATTGGCGGTTTACACTGTAGGCAGATTTTTTCTTTCTCAAGATGTGACAGGAATAGGGACGTTATTGCGTCGCCATACCTTACCTCAAAACTACCGACGGATAGCCCATGAAGTTTGCCATCATGTTTGCCGACATAACAGGCAGTACACAACTGTACGATGAACTAGGTGATGCGGTAGCGGCAGATTGTGTCAATCAGTGTTTGCAGCGCATGATGGAAATTACTAACCAGCATGCTGGCACGATTATTAATACCATTGGTGATGAAATATTTTGTCGTTTTGTGCATGCGGCTGATGCTATTCGTGCTGCATCCATGATCCAGGAAGTCTTCAGCAGTGCGGCGGTCAATTCATATAATATAATGATTTCGTTACGAATTGGCATCCACTATGGTGAGATTGTTAGTCGTGAAGCGGATATATTTGGTGATGCGGTTAATATTGCTGCAAGAGTGGCGCGTATTGCTACGGCGAGGCAAATTTTAACCACAGAGCAAACAGTATTAATGCTTACCCCAGAGTTTGCGCAAAAAACCCGGCAGTTTGACCGAATAGAATTGAAAGGCAAACCGCAGCCACTCACCTTGTTTGAGTTTGTCTGGGAAGAGCGGGATATCACGATTATGCGCAATGATACCACCGGTTTTCAGGTTAACAGTCGATGTCTGCACTTGATGTATCAGGGCGTCAAACAGACAGTTCAGCCAAATTCCCCCCCATTTGTCATTGGTCGGAATGACAAAAATGAATTGACGGTCAATGCGCATCTCGTCTCCCGAGTGCATGCCTATTGCACCTACCGGCGAGGAAAATTCATTCTTATTGATCAAAGTACCAATGGTACTTTCGTACACGTTAATCAAGGCCCTGAAATATATCTACGGCGAGAGGAATTGCCCCTGGTTGGGCGAGGGCTCATTGGCTTTGGTGAGTCTACCAACACCGATAATGGCCAAATTGTTCAGTTTGCCTGCCTGTAATGTGGAAAATTAACTATTTTTAACAAAAGTAGTTATACTCTAAGCAATTCACAATCCGAGTTCAAACTTTTCCAAGTAACTAGGAGCCTGTCTGAGAATGGAAAGCCTACTGCGGAAAGCCCGTTTTTCACACATTTCCCGATCCTTTTCAGCGAATAGCTATGGCTATTAACTTCAAACGATCGAAAAATCTGCACTAAAACGGTTTTCCCTCGTAACAACTTCCATTCTCGGACAGGCTCCTAGCGCCCGTAGCGGCAATGCCGCTACAGGTATTAGAAGGTAGCACATTTGCGGCTGTTGAACTCCGATTGTGAGTTAGTAATATCCTGGAAAAATCAATACAAGAAAATGGATGTAACAGTTTTGATTTAGAATTTAAAACGTCAAAGTAACCGTATGATCAAGGGGAATTCCACCATGTTGGTTTATTCACTCGAAGAAAAATGTGCACTACTGGTTAATAGTAGCTTATTTCAAAATGTCTCACCCACCGACATGCAGCATCTGGCGCGGTATTCCAAAATAAAAGCCTATAAAACGCGTGAGGAAATCTGTCGTCGCGGTGAAGCAGGTAGTCAAATCTTCGTTATCGCCAAAGGCAAAGTTTCTTTGCACACAGATTCTGATGATGGCAAAGAGCTGGGTTTTGGTTTCATGGGGGCGGGAGAAATCTTTGGCGAGATTGCAGTTTTTGATGGCGGCGAGCGCACAGCAACCGTAAAAGCTATTGAGCCAGCCGAGTTGCTGGTCATAGAAAAACGTGATTTGATGCCCTTTCTGCAAAAGAACCCAAATGTTGCCGTTCAATTGCTCGCTACCCTGGCATCGCGTTTACGTCGAACGGATGAGCATTTTGAAGATATTTTCTTTCGCAATCTGCCGGGTCGATTGGCGAAAAAATTTATAAACTTAGCCTCCACCTATGGCCAGCAAACAGATGAGGGCGTCCATATTAATTTAAAACTTTCTCAGGGAGAAATTGGTAAATTAACCGGCGCAACCCGTGAGAGCATTAACAAGCAGATGCGTGCCTGGGAGGCCGATGGTTTAATTAATTGTAAAAAAGGTTACATCACCATAAAAGAACTGGATAAGCTGGAAGATTTATCTGAATTGGCTTAGCCCGGATAATTCATGAATTATCCGGCTTAGGAGCGTGCGCGAAATAGTTTCCTTAGGATGAGAGTTATGTGGGTCAATCCTGCTGGCTAATTTGCGTTATAAATTTCCGGCGTTCTGATTCTGATGCGATTTGCCACCAATAATGCAATTGTTCTCCGGCTGGCGCATTGTCAGTTGGTTTTTTCAGGTCATCGATTTTGTCTATGTCGGTTGAGATATTAGCGACATTCCATAGGTTGTTGCTGCTTGATTGTGCAATTACAATATCTTGCGAATAAAGCGTTAACTCCAGAGAATTTGCTAGATCTTTGGCGGCAATAAATGATGCCGGAGCAATGAACTTCACCTGATAAGTTTGATCTTTTTCCGCATTAAACAACAGCTCTACCGTATGTGATTTGATGGTTTCTTGTTCGCCATCGTCGTTTGTCAGCAGATTGTTATAGCGCAAACCGAGTACTTGTTTGCCAACGGGCAGGCGATAAGTGATAATTTTTTGGTAGGCTGGGATTATGTTAATGGCTTTTTGATTGAGATGAACAATATCTATTTCAATCGGCACCTGCAAAATAGCGAAATCCGCCAGTGAGTTGTTGGTGCCAAGATTAATGGGTTTATTGCTCGCACAGCTGAGTGATAATAGTGTTACAAGAAATGCTAAACTTAGAATTTTGTTATTCACTGTAGTGTTTCACTTTTATATTGCTCATGAATTTGCTCTTTAATCTGAGAAGCGCGTTGCAGCCATTGGTCGTTATGGCGAATGAATGCTTCGAAATACGGCTAAGCCTTTGGTATTTTGAATTATCGTACTTTTCCCGTCTTTTCGCCTAAGTCGGTGAGCATGCTATACGCCGTCTAACTGATGAATCTAGGTTAAATGTTATAGTGTTTCGTTTCTCAGTCTCAGGAATATTAGGTTTTAAATATGAATACTTCAAGGTTTTTCTCCACGCTGTACGTGTTACTGCTTGTCACAGTGATGTCTGCCTGTGCTATGCAGCCGATAGCGATAAAACCCGATGTTTTCATTGAAACGTTAGCGGTTTGCCTCGATTTTAATACGCAAATTGGCATTGATGAAAAATTACTCTATCTTAATGCGACAGATGAATTAGTCGCGGCGCACAACCAAGCATCAAACTTGCCACAGCTGGTGATGTGCAATGAAACCGACGAGCACGCCTTGAATATTACGGTGTTAAAGACGAATCTTGTGGAACCATCGAAGCAGGCTTTTTATGTGTTATTGAGTATTGCGGGAATCGCTTATCCGCTCAGTGGTGGCAGCATTGGCTTTGCCTGGTTAGGCGCTAACTCGACCAGTGTGGAAATTTCTGTATCCAAAGCTCTCGCAGCCGCAACGAAACCTGTATATGCACAATTTTACAGCTCACCCTATTTTTTATCAGCGGACGAAGTACGTCTAAAGCACATGCAGCGCTTCAAAACCTTCGTCAATGAGTTGTTGCAACAAATTGATGATAAAGCGACCCAAACTGGCTCGTATTTTTCACCGAATTCAAGTAATCTCGTTTGAGTTCGGTTTTCACCTAGGAGCCTGTCCGAGAATGGGAGTCGACCGGTTTATTGCTCCTGCAAATCCGGCACTTCCACCATCCATGGCGGTCGTAGCGAGGGAAGTTCATTTTAGTACAGTTTTTTCGATCGTTTTCGGTTAATAGCCGTAGCTATTCACTGAAAAGGATCGGGGAAAGTGTGCAAAATGAGCTTTTCGCACGACTGCATGGATGCAGGAGGTACGAGCCCATGGATGGGTGAAGGTAGAACAATGCACTAGGGCAGGAAAGCCCGTAGGTAGGATAACGCAGGAGCGGTTATCGAGGAGCAATTGTCGAGAGCAACACAGGAGCAGTTGCCGAGCAGGCTCTCCATTCTCGGACAGGCTCCTAGATCCTGCAAGTACGAGCACTTGCAGGATTTAGGTTTTAATTAAATGGGTGTTTATATGGCATTTACAATTACTGGCGCGGGGCTTAGAGATGCCGTTCCGTTAAACACCGACTCCGGCTTAGAAGTTGTTGAAGAAACGTTTCCTGCATTGGCGGTTAAAAAAGTCGGTTCTAGAACCGAAGCTGATGAACCGCCATTAGAAAAGAACAAACTCATCCAGAAAAAAGCCGGTAGAGCCTATAGTACTACCTTGCAGTCAAGCAAGGAGCGCAAGTTGGTTTTGCATGCTCATCAAATAATGACTTCGCCGGTTGTCACTTTGTTGCCAGATACAACTATTACTCAGGCATGGAGCCTGTTTCGTGAAAGACGTTATCGACATATTCCGGTTGTGACGCCTGATAGACAAATATATGGCATAATTTCTGATCGTGATTTATTGCGATACGCTGCAACTTCGGGCAACATCCCTCCATACACCGATACCTCACCTGAAGCGAGCACTCCGATTGGCGGATTGATAAAGACCCGCGTTATCGTTACGTCTGCTGATACTGAAATCCGTGAAATTGCTAAAATTCTTTTTGAGCAACGTATTGGTGCAATGCCAGTTTTGACCGAGGCGGGTTTGTTGCAGGGAATCATTACTCGCAGTGATATTTTGCGGGCGTTAATTAATCACGCGCCACTAGAGCTCTGGGTTTAATTACTCAAGTTTCGGGGTTCAAAGTTACACTGGTGCCACCTTCCAGCACCCGTAGCGGCAAGGCTTTATCGAGAGCGTTGGCAGCGTGGATGCTGCCGCCAAGACTACAGGGACCTATTCACGGCGTCTCTCGATAAGGCCTTGCCGCTACGGGTGCTGATTATAGGGAAAATATTTGAACCCCGAAACTTGAGTAATTAGTTGGGCGTGAATTTAATGTGAAAGTTGATTGCGGCCGAGTTTTTTTGCTTTATACAAAGCTGTATCGGCAGCATTTATTACCGCTTCTGATGAACGATTAAGGTGGTTTCGTTCAGCAACTCCGATACTCACCGTGACATTAATGAGTCTATGATTTTTTGTGTTGAGAACGTTTTTATTTTTAGGTATTTTTTTTGTTCTGTTTTTGCTTCTAAGTTTAAATGGGGAGTTCTCGATACTTAAACGCAACGCTTCGAGGTGAAGGATCGCATCGTGTAATGATTTGCCCGGAAATATGATGGCAAATTCTTCTCCGCCATATCTCGCTGGCTTACCGCCACCCTCAATAGCTCTAATTTTTTTTGCCACCATTTTGAGTACTTGATCGCCTACGCTGTGGCCGTAATTATCATTAATTTTTTTAAAAAAATCGATATCCAGCATGGCGATCGTATAACGACTGCCCAGTTGTTGTAACTCTAGCTCTAAAGATCTACGTCCGGGTAGTTGCGTTAAGTTGTCAGTGAACGCCATCTCATAGGAGTCTTGTATGAAGGCGACGCTCAATGATAGACATAAACCCAAGCTAGTGATAGCCAGCGCGTAAGGTGAGTTATAATAATACAAACCTAGCGCACTTAATAACAGTGCGCCTAACAGGCTGGCTTGCATGCTACTGGTATGCATGACAAGTTGAACAATTTGCACGGTGAGTCCAGCCAAAAACATGAATAATGCCAACTGTAGAAATGATTCATTGGGTGCTGCAAGATGCATGAAATTAATGTTGAGTAGGGGATCGAGCAGAGTGAATGTATTCTGGCTGGTCAGCCAATAAAGCAATATTGATTCTGCGACTAATGATGCCAGGAATATACCGCTGGATAAGGTGAAAAACCCAGTTGTTTTGAGTATTTTTAATAATAGAAAATTAACGGGATAAAGCAGAATTAACCATTGGGCTAATTTGAAAGTAGTCGATTCTTCAATTGGTAAAAGTTGATGTTTAATCGCAATCAATAAAGCAATTAGCAGTAAGCAAGAGAAAATAAAATAGCAAATAGATGCGTTTTTAAAGCGTAAACTTAAGTAAACAGGGATGATGAGCAAGCCACAAAAGATGAAATCCAGCTGATATGCATCAGGTGGAAAAATATACTCAGCGTAACCATACAATGGAAGCATTAATGCGATTAGCGCCAGTTGTATAAGGAAGTCTTTTGATGATCTTTTTAAATCAATGTTTATCATAGAGTAATATACTATGTATTTTATAGTGGATTGTAATAAGCTATCGGTTGTTTTTAGTCAAAACTTCAGTGAAGAGGGGTAAGCGCGAGAAATAATGCCAAAGTGTTAGCCCTGTTTCGAAGCGGGCAGCTAATAAATTTAGGCTCATCCTGGAATTTACGAGAGTTTTACGAGCAAGCATTGATTTGCTGTAGCATTCCAAGTAGCATATCGCCTTTAGACTTATTCTAACCTGCTTTCCTCGCGGCGCACCTCTTTCGCGTATCCTCTGAGGAGAGCGAGTTACGCTTGATATTCAATAACATTGAAGGAGATTTATCGTGGGTGTACTTGTAGGTAAAAAAGCGCCAGATTTTACAGCGCCAGCAGTTTTAGGTAACGGTGAGATTGTTGATGCATTTCATTTTGCTACAGCAACTAAGGACAAATATGCCGTTGTATTTTTCTATCCTCTAGATTTCACATTCGTTTGCCCTTCAGAGTTGATCGCTTTTGATCATCGCCTTGCAGAGTTTAAAAAGCGTAATGTAGAAGTGCTCGGTGTTTCTATCGATTCTCATTTCAGTCACAATGCCTGGAGAAATACGCCGATCAATGAAGGCGGAATTGGTCCAGTTGGTTATACATTGGTCGCTGATATGACACACCAAATTTGTAAAGACTATGATGTTGAATCTGAGGGCGGAGTTGCTTATCGTGGTTCATTTTTAATTGATTTGGCCGGTGTAGTACGTCATCAAGTCGTCAATGATTTGCCACTTGGTCGCAACATTGATGAAATGATTCGTATGATTGACGCGTTGCAGTTTACCGAAGAGCACGGTGAAGTTTGTCCTGCAGGCTGGAAAGGTGGAGATAAAGGTATGAATGCTAGCCCTGATGGTGTTGCTAGTTATTTAGCCGAAAATGCCAGCAAGCTGTAATTTTCAAATTCTCAAAAAAAACCGCGCTTTTGCGCGGTTTTTTTT
Organism: uncultured Ectothiorhodospiraceae bacterium; assembly: GCA_945787125.1. Taxonomy (GTDB): domain Bacteria; phylum Pseudomonadota; class Gammaproteobacteria; order S012-40; family S012-40; genus CALZHW01. The sequence continues at coordinate 18,583 of CALZHW010000052.1, forward strand.
TGACAAAATTAAGCTAGCTCGCATTTCTATCAAAGGTGGCACTATTACAACTTTGAACGCCGATTGTGAGCTTTAAGATTTATCTTCATCCATCCATTTCTGTAAGGCATCAATCATTTTACCCGCCTGATCTTTGCTGGAGATGTTGAATTTTGATTTTTGCATATATTCACCATTTCTTTTCTGGTAGCGACGAATACTGTATTTATCTGGGCCGTATTCTTGTTTTTTCCGATCCCAATCTTGATATCGGTAAATTAATGTTGCCCATGCGCCCTTGGTTAATATTTCTTTGCCAAGTTGCTTGACGGTAATTTGTCCGTCTTCTGTATATTCAATGCTGAGATCCTCGACATTTTCAGCCATGTTTTACTCCGTATTCACTAAACCTAGATTAATCAGTTGAGCCACGATTTCTAGCGCAAGCTTTTGATGCACCTAGAAAATTCAAAAATATGCTGATCACCAATAAGGTGACCACGCAATTCTTGATTTCACTATGCACTTCAATATCTCGCCTCAAGCGCCTACTGTTGGTGCACTAAAAATTCGCGCCAACTGATTATTCTAGGCTAAAGGGTTGAAATCCAAACAAGTTAGCCTGCATTCTATAACGAAGCGCGATAATATCGTGTGCAGGCTAATCTGCGCCAGTTTTTTTTGTCAAATATGAATCACCGCGCATTTCATGTAAGCGACTTTTTGTTCTTTGGAAAGAAAATGCCAGTCGTTCTCCTGTATAAAGTTCGTCCGGTTCGGTTAATGCTGTTGCAATAAATTTTACTCGATGGTCGTATATAGCATCAATGAGATGGATAAATCGCTGTACGACATCATTTTGTCCATCACCCATGAATGGTATATTGGATATCATGATGGCGTAAAATCTTTCTGATAACTGTATGTAATCGGCCGCTGAACGGGGAGTTTGGCAAATATCACTGAATTCAAACCAAATGCAGCCTTTAGCAATCACTTTGAAACGAATGTCTCTATTATTAACGTTAATTGTATCGTTACGCTTTATCGGTGCGGTAGCAAGTTTGCTCGCATAACTTTCCATTATTTCGCGTGACTCATGGGGTGGTACGACGTGATAGGTGCCTTCCTGTTGCAGGTTTTGCAGACGATAATCCGTGCCATCATGCAGGTGATAAATGTTGGTATTGTCTTTGATTAATTCAATGGCGGGCAAAAAACGCTCGCGCTGTAAGCCATTTTTATACAGATCATCAGGCGCAATGTTGGAGGTTGTCAGTAACACGGTGCCACGTTCAAATAATGCCTTGAGCAAGCCTGCCATGATCATTGCATCGCTAATGTCATCGACATGAAACTCATCAATAAAAATGACTTTATATTGTCGCCTCCAATTTTCGGCAATGACGACCAAAGGATCAGGTGTTTTTGGTAATACTCGTAACTGACTATGAATGTCCTGCATGAAGCGGTTAAAATGCATGCGCTTTTTTTCGGCAAAAGGTAAGCATTCAAATAGAGAGTCAATGATAAATGATTTGCCGCGGCCGACTCCTCCCCAGAAATAAAGCCCCACTATTTTTTCTTTTTTATGCGACTTAAAAATAGAAAATAACCCCGACTCAATTGGAGTGGCAGCTGCTTGAGTCAGTTGTTCGTAGAGAAGCTGAGTGAGTTTGACCGCGTCTTCTTGGGCGGGATCGGGCATGAAAGCCTCATTGTCAAGATATTGTTGGTAAATGTCATGGGGTGTCATGAATTATCAGGGTTAGATCAATAAATTGGAGAGGTTTTAATCTTAAGGCAATTGTTCTGCCAGGATTGATTATATTGATGTGCTCGGTCTTTTTTCTGGGTTTCTGAAAACGCCTGCCAAGTGGTGGCAGGCTCCTAAATATTAGTCGTGAGATGCGAAACTGTTAATGATTAAAGAATACGGCCCCAATTCGGTTGCGAAGGGTGAATCCGTCATTGGTTTCAAAAAACCACTCTCTTTGCTCATATAGAAAGCGGAGATCGAAGCTTCCCCATTATTGGCGACATAGACATAGGGCAGTTCATTGTCAATGACTACCGCATAAGGGAACCAGCCTGTATCAAAAGGAGAGCCTGCTATTTCGTTTAAACTGCCTGTTTCTTTGTTGATCTTGAATACAGTGACATCATGACTTCCCCAGTTGGCGGTATAGAGGAAATTGCCATCAGAGTTAGTTGTTATTGAATAAGGTTGGGCGCCTGCAAAAAATGGTGAGTTCTCCAGTTCAGTTAATACCCCTGTCTCAGCATTGATCCTAAACGCTGTGACTGTGGTTGATCCGTAATTACTGGTGTACAAAAATTTATTGTCTTGTGAGACCGTGGTATAAATTGGCCGCTCATCAGTTTTTGCATCAACTGCAGCGCGGCTGAGCGCGCCAGTTTTTTGATTGATGGAATATGCGCTTACGCTATGGCCATAAAAATTGGCCGTAAAAGCAAATTTACCGTCGTGACTAATGTTAATCGAAATTGGATGTTCACCCGTTTTGACTGGTTGGCCACTGGGCGTCAGGGTGCCAGTATTGGCGTCCACTGCGAACACACTAATTTTGTTGGCAATTTCATGTGCGACATAAATATAGTTGCCAGCGGGATGGGCGACAACCGCATCGGGAAATTTGTCTGTGGCGAAAGGCGAGCCCGCAACCTCAGTTAATTTTCCGTGCTGTAAGTTCACGCTAAACACTGAGATGCTGTCAGATCCTTGGTTGGCGACAAATACAAAGTGTCCATTAGGTGAAGTGATAACGGAAACCGGAAATTTTCCGGTTTTATACGGCGAGCCTTTTACAGGGATCAGGCGACCAGATTGCCCGTCAATTTTAAAGGCAGAGACGTTATTTGCGGCTTGATTTGCTGAGTAAACAAAATGATTGGATGAGGAAAATTTTATTTTATCTGGATTCGGTTCCGCAGCGGCATAGACATTTCCAAATAAAATAAAACTCAATAGTAAAAACGTAAACCTAATAAAAAATTGTTTGTAATTTAATGGATGCATCTCTTATTGTCTCCCGGTTTATCGACAGCGACTAAATAGATTGCAGGTTGTTTTTATAAAACCTTATGATAATTGAAGTTCAATCCTGCAATAACTTACAGTGTTTTACAACGACACAACGACTGAGTAAACATACCACCTAAATCCTGCAAGTGCTCGCACCTACTCAGCACAAGCTCTTGACCCGTAGAGCAATATCGATATTTTTGGCAATCACAATAAGGATTGCGCTCAAATCTAGATTTGCTCTACGAATCAATATCTTGTACTGCGCAAGTACGATCACTTGCAGGATCTAGGTGTCACTTTAATATGCTTTGTATGAGCCGAAAGCTACTATAATCTCTTGAACGTGAATAATCTACAATTTTAGTGAGTTACTGAACATCTTTGAATTGACGAACCCAGGGTTTGATTCCTTACATGGACGCAGGAAGATTTTTGGCTCCTTCGTTGGCTTTTTTTTGGCTCGCATAAGATTTATATATGACGGAGTACCAATCTCTGCCTTTGTGTGTTGATCGAACATATGCCGCATCTTGTTCAATTTGATGCTTTTTTATAAATCTGAGTACCGCTTTTTTATCGGGACTAGCAATCAGTTGTATTGTGTAGTGATTCGGGTGTTGTTGTTCAACCCAGCTCAAGGATTTCGTGGTGGGTGGTTTTGTCACTTTTCCTGTAACCGGCGGTGTTTGTTCCTTGCTGCTTATAATGTTTGGTTTAGCAAGAGGTTCTGGTGTTTGCGCTTTTTGCGGAACAATTGGCGTAACGACTTTTTTCTCAACGGGTGGATTCGTGACTTCACTATTAGATACAGGGGTTGTAGGGCTTGATGGTTTTGCTTCGATTAATGGCGGCGATTTTTTCTCAAGTGTTGGAATAGCCAGCATGGTTGACGATGGGTTACTCGTCTCGCTGGATGGAGTTGTTGCACTTTCACTAGAATCGCCGCTAATGAAAATAATGAGCAGGGCGATTAAGATGACTGCAGCGAGACCAATCAGGGCTATTTTAAATTTCTCATTATGAATGAAATCAAATGAAAACGCTTGCTCTTTGCCATCTCCCAACAGGTCATAGTGACTCAGCAGTTTGTCACATAGACGATTTATCTTGGTT
>CALZHW010000053.1 GCA_945787125.1 uncultured Ectothiorhodospiraceae bacterium
GCTTATTATTCGACATGTACCAACGTTATGGTATGCAGGCCTTGCTCACAGTATTAACCGATTATTTGCCAACCGTTGCTACTCCGGTTAATCTGGAATCATTTTGGGACGGCTGGCTGCAACTGCACCAACCTGACGCGAGTGGGTTGGCAGCCTTGCAAGCGATATTTAATGAACGCAAAGTGTATTATCAATATGATGCGTTTGAAAGTGATGATGTTTTGCAAGGTTTAACTCGCAGTCCGATAACGTATAATAGCGCTGAAACACATTATCTCTATAATCCCGTTAGCGATGGCGAAGATGTAGACTTGATTCCTTTTATCGTCAATGCTGGGAGTCACTATGAAATTGAAACCCGTAATTTGAGTGGCGGTACGGATACCCACATTAGTATTCTGGATGGTCAGGGCAATGCTTTGCAGATTAATGGTGTTACTATTGCGAATGACGATCATACGGCAAATGCATATTACGTTTACGATACAGCCTGTGGTGCATCGCGTGTTAAAAATGATGCAACCGCCCTGGCTTCCAGAGTTGAATTTACTGCACCTGCATCAGGTACGTATTATGTTGAGGTAAGAACAACCATTGATTCTGCGCCGTATTTATCGGCGGGTCGATATGGTAGTTATGATGTTTTGGTGCGCTAGGAGTCTGTCGGACAATGCAAGTTAGAGTTTGTATGTTATTATTTTTGAGTTTGATGTTGTTGCCGGTGTTTTTTGCCCAAGCAAAACCCAGCTCGTCCCTCAGTGTCAGCATGAAATGGCTTACTGCGCCTATCGATGATCAAGTCGCAGAGTTACAGGTTGTGGTCTTATCTGGCCTATCTTCCGATGCCTTGCGGTTAGAAATAAACTTGCCAGAACACGTGCAGCTGATTGAGGGTGAGGGGATTTCAACAATAAAAGTGCAGCGTGGTATTCCCGCAGAAGTTCGCTATAAAGTGCTGGTTTCCAGTAATGCCAGTGGCAGCATTGAAGCAACAGCAAGCATTGGGATAAAGGGCCAAGCGTTCTTTTCTGTGATTTATGCATTGCCACTTGATGATAATGCCAATGAACCCCCCGCACTAAAGTCGCTCAGTGCCGAACATAAAAAATATCGTTATACAGAGAGAAATGGCGTAGGAATACGCGAATACCCGTTACCAAAATAGTGATTTAAAAAATGGTCATTAGTAAACGACTTTTTAGCATCACGATTGTTATATTGCTGTTACCACACATGCTGTCGTGCACGGATCAAACCACGGCAAAAAACCTGGCTACGATATCTCTAACCTCTCCAGCACCAATGTTCAACCGCAACAAGAATGTGGCTATCGAGTCCATTGCTGTATCTTCATTAAATGTTTTTCCTGCTAATTTCACCTTATCTCGATTGGGAGAAGTCGTGCAGCTGAATATTCATGCGCAGTTAACGAATGGTGAAATATTTAACAATACGGATTCGGTGCAATGGGCAAGCTCTGATGAATCAGTTATTCGGGTTGATCAGCATGGCTTGGTAATTTCGCAAGGATTCGGTAGTGCTACCCTCAGCGCAGAGTTGGATGGGTTTCGACAATCTTTTTCTGTCAGGGTTGATGCTTCAGGTCGAACGATCAATGGCCTGGTGCGTTATGAAGATCGAAATTATGATCGAGATGGCTTGATATTGTTTCCGCCTAGTCCAAACTACAAAGCAGTGCGCTTTACCACTATCGAGTTACTTGATGTTGATGACAATGTTATAAAAAGCCTGGAAACCAGTGAGCAAGGTCAATTTAGTTTTGGCAATATACTGTTAGATAAGTATCGTATTCGCGTGCTGGCTCAGGTAGAAAATGATATCGCCGCCGGTTTTACGGTGTATGACATGAACAAAAATATATATGCCGTGTCACGCGAGGGTGATTCAACAGCGAATACGCATGATCTGCAGATTTCCGCAGAGTCCGGCGTTGGTGGGGCGTTTAATATTCTCGATGTTATGACTGTGGCGGCAGATTTTTCGCGTCAGGCGCTTACGACCTCGGTGCAGGATCTTGAGATATATTGGGAGGAAGGCAATCAGAATGGAACGTTTTATTGTACAGAATTGAATAGTCTTTGTGTCAACGGCCCCGGAATTTATGTTTATAGCCAGCACCGGTTTGTAGTGGGGGCTTCCTCAGTCGACTATGACGAATATGATGATGACGTATTGTTGCATGAGTATGGCCATTATCTGGTGGAACAATTTGCACAGGATGACTCGCCTGGCGGATGTCATAACCTCACCGATAACGACCTGGATTTGCGTTTGGCCTGGAGTGAAGGTTTAGGGACTTTTTTTTCCATTGCGATCAAAGATTGGTTGAAAAATACCAATCCGGCATTATTGTCTTCCACTGAGCCAGTTACGCTGTATGTCGACACGCAAATGAACCGTTCGAATCAGAGTGAGGCGTACATTAATTTTGATGTCGCAAATTTTACCGATGCCGACCCGCTAATATCAGCCGGTAGGGCGGAAGAGTATTTTTTTGCGAGCAGTGAAGTGGCCGTGTTAAAAATCTTGTGGCAATTGACACAGGAAATCGAAGTACAACAGATTTGGCACGTGGTGAGCAATTATTTCTCTCAAGCGGAATACCCTGCTAATCTCGCTACGTTTTGGGACGGCTTGTTGGCACAACAGACGTTTAGCGCTATTGAGCTGCAGCGTTTACGCGCAATGTTTAATGAAAGGCGGGTATTTTATCAAGATGATTCTTATGAAGTGGATGATTTTGCAGGCGCCACGTTGGTGGATGTCAATGGTTTGCCCCCAACTGAACATACCTTGTATAAACAATTTGCAGCGCCGGATGTCGATGTGTTCGCATTCGATGCGGATGCCGGCATTCATTATTTGATCCAGACACTAAATTTGCGCAATGGCATTGATACCTTTATCCGACTGCTGGATGATCAAGGAATGCCGTTGATTATTGATGGCGTTACGCAAGAAAACGACGATGCTGCACCTGGTTCTTATTTGCGCATTGATCCGGCGTGTTCCAGCACTAAGCCAAGAGTATTTGTCGATAAAACCAGCTTGGCATCTGAGTTGACGTTTAGTCCATCAAGTTCGGCGCGTTATTACGTGGAAGTCACGCAGCACAAAAAGTTTAAGCGCGAAGCTGATTTTACCGGCCACTATGGCAGTTATCAATTATCAATCAGTACCCACGATTAACTCTTGGTAATTATTTCAAATCGGGTAAAATGACCGCCCATCAATCTCCACCAGGTTAGAGTAAATTCATTAGATTTCTGTCACCTGAAATAATGCCACAGCGCGCGTGGGTGGGTAATTAATGTAAAAAAAGAGTAGAATAATGCTTTACAGGCAAAATTGTTGCATCATTAACAAACTTATTATCAATTCATTCGTCTAACCTAATCGAACGAATGTAAACCAAGAGCCTATTTTATAATCAGAATGCAAGGAATTAGTTTAAAATCTGTCAGTGAAATCCAGTTTGCTGGCTTTTTCACCAAAACATTGCCGCCCATTATAGCCTTCTTGTTGGTCATTATCATTGCCAAAAATTTGGCATCATTGACCTGGGTTATACTGCCGCAACCAGCAACGATGCCTGTTCCGTTTGAGGCAGCAGCACTGCTGAGCGAAAATAACGGCATCGCAGCTGGCGCAACATCTGGCCTCACGAATAGCCCGGTCGCACAAATTGCTAACTGGCATTTATTTGGCCAGGTGCCAAACATACCCGCACCGATTGCCCACCAAGAACCCGTTGTTCAGCAAGAAGCGCCAGATACTACATTGCGTTTGACGTTAACTGGCGTGGCGGCTTCTGCAGACATGCTGGATGCCTGGGCAATTATTTCTGATCGTACGGGAAATGAAGACACCTATTCCATTGATGACGATTTGCCCGACAGAGCGGTGCTTAAAGAAATTTATGCTGATCGTGTTATTTTGCTACACAACGGTCGACGTGAAACATTGCGTTTGCCGCAAACGGATGTATCAGGCGCTATTAGTAACAAGGCTCGCTCAAATATTCGTTCAAGCAATACCCGAAGGCCGAACCGGTCGCAACGCAAACCCGTGAGGCCATCGGGTTCGGTCAATCATTTGTCGTTCGAGGCGAGCCAAGTCGTTAAATCATACAAACAAAAACTATTGAATGACCCGCAGTCAGTGATGAATGCAATGCGCGCAGAGCCGTATCGTCAATCAGGGCAATTGAAAGGATATAGAATTTTCCCTGGGAAAGACAAGCTATTGTTTGGTCAAGTGGGATTAGAGCCGGGTGATGTTGTAACGGGAGTCAACGGTATTGAGTTAAACAGCCCATTAAAAGGTCTGGAAGTCATGCAAAACATTCAGAATGCCTCTGATGTCACGGTTAACGTTCTACGTAATGGTGTCAATCAAACATTTGTTGTGCCACTCAATTGATCAATGAATATAAAAACGGACATAAGATGTTGAGATTAAAGTTAAGTTTGAAAGTCGCCACACTAGCGATCTGTTTGAGTTTGTCAAATGTTGCATTTGCCAAGTCGGTAACGCTGAATATGAAAGGTGCTGATATCAATGCAGTGATAAGCACGGTTGCGGAAGCAACCGGTAAAAACTTTATCGTTGATCCGCGGGTAAAAGGCAAGGTTACCATTATTTCCAGTAAGCCCATGAAAAGTGAGCAGCTTTATCAGGTATTTCTGGCCATTCTTGATGTGCATAATTTTGCCGCAGTACCTTCGGGTGACAATGTGATAAAAATTCTGCCCAACTCGGATGCTAAGCACACCGGTACACCGTCGCGCGGTACAGGTGAGGAAATGGTTACCCAGGTTGTTGAAATAAAACATATTGCGGCGGCACAACTGGTTCCAATTTTACGGCCTCTAGTGCCACCTCAAGGGCACCTAGCAGCACATTCGCAAACCAATGTACTCATCATCGCTGACCGGGCAAGTAACATTGCGCGCCTAGTGAATATCATCAAAAGAATTGATGAGCCCAGTGGTACTGAGATTGAAATTGTCGGGCTGGAGCATGCGTCGGCGAGCGAAGTGGTGCGCGTTTTGACTAGTTTGCAGCGCAAGGGAAAAAAAGGTGCTGGCAGCAGTAATCAAGTAACCCTGGTTGCCGACGAACGTACAAATTCGATTTTACTGGGTGGTGGTAAATCTGATCGGCTGAGCCTCAAAGCCTTGATTGCGCATTTAGATACACCGGGTGAAACGAGCGGCAATACCCAGGTTATCTATCTACGTTATGCCAAGGCAAGCGATCTGGTGAAGGTATTAACCGGTGTCGGAAAAGTCACCGCACAAGACGCTAAAAAAGTGGGTGGTAAGGGTGGCGCGCCGTCTCGATCTTCAACAAAAGATTTTGATATTCAATCAGACGATAGCTCTAACACCTTGGTGATTACGGCGCCACCCGATATATTTCGGTCATTAGAGCAAGTGATTCGCAAACTTGACGTGCGACGTGCGCAAGTACTGGTGGAGGCGATTATTGCTGAAATTGCAGCGAATAAAACCAACGAGATGGGCATACAATGGTTCGGTGATGGCTCTCAATCGGGTATTGCACCTGTGGGTGCATCGAGTTTGGGTTCGCCGAGTATTGGTGAAGTCGGGGCGGCGGTTGTTGCCGCCAATCAAGGCAGTCTGCCCAACGCCTCCAGTCTAGGGAGTTTGTTAGGCTCGGGTTTAACCTTGGGTTTAGGTCGATTTGACAGCGATACCTTTAATTTTGGGGTTTTGTTGCGTGCCTTGGCGGGAACCAGTGGGGCAAATTTATTATCCACACCTAACATCGTTACGATGGATAATGAAGAAGCAGAAATATTTGTCGGCCAGGAGGTGTCAGTACCCACCGGCAGTTTCACGCAAACTTCGACCAGCGCAAGCAATCCCTTTACGACGTTTCAAGCGAAACAAGTGGGTATTCGCTTGAAGGTAAAACCGCAAATTAACGAAGGTGATGCGATAAAACTCGATATCGAACAAACCGTAGATTCTATTACTGCTGGAAGTGCCGGTACGGCTAACCTGGTAACCAGTCAACGAAATATAAAAACCAGTGTAATGGTGGATGATGGCCAGGTGGTTGTGTTAGGTGGTTTGATCGGTGATGATGAAAATACCACGACACAAAAAGTACCTCTGCTAGGGGATATTCCCGTGTTAGGTGCGTTGTTTCGATATACGCGAACGGTGAAGGATAAAAAGAATTTAATGGTCTTCATTCACCCAACTATTTTACGCGACTCTGCAACAACATCATTCTTATCCCATTCGAAATATAGCAATATGCGTGAATCACAGATTTTACAGCGTGGATTAACGCAGGATCAAGATCGAGTTAAAGAAGATATTGCACCGATAATGCCGCGTTTTGATCAATTGACAGAAGATAAACTTGAGCTCAAGCGCTTAGAAAAGTCGCCACAAGATAAGCCTCTATTGCCGCGCTCTAATGAGACTAAAGAAGGCGAGTCGAATAGCAATCGCTCTCAGAAGTCGACAGATTTTGAATCGAGTGTTTTTCAGGATGAAAACTTCTAAGAATTATGCATATGCCAGAAGAATTTCCGCCAGTGACTGAGTCGGTATCAGAGATACTAGAATCACCCGCTGAAGACATGGTGCATGATCCCAGAAAAATGACATTTGCTTATGCTAAGAAGCATCAGATATTGATCGGTTCACAAAGTCAGGATAAAACACTGGTATATTGTGGGCCTAATGTATCAGCATTAGTGATAAGTGAAGTTCGGCGAATGTTGGCCACACCTATTACTTTGCAAGTCTGTAAAATCGATGAGTTTAATCGACGTTTGCAAGAAAACTATGAGCAGGGCTCCAATGAAGCCATGCAAATGGCGGATGAATTGGGTGAGGAGCTTGATTTATTCAGTGTGGCGCAGGAGCTGGCCGAGCCAGAAGATTTGCTGGAGTCCTCGGATGATGCGCCGATCATCCGTTTGATCAACGCATTGTTGACTGAAGCCATCAAAGAAGGCGCTTCAGACATCCACATTGAGCCCTACGAAAACCGACTGGTAGTAAGGTTGCGGGTGGATGGTGTGTTGTGTCAGATACTGGAGCAGCATAAAGCCATAACCGGATTAATTGTCTCGCGTATTAAGGTTATGGCCAAACTGGACATCGCTGAAAAGCGTTTACCGCAAGATGGCCGTATCTCGTTACGTATTGCCGGACGCTCAGTGGATGTTCGTGTATCTACATTGCCGTCCAGTTATGGTGAGCGCGTTGTCATGCGTTTGCTGGATAAGCAAGCGGGGCGAATTAATTTAGAAAAGCTCGGCATGAATCAAATCTCGCTGGACGTGATGCAGCGATTAATTAAAAAACCTCACGGCATTATTTTAGTCACCGGCCCAACAGGCTCCGGTAAAACAACCAGTCTCTATGCGGTACTGTCGCGCCTGAACGACAGGCAGCGTAATATCATGACAGTCGAAGACCCCATCGAATACAATCTTGATGGTATTGGCCAGACCAATGTAAACATCAAAGTGGATATGACTTTCGCGAAAGGCCTGCGTGCCATTTTGCGACAAGATCCTGATGTAGTGATGATTGGTGAAATTCGAGATCTGGAAACCGCAGAGATTTCAGTGCAAGCGAGTTTGACGGGTCATCTGGTATTATCCACCTTGCATACTAATACAGCGATTGGCGCGGTCACGCGTTTACGTGACATGGGCGTGGAGCCGTTTTTGTTATCATCGAGCTTAGTGGGCATTGTTGCGCAGCGACTGGTAAGGCTTTTATGCCCATCGTGTAAGCGACCTACTAATGCCTCTGAAAAAGAGTGTGAAACACTGGGTGTTTCAGTCGCACAAGCGCCAGTACTCTATCAACCCACAGGCTGTGAATTGTGTAATCAACTAGGGTATCGCGGCAGAACCGGCATTTATGAGTTGATTGAGGTGGATGATGATTTACGCAATATGATCCATGAGGGGAGCGGTGAGCACCACATGGAAGCCTACGCGCGAACAAAAACTCCTGGTATACGTGACGATGGTATTCAGCGCGTACTGCAAGGTGATACTTCTCTCGAAGAAGTCTTGCGTGTAACGCGCGAAAATTAAAGAGACCTAAAAATGGGTGCGTTTGAATATAAAGCATTGGATGCTGGCGGCAAAGAAACCCGTGGCGTATTGGAAGGTGATAATTCCCGGCAGGTCAGGCAATTATTGCGCGATAAAGGCTGTATTCCATTATTCGTCGAAGAAGTTCAACAGAAGGAGGCCAAAAAAAGTCAGCAGATCCGATTTTTCTCGGGTGTTAGTGCCACGGATCTGAGTTTGTTAACCCGCCAACTCGCAACCCTGGTGAAGTCCGGATTGCCGATTGAAGAAGCCTTGAGCGCTGTCTCTCAGCAAACCGAAAAGCCACGTTTAAAAAGCATGATGATGGGTGTGAGGTCACGTGTTCTCGAAGGCCGTTCTTTGGCGATGGCATTGGCCGACTATCCGCATATTTTCTCAGAATTATTTTGCAGCACTGTCGAGGCAGGCGAGCAATCCGGTCATATTAACGTGGTATTGGACCGGTTGTCAGATTACACCGAAAGTCGCCAACAACTGCAGCAAAAACTTATGTTGGCGTTGTTGTATCCGGTGCTTATATCGTTGGTGGCAGTCGCCGTTGTGGTATTGATGCTGGCTTTTGTCGTGCCGCAAGTGGTGGAGATGTTTAACCACATTGATCAGGAGCTGCCGGCTTTAACCCAAGGTTTAATCGCCGTCAGTGATTTTGTTAGCGGGTTTGGTATTTACGTAATGTTTGCCATTGTCGCCGCCGTTATCATTTTCACCTATGCATTGCGCAATGACAAAATCAAATATATTTATCACCGTTTTTTACTCCGTATACCGTTTATCTCAAAGTTGGTGAGAGGGTTGAACACCGCACGTTTTGCTCGAACGTTTAGTATCTTAGTCGCCAGCGGTGTGCCGGTATTGGAGGCTATGCGTATTTCTGCGCAAGTATTGGTAAATCTGCCCATGCGACAAGCGGTAAGGGATGCGGCGAAAAAAGTACGGGAAGGAGAGGCCGTTAATAAAGCGCTGCAGGCGAATGGTTTTTTCCCGCCGATGATTGTTTATCTCATCGCCAGTGGCGAAGCCAGCGGCAAGCTGGAAGAAATGCTGGAGCGTGCCGCCGATAGCCAGGAACGTGAAATGGAGACCTTGCTCTCGGCGTTAATGGGATTGTTTGAGCCGTTGATGATATTATTTATGGGCGGAACAGTGCTAATGATTGTTTTAGCGATTATGCTGCCGATTTTGGATATGAATCAATTAGTGAAGTAAGTCGCGTTAGTTAATTCATACACGTTCCTAAGCAGGTATTACAGACATTCACCGACCGAAGCAGGTCTACAGCGTTTTCGATTGATCCAGGTTGCATTGCCTAATATCGCATTAGTGAAAATCGCGCCAGTGATATCGGCGTTGTGGAGGTCGGCACCACTAAGATCGGCACCGGTGAAGTTTGCACCGACCAGGCTAGCATTGTCCAATTGTGTTTTGACTAATACGGCGTCACTGAAATCGGCATTGTCCAGCGTAGCGGATCGTAAGTCAGCATTGCTGAAATCGGCTTTTAACGCTTTAACATTGGTTAAATTCGCTTGCTCAAGCGTGGCATTGTTGAAATCGGCCTGATTGAGCGTGGCAGCGATAAATTTGGCATCGTAAAACGAGGCATCATTGGCGAGTGCGTGGCTTAAATTGGCGCCATCTAATATTGCGCGATCAAAGGAGCTTCGTCTGATTTGGATGTTTTCGAGATTAGCATTTGTCAGATTAGCGCCCACAAAACGCGCTTCATCCGCTTTCGCCGCGCTTAGATTAGCGTCATGGAGATTTGCAGAGCCAAAGTCACTGCCGACGATACGTGATTGACTGAGATTGCTGGACGATAAATCGGTGCGTTTTAAAGCTGCTTGCTTTAAATCGGCACTTTCCAATTGAGCGCCGGATTTGTCGCAAGCAAACCAATCGACCATGGGAGCCGGCGGTGAGTCGCAGTCGGCCATAACAGATATTGGTACAACTATTGGTATTACAAACAGTAAACCTAAAATGAGCTGAAATGACTTATCCATGCGCTGCCTTTGGATTAATAATTAGTGTTAATTTACCTTATGATACAGATATTTAGTCGAGAAGCTATCTTACTCAGTCATAGGAGTGATAATTTATCGAAAAATTCCATTAGTAACGTATATTTGTTGTTTTGCATGAGTCATTTGGGGTGTGTATTCAGTGCAGATTTTGTGCTTTAATACTGAGCCCATAGCGCTAAAATGCTGATGTGAATCTGTGTTATAACAACCGCTTTGCTAAAATAAGTTTGTGCGGGTAATTTCCCTTTACTGTGCCGTGGTGAAAAAAAATAGGTCAATATTTTATCATGCGGTGCAAGTTTTGTCGGGAACAAATAGTCGGGAACAATAAATGCACCCGGTAAAAATTACAAGGGAACATGCGTGAAACAAAATAGTCGTATAATAAAGAGTGAAATACAAACAACGGTGAATACATTGAAATCAAAACATCAGCAACGTGCAGCGGGTTTTACCTTGATCGAGGTCATGGTAGTTATTGTCATCCTGGGTATTTTAGCGGCCGTAGTCGTGCCGCGCGTGATGGATAATCCTGACAAAGCGCGAACCGTGAAGGCGAAGCAAGATATTCGTACCTTGGAAAGCGCGCTAAATATGTACAAGCTGGATAATTTTAATTATCCCAGCACCGATCAAGGATTAGAGTCATTAGTAACAGAGCCGGCAGGATCTCCTGAGCCGAAAAACTGGAAGTCTGGTGGATACATTATGCGTTTGCCAAAAGATCCGTGGGGTAATGAATATCAATATCTCAGCCCTGGAGTAAACGGTGTTGTCGATGTATTTACTTACGGCGCTGACAGTCAAGAGGGTGGGGAAGA
Organism: uncultured Ectothiorhodospiraceae bacterium; assembly: GCA_945787125.1. GTDB lineage: Bacteria > Pseudomonadota > Gammaproteobacteria > S012-40 > S012-40 > CALZHW01. Next base: position 10,989 of record CALZHW010000053.1, read on the forward strand.
AGCCGGTGTCGACATTGGCAATTGGAATCTGGAAGATATTAATTAAAACTGTCTCAACAGTTTCACCTTATATGTTTATCGATACGCCTTGCCCGCCGCGTAGTGCAAGGCCTTGTTTAAGGTGTCGTTCGGTGCAGTCATCACGCCCATTGCAAACCGGCTTTACTCTGCTTGAGATAATGGTGGTCATTGCGATTATCGGGGTTTTATTTTCGCTGGCTTCGTTATCTATCGGGAGCAATGATGGGAAAAAAATGGAAGCCGAAGCGCAACGTTTGTCGGCATTGATTCAGTTAGCGGGTGAAGAAGCGATAATTAATACCCGCGAAATGATTTTGGAAGTGGGGCAGAATCAATATCAGTTTCTTGTATTAGGCGAAGAGGGGTTTGCGCCAATGGACGCTGATAATGCCGTATTTCGCTCGCGTGAACTACCCGAATATTTAAGCATTGAACTGGAGCTGGAAGACCAAAAAGTCGATTTTACTCAGTTGGAGTCTGATGATTTACCCAAGATTGGTATTTTCTCCAGTGGAGAAATGACGCCATTTGTGATTAATATTGTGCGAGAAGATGGGTTGGCGTTTGGTTTTGATGGGGACTTTTTGGGGAACGTACATTATCTCGGCAAAACCCGGGATGCAGAGCTGTGAAACTGAGTCGCCCGGTCAAAGGTTTTACCTTGTTGGAAGTATTGGTAGCGCTTGGCGTTCTAGCTGTTGCCCTTGGTGCCATTACGCAAAGTATCGGTTCAAGTATCAATAATGTCGGGCATTTAAAAGCCAAAACCTATGCTCACTGGGTGGCTATGAACCGTGTGGCAGAGCATCAAGTGATGCAGCAATTTCCTAACGTAGGTTCCGAAGAGGGCAGTGAGGAAATGGGCGGCAATGAATGGTTTTGGAAAGAAACGGTTGTTGAAGCACCTTTAGCTGCTAATGATTTTAGCATTAATAATGTCCGTCGCATTAGTATCGAAGTGCGAGGCACTAAAGATGATGCCAAACCGCTGGTCACGATTATGACATTTATCGGGCAGCCGATTAAATGATGCAGAGAAAAGCCGTCAACGGCTTTACGCTGCTGGAATTGATGGCCGCCATGGCAATATTCTCATTGCTGTCGGTAATGGCGTATGCCGGATTGCAGAGTGCAATGACTAATAAAGAGCATACCGAGAATCAGGCGCAACGTTTGGTCGAGTTGCAAACTGCATTCATGTTTATTGGCCGTGATTTTGAACAAGCCATTAGTCGTAGTGTGCGTGATGGTTTTGGTGAGGTTAAATCGGCATTGGAAGGCGGTGAGTTTGGTGCCACCCTGATCAGTCTCACCCGTGCAGGTCGAACGAATTTTTTACAGATCCCACGTAGCACACTGCAGCGAGTAGCCTATGAGTTAGAAGATGATAGTTTTTACCGATTGTCCTGGCCAATGTTGGATCAAGATTTTGATCAGGAGCCGCAAAGGCAAGAGTTGCTGAAAAACGTTAAAAAAGTCAGCCTGCGTTATCTGGATAATGCATTTGAATGGCAGGACCAGTGGCCAGCAGGTTTCGAAGAAAACGTTAATCCCACTTTATTGCCAAGAGCCATTGAGGCAACCTGGGAGTTTGACGATGTCGGGATAATCCGCCGAGTGTTTCGGCTGTCGGCTGGGGAATCTGTGATTGATGTTAGCCCTAGCCCATAAATCTCCCAGGCAACGTGGTGTTGCATTGATAACGGCGCTGCTGATAGTGGCGTTAACGACGATTATGGCGGTGAGTTTAGCCTCCCGTCAGTATATGGATGTGCGTCGCACGGGTAATATAATGTTGGCCGATCAAGCTTATTTATATGCTTTGGCGTTGGAGAGTTTTGCCACTCAACTACTGAAAGCCTATCGGGACAATCCGCAGCAGAAATATGACGACCTTGAACAATTTCAGCAGGCCACTATGTTGTTTCAATCCATCCCGGTTGAAGGCGGCATCGTCTCAGCCCAAGTGGTGTTTCCTGAAGCAAAGTTTAACGTCAACACGCTGATTGATAAAGACGGCAAGGTGCGAGTTTGGCAACGAGATTATTATGCGCGTTTGTTAGATAACGTCTTACCCACTTTAGGCGTCGATGCCTCCGCCAAGGATATCCTGATTGATTCCTTGCTGGACTGGATCGACCCGGATGAGGAGGCGCGTTTTAATGGTGCTGAGGACAGTATATATGAGGGCCGGGATAATCCTTACAGGGCAGCTAATCGCCTACTGGGCAGCATATCTGAGCTGTATCTCTTGGAGGGTTATAGCAAGGAAATTTTGAACGGCATACCGGGTGATGAGCAAAACGAACCCATTCCAGGTTTATTTAATTATTTGACAGCTCTGCCCGATAGAGACAGTAAATTAAATATTAATTTCATTGAAGAGCCGTTGATTTTAATGGCGCTGTCGAGTCAACTGACGGATGAGGATGCATTGCAGCTGCTGGAATCTCGACCATTCGATACGACTAATAAATTTACTGCGCACCGTGTATTTCAAGACATGCAGCCAGTGCGACGCGGTGAAGCAGGGAATAACGCAAAAACTAGTGAAAATTCAGCGCAAGCACAACGGCAAGCACTGGAGAACAATATCACAGTACAGAGCAATTATTTTTTGCTCAAAGGCGAGGCGATGGTTGGGGAAAGCAAAATTCCGTTAAATAGTTTACTATACGTAAATACATCTGGTACCAAACTTGAAGTGATTTATCGAGCAATTGGTACGAATGGCATTTAATAACAAAATATTGGTGTAAAAGAATACTTCTGTGCGAGATATTATATTAGTCCGAGTTGACGAAAAACTGGCCGGTGACGCCAGTTGGTTGCGGCTTGGCGAAAAAATTGAAGAGCCTGTCCTGGAAGTGGGGCAGCTTGAAGAGTTGGCGAAGCAAGCGAGTGGCGCAAGAGTTATTGGTTTGGTGCCCAGCGCTGCCGTTTTATTGACCTCTGCTCGAATTCCAACAACCAACAAGCAACGAATGATCAAGGCTATTCCTTTCGCGTTGGAGGAAGAATTGGTCGGTGATGTTGCGAACCTGCATTTTGCGATGGGCAGTCCAATGGACGATGGTCGAGTGCCGGTCGCTGTGGTCAATCGTCAATTGATGGAAGAATGGCAAGCACAGTTTAAAAATGCGGGTTTGACAATTGATGTCTTAATCCCTGATGTATTTGCTCTGCCTTACCAGCCGGATCAATGGAGCTTGATGGTGCATGATGGTATGGCAACCATGCGCACGGGTGAACGAACGGGCACCACTTTTGATGCCGACAATCTTGATTTTATGCTGCCTTTAATCTTGAAGGAGCAAAACGAAACATTGCCAGCAAGTATAGAGCTTTGGGTTGATGAAAAATCCAGTGCGTTATCGCCTATGGATACTGTCGACATCGACGTTCATTGGCATATTAATTCCGGTGGTATTTTTGGACTTGTTAATCATCATACACTGAACACCGCTAAAGCGATTAATTTACTGCAAGGGGCTTTTAGTCGCAGTGAACAGATTGGTAAATATCTGCGTCCCTGGCGACTTGCCGCTATTTTACTGGCCGTTTTGTTTGTCATGGCACTTGTCACCGCAATTACCGAGTCTTCGCGTTTGCAAACACTGAATCAGCAGCTTATGACTGAAAAAGTTGACATTTATCGGTCAGTTTTCCCTGATGCTAAAAATGTTCCCAAGCCTCGAGCACAAATGCAACAAGCATTGGCAAAGCTCAAAGCTGGGGGTGATGGTGCAGATAAAGATTTTCTCGCTTTGCTGGCCGAAAGCGGTCAGGTATTTCGCACCACCAGCGGCCTGCTACTGCGTAGTGTGCGTTATAAAAACGGTGTGCTCGATGTCGACATGGAGCTGCCAAACTTGCAAACACTGGATCAATTAAAGCAAAGCCTGACCCGTTCGAAAAGCTTGTCCGTCGAAATCCAATCTGCTGCGTCGAGAAATAATAAGGTGCAAGGTCGAATACAAATCAAGAGTGCAGGTTCATGATAGATTATTGGACCCATCTCAAGCCAAGAGAGCGTTATCTGCTGGCATCAGCAGGTATTGTATTAGTGCTATTAATGCTCTATTTATTTTTATTGGAACCCTTTATGCTGAAAGCAGAAAGCTTGAAGCAGTCGGTCGCGACCCATCAAAAAGATATGCTTTGGTTAAAACAAGCAGCACTGGAAGTTGAACAGCTACGCAAGGGTAATTCTGGAAATGCTGCCAGTGGGCTACAAGGGCGATCATTATTATTGGTTGTTGATCAATCAGCCAAGCGATATAAGCTTGCAGACAGCATGAAACGCGTCGAGCCAGATGGTTCGACCAGAGTGCGGGTTTGGCTGGATAGCGCTACTTTCGATGAAGTTACCCGATGGATGAGTGAGCTAGAATCTAAATATCAATTAAAAGTCGAATCAGCAGTCATTGATAAGACAGATGTCGCAGGACGGGTAAACGCCAGATTAGTTTTTCTAGGAAGTGACTCATGAAACCCTGGATGAAATACTCCGTCCTTGGTTTGATGGTTTATTTGGTTTTTTTGCTGATCCAGTTTCCAGCGAATCAAGCGTATGCTGTTGCTAAGAATTATCTCGATGAGCAGAATGTCCCCGTAACCTTATACGAACCCAACGGCACGATTTGGCAAGGCAAAGCTACGCGATTGGTGTATCAAGGTCGAAGCTACAATGATGTTAAATGGCGTTTGTTGCCGCTTGATCTACTGACTGGCAAATTGTCACTGTCATTAAGTTTCAGAAACACTGACAGCTTTGCTGATGCCGTTGTTTCGAGAAAAATTTTTGGCGGACTTGAATTAGCAAATACCCGCGCATCAATGACCGCTCAGGAAGTTTTAGCACTGGCAGCGATTCCAGCTGTTCAACTCGGCGGTCGGTTTGATCTGAATGTTGCCAGTTTAGCGTTAGATCAAAACAGAGTCTCTCATCTAGTGGGTCGCTTAGTTTGGAGTGACGCAGAATCCAAATTCCCACAAAAACTCTTGATGGGTGACTTGTTCGCCGATATGAACACCACTGACGACGGTACAATCCAGGTGAAACTGGGCGACGGTGGTGGGCCACTGGAATTGAATGGAGATTTGCTCGTAACGCCCGAAGGGCAATATGATTTCACCTCAGCCATGTCCGCCCGCGAAGGCAGGCAATCAGCACTCGGTCGTTCACTGGGTTTCATCGCACGTTATGACAATCAAAACAAAGCCATATTTACCCGCAGTGGCAATCTCTCTGAATTCGACTTTTTGATAAAAGGCGCCTCCGGAAATTGAGCTAGTGCGACTAGGAGCCTGTCCGAGAATGGAGAGCTTATTGCGGAAAATCCGTTTTGCACAGATTTATCGATCCTTTTCAGCGAATAGCTACGGCTATTAGCTTCAAACGATCAATGAATCTGCACTAAAACGGTTTCCCCTCATAACGGCTTCCGTTCTCGGGCAGGCTCCTAGGAGCTTGTCCGAGCAGGTTTTCCATCGCTGGTTCCTACGCCTCCAGCGTGGTAACCAGCGTTGCATTTTGTAGGTTGGGGTGAGCGTTTTTTTGCGAACCCCAACAGAAACACTAATTGAATGCAACGAGGAATAAATGCCATATCTCTATTTAGCGATAGCAATAATTGCTGAAGTCGTCGCAACAAGTGCGTTAAAAGCGTCGGCTGAATTCACTAAGCTATACCCCAGTTTTATTGTCATAGTTGGCTATGGAATAGCTTTTTATTTTATGACTCTTACACTAAGAGCTATCCCTTTAGGAATCACCTACGCAGTCTGGGCTGGCGTGGGTATTGTTTTAGTCGCTATTGTTGGTGCGCTGCTTTACAAACAAATTCCAGACACGCCTGCCATTATCGGAATGGCTTTGATTATTTCTGGTGTGGTGGTCATTCATGTTTTCTCAAAAACTATTACTCATTAGATCTATTAATTATTATCCCTCTCAGGTTTGTCGCTTGGTCATGTTGACCTATTCCAAAAGACTTTGGATCAAGATATAAGCTGGCCAATTCATCTCTCCTGTTTCGCCCAAAATAATATTCAACCAATAGGTTGACAATGTTTCGCGTTTAGCTATACTAAACCTTATGGTTGAATATGCGAATGACAAAATTCTTACTGAAACACTGAAGGCTATGAGCGACACAACTCGTCGCGCTCTGTTAACACAGCTTTGTCAGCAAGGCCCTAGTCGGGTCACCGATTTAGCGGATTATTATGATATGTCACTAAACGCCATATCCAAACATATAAAAGTATTGGAAAAAGCCGAGCTTGTCACCCGTAGGACTATCGGTAGAACGCATTTGATTGAAGCCAATTTAGAGCGGCTCAGTATGGTGGATGACTGGTTCAAACAGCTCAAATCAATTTGGGAAATACGCTTGGACAAACTTGATGAAATAATGGAAAAAGGAGAAAGCTAATATGACTGATCTAACGGTAAATGTAATCAAGGTAATCAATGCACCCATCGAAAAAGTATTTGAGGCATGGTTAAGCCCCGAAACACTATCCCAGTTTATATTGCCAATGCCTGGTATGCCTCAGCCTTATGTAGAATCCGATGCGTGCGAGGGAGGTGATTTCACAATAATCATGCAAGTTGGCGACGAAAAAATCCCACATACTGGCAAATATTTGGAAATCAGTCGGCATACTAAGCTGGTATTTACCTGGGAATCCCCATTTTCAGTAGATAATAGCATTGTTACTTTAAACTTTAGTGCGCGGACAAAGGAAAAAACTAACGTCGAGCTTACGCATGTCAAGTTTATTGACGAAGCAACTAGAGCAGACCATGAAGGCGGCTGGAGCAATATTTTGGATAAATTGGCTGACGTGATTACTTAATTTATAGCTCACTATTTCCCTGAATCAGCGCTCGTAGTGGCCAAACTTTATTGAGAGTTGGGCAGCAGGGATGCTGCCTTCAAGCCTACACGGACGTATTCACGGCGTCCCTCGGTAAGGTTTTGCCGCTACGGGTGCTGGAAGGTGGCACCTTTATAACTATTATAACTATTGAAATTCGAAACTTGAAATGCGAGTTGGCTAAGCAAGATTGCGCACTTTTCCCGAAAAATCTGGTTCAAGCATCGCTTGCAAGAACGTGCCGGTGTGTGATTTTTTGTTTTTCGCCACTTGCTCGGGGGTTCCTGTCGCGACAATTTCACCGCCGAGATTGCCGCCTTCAGGGCCGACGTCGATTATCCAGTCCGCGGTTTTAATGACATCCAGATTGTGTTCGATAATCACTAGCGTATTGCCTTGGTCACGTAATCGATGTAACACATGTAATAATTGTTTCACATCGTGAAAATGCAAACCGGTGGTTGGCTCGTCCAGGATATAAAGCGTTTTACCGGTGTCCCGTTTTGACAGCTCTTTAGCCAATTTGACCCGTTGAGCTTCACCGCCGGACAAGGTAGTAGCACTTTGCCCCAGTCGAATATAAGAAAGCCCAACATCCATTAGCGTTTGAAGTTTACGTTTAATCACGGGTATAGCATCAAAGAAAACCACCCCATCTTCAACCGTCATTTCTAAGACTTCATGAATGGTTTTGCTTTTATATTTTATATCCAGAGTTTCTCGGTTATAACGTTTACTTTTGCAAGAATCACATTGCACATAAACATCCGGCAAAAAATGCATTTCCACTTTAATCAGGCCATCACCTTGGCAGGCTTCACAGCGTCCGCCTTTGACATTAAAGCTAAAGCGGCCGGGGCCGTAGCCGCGGGCTCGTGCTTCTGGTGTGCCGGCAAACAAATCACGAATCGGTGTGAACAATCCAGTATAGGTCGCTGGGTTGGAACGAGGTGTACGACCAATCGGGCTTTGATCAATGTCAATGACTTTGTCTATCAAATCCAGGCCGTCAATGGCATCACAAGCCGCTACTGCATGATTGGCCTTGTTGATTTTATTGGCTGTATAGCGATACAAAGTATCGTTAATCAAGGTTGATTTTCCGGAACCTGATACTCCCGTAACACAGGTCATCAATCCAATCGGAATATGACAATCGATTGCTTTTAGGTTATTGCCACTGGCGCCTCGGATAATCAATTGTTGCTCATCATTTACTGGGTGGCGCTTGCTGGGGATTTCAATTCTTTGTTTGCCAGACAAGTACTGTCCAGTCAATGAGTTCGGGTCATTGATGATGTCGTTTGGCGTGCCTTGTGAGACGATTTGGCCACCGTGAACACCCGCGCCGGGTCCAATATCTACCACGTGGTCAGCGCCACGTATGGCATCCTCGTCATGTTCAACAACGATAACGGTATTGCCCAATTGCTTTAAATAATCCAGCGTTTTTAACAGTCGGGCATTATCGCGTTGATGTAAGCCAATCGAAGGTTCATCTAATACATACATTACGCCCACCAACCCCGCGCCAATCTGGCTAGCTAAGCGAATACGTTGTGCCTCACCACCGGACAAGGTATCAGCTTTGCGGTTCAGGCTGAGGTAGTTTAAACCGACATTCACTAAAAACGTTAAACGTTCACGAATTTCATACAGAATTTTTTCTGCAATTTCGCCACGTGTGCCGGGAAGTTCTAATTGTTTAAAAAATTCCAGTCCGGTTTCAATCGACATATCGGTGATGTCAGGTAAATTTTTATCAGTGATATAAACGTGTCTGGCCGCTTTACGCAAGCGTGTGCCTTCGCAATCTGTGCAGGATTGGACGCTGAGGTATTTCGTCAGTTCTTCCCGTACCTGATTAGATTCGGTTTCATGATAACGCCGTTCCAAATTATGAATAATGCCTTCAAACGGATGAACTTTGATATAAGTTTTGCCGCGATCACCGTGATAAATAAATTCAATTTCTTCTTTGCCGCTGCCGAATAAAACAATTTTTTGAATTTTTTTACTGAGTTTTTTAAAGGGCTTATCCAGATCGAAGCCGTAATGTTCTGCGAGTGATTCCAGTATCTGGGCGTAAAACGAATTTCGCCGATCCCAATTTCTTATGGCTCCTTCACGCAGGCTCAGTTCAGGGTGGGAGACCACATGCTCAGGATTAAAATATTGTTTGACGCCAAGTCCATCACAACTCGGGCAGGCGCCAGACGGGTTGTTAAAGGAAAAAATTCTCGGTTCCAGTTCAGACAGGCTATGCCCACATTTGGGACAGGCAAATTTAGCGGAGAAAACCAGGGTCTCAGCATCGTCATTATCCAACGGCGCGACCAGCGCTAAGCCATCGGCAAGTTCCAGTGCGGTTTCAAATGATTCTGCTAGGCGTTGTTGTAAATCTTCGCGAATTTTAAAACGATCCACAACCACTTCAATGGTGTGCTTTTTTTGCTTGTCCAGCTCAGGAATAACATCAAGTTCGGTGATCTTGCCATTGATGCGTGCCCGCACATAACCTTGTGCACGCAGTTCGGTTAATAAATTAACTTGATCACCTTTGCGATTTTGCACCACGGGTGCTAGCAACATGTAACGCCCACCTTCCGGCAGAGCGACCACTTGGTCCACCATTTGGCTGACGGTTTGCGCCTCTAAAACAATTGAATGTTCGGGGCAGCGGGGCTCACCTGCGCGGGCAAATAACAGGCGTAGGTAATCATAAATCTCTGTAATAGTGCCCACCGTAGATCGTGGATTGTGCGAGGTGGATTTTTGTTCGATTGAAATTGCAGGTGATAAACCTTCAATATGATCAATGTCCGGTTTTTCCATCACCGATAAAAATTGTCGGGCGTAGCTCGATAAGGATTCTACGTAACGCCGCTGGCCTTCTGCATATATCGTGTCAAATGCCAAAGAAGACTTACCTGATCCGGAAAGTCCAGTGAAAACAATCAGTTTGTTGCGCGGTAGTTCAATATTAAAGTTTTTCAGGTTGTGGGTTCTTACGCCACGAATGCGAATTTTTTCCATTAGATTTTCAGCTTTTACAACGAACCTGATAATATACGGTGTTTTACCGCTTAAGCGCAAAATTAATATCAACAAGCAGGGTAACTGCTCAGCGTGTTTAGATTTTGTTTCAGATCGAGGCGTTTTCGCACGGAGAGAGGGCGCATATAGAAATATGTAACCGATTGAGTACGAAAACAACACTGAGATGGGACAAAAGATAAATTCGCTGAGGAGGTTACTAAGCAGGTACCAAGTGAGGGTGTTGGATTGAATTCTTCAAAAGAGCAAAAAATAGATAACTCAACGGATGCAATGTCATCCCTTGAAAAGCGTGCGGCTAATTCATTAGCCAGTATTTATGCACTGCGGATGATGGGCCTGTTCATGATTTTGCCCGTATTTTCGTTGTATGGCGAGGGTCTGGCGGGCAGCTCGGCGTTTTTAATTGGTTTGGCTATCGGCATTTACGGACTTACTCAAGCGATTTTTCAAATTCCCTTTGGCATGTTGTCAGATCGAATTGGACGCAAGCCGGTCATTGCCGCTGGCTTAGTGATCTTCGCTATCGGCAGTGTGGTTGCCGCCATGGCGGATACTATGCTGGGGGTTATTTTTGGTCGGGCATTACAGGGCGCCGGCGCAATTGCCGCAGCAATCATGGCCTTAACCGCCGATTTAACCCGCGAAGAACAGCGGGTTAAAGCCATGGCGATTATCGGTATCAGTATTGGTGTAGCCTTTGCCTTTTCATTGGCAGCAGGGCCGGTAATCAGCAGTTTTATTGGTGTGCAAGGCATATTCTGGCTGACCGCCGTGTTAGCTATTGGCGGTATATATGTGCTTTTTAAAGTAGTGCCCACGCCGGTAAACAGTACTTTCCATCGCGATACTGAACCTGTTCCCGCGCAGTTTAAAAATGTGCTGAGAAATCCTGAATTATTACGTCTGGATGCTGGCATATTTATTCTGCACATGGTGTTAACTTCAACATTTGTGGTTTTACCGCTTGCATTACGCGACAACGCCGGGCTTGAATCAGCCGAGCATTGGTGGGTGTATTTACCGGTGTTACTGCTCGCATTGGCGATTATGATACCGTTTGTCATCGTTGCAGAGAAACGACGTCGTATGAAGCAAATTATGTTTGGCGCAGTAGTGGCGTTGGCCGTGGCTGAGTTTCTCCTGTTGATCAATCATGGCTCAGTAATCAGTATTATGGTAGCACTACTGGTATTTTTCATTGCGTTCAATGTGCTGGAAGCCACATTGCCTTCAATGATCGTTAAAGCCGCGCAGCCGCACATAAAAGGCACAGCAATGGGAGTCTATTCCAGTTCCCAGTTTTTAGGGGCGTTTATTGGTGGGGTTGTTGGTGGAACATTATATGGTTTAATCGGTGTCGGCGGCGTTTTCGCTTTTTGCGGCCTGGCCTTGTTGTATTGGGCTTATATTGTATACACCATGGCTGAGCCGACATATCATGGCAGTTTTATGGTCAAAGTTGGGCCCGTTGACGCGGCAAGAGCTAAGCAGTTGGCGCAGGAAATGTCAGTTATCAAGGGTGTTGCGGAAGTGATTGTTTTGCAAGAAGATGGCATTGCTTATTTAAAAATTGATAACGATGTGGTGGATAAAAATGAATTGTTAGCCTTCAGAGTGCAGGATACAATAGACCCTGAGATTAAAGACAACGATGGAAATACGCAGCAAGCAAGCGTTGCTGATCGCTAATATAGTGATGTTTCAATAAGATGTTTCAATAAAAGTATACGAAAGGTTAATACAAGCCCGAAATTA
>CALZHW010000054.1 GCA_945787125.1 uncultured Ectothiorhodospiraceae bacterium
TTATTTGTTCAGGAAGAGGAATAAAAAATGAGACGCGACAGATGGTTAAATAACAACATAATCCTGCAGCTATTAACATTAGTAACGTTACTCATCTTGCAGCCGACTTTCGCCGTAGAACCAGGACTAATTCGTGGTCACGTACAGGATGAGCATAGCAATTTGCCTATTAGTGGTGTCTTGATTCAATTAAAAAATCAGCCTGAGATAAGTACAACGAGTGATGAACAAGGTAAATTTCAGATTCCGATTTCTATTCCTGGCAATTATGTTTTACAAGCCAGTCTGCATAACTACGGGTTGGTTGAAACGGCCTTAATTGAAGTCATTGAAGATATCGAAACGCCATTGGTTACCATCCGGCTTTCACGTTTGTTGAATCTTCCTGAAATGCAGGTGGAAGGCGCACCGCCACCCGAATTATCCATTGGTCGTACAGTGATGAGCGGTAAAGAGCTTGAACAAATACCCGGTGCTGCGGGTGACCCAATGACTGCCTTGCGGATATTGCCCGGTGTAACCTCTGCTAATGATAGCGATGCCACTGTCGCTGTACGCGGATCTGGTCCTCAGGATAATGGCGATTATGTCGACTTTCTGCATGTTGGATATTTATTTCATGACTTTCCTATGATGAGTATATTGCGTAGTGATCTAGTCGAGAGCTTTGATTTATATGCGGCAGGTTTCGGCCCGGAATATGGTGAATTTATCGGGGCGATTATTGATGTTAAACAACGCGAACCGCGTGAAGACCGGCTGGGTGGTGCGTTGAATATTAGTTTCTTGGAAGCGGGTATGCTGCTGGAAGGCCCGGTTACTGACAACAGCTCGTTTTATATCGCCGGTCGGCGTAGTTATGTTGACTTGATATTACCTAAAAGTTTTTTCGAAGATGATGGTGTCGAGGCGGTTGAAATCCCGGTTTTTTCTGATTATCAAGGCAAATACATCTGGCGAGCCAATGCGTTTAATACCATTAGTTTTCAACTTATGGGTGCTAGCGACGAAATCAAACTCAATGTCCCGGAAGATTCTGAAGAAGCGATAAAAGACCCGGCGATAACTGGTGGTATGGGGGCAAAAAGAACATTTCATAGCCAGGGTGTGGTATGGACGAGTGATATTAGTCATGAGCTAACTAATAAATTGGCAATAGCACATTTATTGACCACGTTTGATGTTTTTGTTGGTGATACGGGTGTTTCAAGAACCGGAGATGCAGACGTTGATGTCAATGATTTTTATCTGCGCGATGAGCTGGTATGGATACCTGCTATTCCGCATCAATTTACCTTTGGAGCGGGCATTTATCGCAACAAAATTGGGATGGCTCTCGATCTTAGAAATGCTTTTTGTACGGAGTTTGATCCAGATTGTAACTATTCTACCGGTGAACAACAAAAACAGGATGAAACGCTTTGGACCTCATACGGGTATTTGTCAGCACGTGACCAATGGCGGGTAACTTCCGATTTTACCTTAAGCCTTGGTGCCAGGTTCAGCAAAGAAAACTATCTGGATAAACATTATCTCGAGCCAAGACTGGGCGCTGAATATCAAATAACGAATAAGACAGTGCTCAGTGCAGCGTGGGGGAAATATAATCAATTCCCGGATTTTACATACGTCCTCAAGGAATTCGGAAATCCAGATTTAACTCACCTGAAATCTACCCACAGTGTGCTTGGTATAGAGCATTTTGTTAATGATAGCTGGAGTGCAAAGATGGAAAGCTATTACAAAACTATGGATGACCTGGTGGTGACTGATAATAACCCTGATGAAAATTTAAATCAGAACTTTCTTAATGAAGGATCCGGCATAGCTTATGGTTTGGAATTGTTAGTAAAGCGTCATCCTGTTGATAAATTCGCTGGCTGGTTTTCGTTAACATTGTCTCGCAGTGAACGGACTAATCACCTTACTAACGAAACATTTCGCTACCAACTGGATCGACTCATCATGATAAACGCAGTAGCGATTTATGAATTAAATCAACGTTGGTCTATAAGTAGTCGATTAACACTTTATAGTGGTGGACGTTATACACCAGTGGTGGGTAGCGAGGATGCAACATACACGAATACGGATGGAGAAGATATTCCCTATAAAGTAGCTAAATATGGGAAATTTAATTCGAAAAGTTTACCTGTTTATCATCGATTGGACATTAGAGTGGATTATGATTACCTTAAAAAAGAAAGTTATACCTTTAGTTTTTTTGGAGAGATAATCAATATTTACGATCGCGAAAATATTTCAGGATATGACTGGAACGAGGATTACACTGAAAGGGGAACTGATAAACAACTCGGTATATTACCTTCGTTAGGTTTCAGATTGGAATGGTGATTTATCAATTGTTATCGCATGGGGACGGGTAAGAAAATTTTTAATTTATTAAAAGAAACGGCTAATTTTGGGATAAAACAATTTAATTTTAGGATATAGCCCTCTAAGTTTTATTTAACCGTCGATCAGTCTTAGTCTTTTAATTTTTCACCAAATGTGGTGATAAAGAAAGGAAGGGAAGAATGTTTAAAAACGGAGTTGAACAAAAGCCTTCAGAAACAGCACTTTTTGCAGCAATCTATAGGGCGATTGCAAATACGGATAACCGTAATGAAGTGTTAGGCTCAGATTATCTGGCCGAGAATTTTTTGCCTGGCCTTTTAAAATATTTGATGAAATTTAAGATTATAAGAGGAAATATTAAAAATAAGGGTCACAAGCTTGCCCCTGGTATATATGAATACGTGCTTGCCAGAACAGCATTTTTTGACAATGTTTTTAGAGACGCACTCAATAATCAAATTTCACAAATTGTATTGCTTGGTGCTGGATATGATACAAGACCCTATCGATTTACCAATCTAAACAACAGTACCAGAATATTCGAACTCGAAATAAGTCCAACACAAAATAGAAAAAAGAAATGTCTGGTAAAAGCGAAGATTGATATCCCAGAAAATGTTACGTTCGTTCCCATAGATTTTAATAAAGAAACGTTGCAAAACGTATTGGAAAAAGCAGGCTATAACAAGAATGAAAATACGCTTTTTGTATGGGAGGGTGTTAGTTATTATCTCGAGCCAACCTCGGTTGACGCAACATTGGAGTTCATAAAAAATTATTCACCTAAAGAAAGTCTTATAGCATTTGATTACGCGGTTCCACTTTCAGATGAAACAATCGATAATTATTATGGCGCAAAAGAGTTTGCTTCAACATGGAAGAAGCACCATTCAAATGAGCCGTTCAAGTTTGCCATTAATGAAGATGAAATTGAATTATTTTTAGGGAAAAGAGGGTTGGGAGTAGTTGATTACCTGGATAACGAACAGATCGAGAAAACGTTTTTGTCAAAAGAAAATGGATCACTAATTGGTAACGTTCCTGGTTTTTTTCGATTCGTTGTGGCTTCGCCTGACGAGTAACGTATAGATGATAGGTAGGTTAAATAAGTTAGATTTTTATCAATTAGGAAAAAAGGAGCAATAATTTGAATTTGTGTCATATTCTCAACAATGGCTTTTAGCCAGGATAACACTCAAGCAGAAATGCTGTTTTGAAAGAATACCAGGATAAATAACTGCAACAATTTGGAGGGACTCAATTGACAAATCGAACTGCCAAAACGTCGCTACTTATTTATGCCAGAGTTGCAGGATTACTGTATCTAATGATGGTTCCGCTCGGTTTCTTCGGCATGTATAGCCACTCCACTCTCATTGTGCCCGGAGATGCCGTAACAACCGTCAACAATATTATGGCTTCAGCATGGCTATTCCGTCTTAGCATTATGAGCGCTCTAGTCGTACAGATAGTCAATATATTGCTGGTGCTGGTTTTATACAAGTTACTCAAATCAGTCAGCAAAAACGCTGCTGTGCTTATGGTGATATTCTTTCTGGTCAGTGTCCCTATCACCATGCTCAATGAGCTTAACCAATTTGCTGCCCTGTTACTATTGAGTGGTGCTGAATATTTGGCTGAATTCAAAACAGATCAGTTGCATGCTCAGGTGATGATATTTTTTGATCTGCACGAACATGGAATTAATATCGCCCAGATATTTTGGGGCCTTTGGTTATTTCCCATGGGTTATTTGGTTTTTAAGTCGGGTTTCCTTCCTGGAATTTTGGGTATCTTGTTGATCATTGGAGGTTTGGGTTATCTGACAGATTCTGTTAGATTCTTTTTTTTCTCAGATATTTCTCCAATTGTCCTTTATACGTTTTGGGGAGAATTGTTACTTCCCTTATGGCTTTTGTTTAAAGGTGTAAACGTCGAGCAATGGGAAAAACGAGTCGTTGAATCAGCCTTAAGAGAAAACAGAGAACAATGAAAAAATTTTCCTTAGAACAAAAGCTCACTTTTTCCAGAAAGGCAAGTATTCTAATTTTTATGTTTGTGGTCGGGTATTCATCATCCTCTCTTTCTGAAACTGAGGTACAGGTCAAACCCAACCATCATACACAAAATGGTTTTCGTAATTATCCTGTTATTCCAGATCCTCCTGCTGTAGGCGTTGCATTTTATTTCAGACGTGTTATGGATTCATTTTTTCTACCCGATATTCCTGACGAACACTTTTTAACTGAAAAAGAATCAATAAGTCAGTTCCAACAATTGAATGGGAAAAATTCCATTACGTGGCTTGGGCATGCTACTTTTCTAATAAGAATTAATGGAATGACTATTTTGACAGATCCATATCTGACTGAATTCGCAAGCCCTTTATGGGAGTTTGGCCCCAGAAGATATGTTCAGCCTGGTATCAGCCTGGATAACTTACCCTCTATCGATATCATAGTTGTTTCCCATAATCATTTAGATCACCTTGATGCAGAAACCATTGAAACCTTGCAAGGGAAAGATAGTATTCATGTTTTTGTACCGCTAGGATTAAAATCATTTTTTATCGATAGAGGATATACCAATGTCGAGGAACTTGATTGGAATAGGCGTTCTTCATATGGCGGTATTGAATTGACGGCATTACCAGCCATTCATTTTTCTGGAAGAGGATTGAATGATAAGAATAAAACCTTGTGGTGCTCCTGGTCTATCTCATCACAGTCTAGAAAAATATTTTTTTCGGGTGATACATCATATTCACCAACATTGTTCAAAACCATCGGCCAGGTAAATGGACCTTTTGATTTGGCAATAGTATCAATAGGCGCTTATAAAACCAGGAAATATGGACCTGCATCTCATCTTACTCCGGAAGAAGCAGCAAAAGTAGTGATGGAAACAAAGAGTAATGTTGCTGTTGCCATGCATTGGGGAACAATTCAACTATCAGATGAACCGCCTTTCGAACCACCTGTTCGATTTAAAAAAGCAACGCAAGATAGCGGCATTGCTTCGGATCAAACCTGGGTGATGAAAATTGGAGAAACGCGTCTTCTACCTGGAAATAAGTGAAATTGAAAATGTCGAAAGGAGACAAACATGATTAAAAAAACTAAATGCCTGAAGACATTAATAACATTAAATTGAGTAAATTCAAATGATAAACAAAAATTAGGTACACCGTTTTACTTATTATGGCATTTGTGTTTTCAAATGCACAATCAGCTACAGAGCCGCTGAATAATCTTGAAGTTGGCAGGCATTATTTAGAATCGTTGTATGCTTTTGATTTTTCCGCGCTTAAAGCGTCGCTGCAACCTGATGCGGTATTTGAAGATCCAACAGCGGTTGTTGTATATCCCGAGCAGGCTTCGCGCTTTACTGGGCGGGACGCCATACTTGATTTCTTTCTTCAATTAAGCAAGGGCATGCTGGATGCTGGTTATCAAATCCAGTCCGAGTTCACAACGGGAGAATGAACTAGCAGGGGAAATTGAAGCGGTCGGCAAAGATGTTATCTTATATAAGGAAGGTGACCAGGTCTTTGGATTGCTTGGCATAGGTATGGGTGCTTATGTTGAGTATAAATGTTTGCCAGAAGATAGTGCGCTCGCAAGAAAACCAGCCAATATGACCTATGAGGAATCCGCCAGCATCCTTCAAGGAGCATTAACTGCATTGTATTTCCTAAGAAACGGAAATATTACAAGGCGTTTTGTTCTTCCTGACTATTTTGCACAAGGCGTAGCCATTGTTGAGCCTGGGTCTTGACGGAAGCAATATTGGTGGCAGTTTTTAATGCGCGTATAGCGGAGCCTAACTGATTCATTTCATATCGGGCAATACCTAATAATAAATAAACATGGCCTTTATGTTGCTCGACGCCTTTATCCAGTGCATGTTCTAGTGCAATTGCTGCAGGTTTCCATTGTTGCATTTCCAGATAAACCTGTGCTTGTTGAAAATAGGCTTCGCCGTCTTTCTCTAGAGTGGTAAGTGTTGCGTAACTTGAAGCAGATTTATCAAGTTCACGTGCTAAGCGCCAGCTTCTTGCTAACAAAGATATATTTTCTGCATTTACGGGTACCGTTCCGTTTTCTGTTTCCCGTTGTATCAATTCAGCGGCCTCATAAGGAATATCCAGGCTAAGGTAAAGTCTCGCTAACAACAAAACATCATCCGCACTTGCTAAATTGGATTGGTAAACCAGGCTCATAGTTGCGACCGCGTTTGTCGTTTGACCAAGTTCCCGATAAACATAAGCCAGCTGTCGCCAAAAGTCTTTATCTTGGGGGTATAACTTGACGGCACTCTGCAATAAAACAACGGCTTCCCTAAACAAGGATAATTCAAAATGGAGTGCGATGGCTAATTGATACAAGCCTTTATTAGGCTGTTGCGTACGATCTATTACTAGTTTAAGGTAAGATAAGGATTTTTTGTAACGTTGCTGATGATAATATCCAATGGCAAGTAATTCATGTATGTGACTATCAATTGATTTTTCGTCAGACATCCATTGTTCAAGAATTGTAGTACCTTTTTTATAGTTGCCTAATGAAAGATGCAGCTGTCCCAGATTTAAATGTAAAGACTGCTGCACTGTAGAAGATAAAACATCATAACCCAGGCTTTTCTCAAATGCCTTGACCGTATTTTTGTGATCGTTATTTTCAGCATAAACATAACCAAGGGTTTGATAAACAACAGCAGCTTCGTAGTCATGTAAACGATTTTTTTCAACCATTTCTTTTAATCGTTGTTGAGCCTCCTGGAATTTTTTATTGTCCATCAATTTTTGCACATACAGCAGTTGCCGGGAGACACGATCAGAGAGCTGAGCGCTTCCGGCCGTCGCTGCGATTACGTCAGGTATGATGGTTTGCCACGCACCTGAAAAAACAATAATAGCCAGTAATATCACTCGCAACATCCGGATTGTAGTCAGATATCCAATTCTGGCTAGCATTGATGCTTTTATCATTTGGTGAAATATTAATAACATAGTTAATTTTCAACGATTCGTTGTTGGTCGGAAGTTAAATTTCTGGCTAGCATATTGAACCACCGCTTTACCGTCCACCAGTTTGGGTTTGAATTTCCAACGTTTAATAGCTCGCAGTGCCGCTGAGTCAAATACGCGCTGCGGTTCAGCAGCCACTACTTTTGGGTTGGTGACGGTACCATCCGGTCGTATGGTAAATTCCACGATGACGTAGCCAGATAATTTTCTGCGAGCTGCTTGAGGCGGATAACGTGGTTGAATTTGGACCAGTGGAATAACTTCACTATTGGCGGCAAGTCTTTTACTGGAAAACTGATTTGTGGTTGGCGTCTTTGAAGATGCTGCACCTGGCTGCCATTGAGTTGAACCCTTCGTTATTGCTGCACCACGAGCAAGGGCCGATCCCTCCAGGCGTAGTGGTGTTTCGATGGTGGGCATGTTAAATTCTGGAGCGCCAAATGTGAGCTCTGCCATATCGATGGACTCAAGTTCATTGGCAGGCGTATCTGGCGTTTCTTGCTGTTGAGGTCTTTCCGGTTTTGCACGTTTAATGGTTTCAGTCGATTGTTGCTGTGTTGGCAAACGTACAAAATCTACCGCATAATATTCAGTTAGTGAGTCCGGTGCTTCTAAGTTGCCCGTAATCATGTTCTGCATTAAAGTAAACAATGCAAAACTCACAACCATAGCTAACAGCAGTGATAAACTTAAGCGAGCCAGCTCATTACTCATTTTTTTATCGCAGCAATCGAAACATTACTGATTCCGGCTAATCTTGCTTGATCCACTACTTCCACTAGTAGACCTGTTGTGGATTCTTTATCTGCTGTAACTATGGCTGCAGCTTCCGGATTTTCTGCCAGCATTCGCTCGACATTTGCACGCACTGCGCGGATATCAACCAGATGATTTTCAATCCAGATTTCACCATTAACCGTTATCGCAATTAGAATATTTCCCCGTTCCTGGCGTTCAGCGCTTTGGGCGGAAGGTCGGTTAACATCAACCCCCGTTTCTTTGACAAATGAGGTAGTGACTAGAAAAAAAATGAGCAGGATAAAAACAATGTCGATCATCGGCGTCATATTTATTTCACTGCTGCTTTTTTGTCGCAACGCGTGTCGCTGTTTCATCGTTGGAGCTCCTCACTCATTGCTGATTTTCACATCATTGCAAACGCATTTTATGCGCCAGCCGACGGGTTTCATATTCTGCACGTCGATCAAGCAGAGCGCTGAAGTACAACCCGGAAAGCGCGGCGGTCAAACCAGCCATGGTAGTAATCAGGGCTTGAGATATACCTTGAGCCAAACCACGCGCATTACCTGTACCAAAAATTGCTAGTACATCAAACACCTGAATCATGCCAGTGACGGTACCTAATAGACCGAGCAATGGCAGCAAAGTTGTCAGGGTTCGAATGGGTAATAGATGTCGTACCAACAACCCGTTGGTTTCTGCCACAACATATTCACGTATCTTTCTAGCGATCCAACTGTTGTGGTCATCTCGTTGCTGCCATTGAGCGAGCAATTTTTGGTGTAAGCGTGGATATTGCAAATAATAAAACGTATAACGCTCAAGAATTAAGGTCCACATGATGATGGTCGCAACTAGTATTACCCACAAAATTGCACCACCCGCTTGCAGTAACGCTAAAAGATCATCAAATAGGTGGGTTATTATTTCCAGTATTTGCATTGTTTCTTTGCTCCACCAGTCGTGCAACAACACCGGCACTTTGTTCATCCAGTATCTGGACTAATCGATTGCCCTTGCCGGTTAAAAAGCTCAATAGTAATACTAACGGTACCGCGACTATCAAACCCAGCTCAGTGGTGACCAACGCTTGTGATATACCACTCGACATATATCGAGGATCACTGGTACCAAATAGAGTGATTGACTGAAAAGTTGCAATCATGCCAGTCACAGTGCCTAACAGACCCAATAGTGGCGCTATAGCGGCCAGTACGCCGATGCTTGATAATCCACGTTCAATTTTTGGCAATTCTTTAAGGACCGCTTCTTCTAATTTCAATTGCAAGGTTTCAGTCTCTTGCTGAGGGTTTTCACGAAAATACTGTAATATCCGCCCTAGAGGATTTGTGTTATTTGGCTCATCACTCTTTAGTTGTTTGTTGACAGATCTTCCGGTCAAAGTTAGAAAAATAAATCGCTCAATTAACAATAATACTCCTAGCAAGCCAACACCAATGATAACGTAAGCAATGATTCCACCTTGCTGTATTCGTTCCATGAAGTCGGGTGTTTGCACTAACACAGAAAGAATCGCGCCGCGTGAAGGATCCAAACCGATAACGTCATAACCTGAGCCATGACGCTGTTCAAATGAATAAGCCATTTCTTGATAGTGCGGTGCCGGCTGTCGGGCTAATTCTACCAGCCGTTCAGTTTCTGGCAGATAACGCAAATATTTTCCCTCACTGAAAGCATTAAATACACCAACACGTGTTACTTCACGTTGCTGCTCTATACCCTCCGCAGAAATAACCGGTGCCGAAAACTGAACAACCTTGCCAGATTCAGTCATTTCTTCCAGCAGCGTAAGCCAGAGTTGATCAAGTTCGTGAATTGTCGGTAATGCCTTACGTTGAGCAAGATCAGCAGTAAGAACATCGCGATGGGTGAGTTGAGCAGATGTGAGGGAATGTTCCAGAATACCGGTCATATCATCAGAGACTTGACGTACTACTCCAAATAACTCCCCAAAAGAGGAAGTTTTGAGATCCAATCGTTGTTCCAGCTCTGCTATTTTTTTCTCATTGTTATCAAAATCGTTGTTAAGCGCTTCACTTCGCTTTTCTTCAGCAGACAATTCCTGGTTTGCTGTTTTCAGCAAGCGTTTTTGTTCTTTTTTAGCGGCAAGAAAATGCGCTTCTCGTTTTTCATCAATAGCGCTTGTTATTTGAGACTCTTTACGTACTTTGTCTAATAAAGCGTCAAGACTGTCTATTGTTTTATTTTCCGCTGCGAAGCCCGGCAAAAAAAACAATATCCCTATTATTAAACCCATAACACATAGTGAGACACGTATCATGGCTGCTCCGCAAAGTTAACGGGCAAGGATAATAAACCGGGTGCGGCTTGTTTACGGGCAATCCGAATGCCGTCACTTATTGAGCGTTGATAACTGCTGTCAAGCTGTATCCATTTTTTACTCTTTTTATCCCAGAAGCCGACTTCGTTGCCATCCAGGGACAGGTAAAATAGTCCCAGCCTACCTATGCGTAATAACTCGACTGTTCGGCTGTTTTGTGATGCAGGCAAGCCGCTTTCATACGCTTCGATTGTGCGGCCATATTCTGTTTCAATTTGATAAGCTTCAATAACGCGGCGATACTTTTCAGAAACTGTAACATCAGCGCGATCCATCATTTTACGGAGTTCTTGAATACGCTTTGTCCGTTCATCCATTAAAAATGGCGTATCAAGCTGAATAAATGTTTCGAGCGTATTCAGCATTTTCACAACTAACGGTACTATCTCTTTTTGAGTGACATCAATGTCTTCAATCTGCTTATTTAATGATAAAATTTCTGTTTTCTGGGATTCAATCACTTTGTCCAGTTGGGTATTGTAAATTTTCAGGCTATTGATCTTGTGCAAGGTGGAACGATATTCCGCAGCAAGCTCCTGAGTTTTATCCGCCAGATTATTGACCTTTTTTTGTGACAGCTGGGATGTCTCTATACTTTTTTTCTGAACTGAAAGTGATGATTCCAATTTGTCAGCATAACCAACATTTGCACTGGCTAGAAAGACAAAGAGTACTGTTTGTGTGATTATTTTTTGCAACTCGGTTTTTTTGAGATTTCCCAAAAAAATACCAAAGTGATGTGTTAGAAAAACAAAAAGAACCGATATTCGTAAAGGTTTAACCTTGCATTTCTCTAGGTCATTAAGCATGGTGATTGATAATAACATGCTAAAAATCTCCATATTCTCTTTCTTGTCTCAATAAATCACGTTGAATAGAAAACAATCCTACGTTTATGTTTAGAATTATGTCCATTCTTTCACTAATTTCATAATAGTACATAAATGGGTTTTGTCACTAATCTTTGAAAACTCATGAACTATACTTATGGTTCACTCAAATTAAATCAAAAAATTGAAATCTAAGTAACCTAAGTTACAGAAGATATAATATTTCAGTGTAATAATGGCAAATGTTAATGAGAAGATCTAAATCGAGTTCTGGTTTATCAAGGAAGGAGTCAACAAGAATATGCAAAGGAGAACTGGCTTTTTTGAGCGGGAAATTCCAGAGCAATTAGCGCCATATATTAATCTGGTGGCGGATTTACGTTGGACATGGAGTCATGCTGGCGATAGTGTGTGGCAAGTCATGGATCCGGAGATCTGGGAGCAAACTGAAAATCCGTATGCTGTTTTGCAAAACCTTAGTCAAGAACGCCTTAATGAACTGGCGAATGATTCAAAATTTCTAGCGCTTTTGCAGGACCTCGCCACCGCTTATAAAATTTATTATAAGCAACCCGGTTGGTATGAAGAAGTGTATAGCAGTGATACATTGAAGGGGATCGCATACTTCAGTATGGAATTTGGTTTAGGAGAGGCGCTGCCTTTGTATGCAGGTGGCCTTGGTATTCTGGCGGGTGATTATCTTAAAGCGGCAAGTGACTTAGCCGTGCCGGTTACCGCTATTGGTTTACTTTATCAGGAAGGCTATTTTCGGCAACTTTTAGATGCCAATGGTTGGCAGCAAGAAGTATATCCTTACAGCGATTCCACCAGTTTACCCATTCAGCCTGTTTATGCAAATTCCGGGGCATGGTTGCATGTATTGGTTGACTTACCGGGGCGTGCTGTCAGGTTACGTGTCTGGCAAGCACAGGTTGGAAGAGTCACTTTGTATTTGCTTGATAGCAACGATCCCGTTAACAGTCCCACCGATCGTGGCATTACCAGTAAACTTTATGGCGGTGGCCAGGAACTTCGGCTCGTACAAGAAATTGCATTGGGCATTGGTGGTTGGCGAGTTATTAATGCACTGGGACTGGATATTGACGTCTGTCATTTGAACGAAGGTCATGCGGCTTTTGTTACTTTGGAACGTGCAAGAAATTTCATGCAAAACAATAATGTCGATTTCTGGCAAGCGTTATGGAGTACGCGTGCCGGTAATGTTTTTACCACCCACACGCCAGTAACCGCAGGATTTGATACCTTTGAGCCAGAATTAATATTGAAATATGCCGCAGCGTTTTCTGAAAAAGTGGGTGTCGCTGCTCAAGCGCTAGGTGCTTTAGGCCGTATGGATGCGACTAATCCTGACGAGCCCTTTAATATGGCATTTCTTGCAATGCGAACTTGCATTATGGCGAATGGAGTAAGCCGTTTACATGGCGAAATAAGCCGCCGTATTTTTCAAGATCTTTATCCTCACTGGCCACAGCATGAAGTGCCGATTACACACATTACAAATGGCATTCACGTTCCTTCCTGGGATTCTGCATGGGCTGACAATATTTGGACCAAGGTGTGTGGTAAAGCACGTTGGCTTGGCACATCGGAGGGATTGAGTAAAGCAATTAATGGTCTTAGTGATGAAGATTTATGGACTTTTCGTGGCCAGGAACGAGCCGACCTGGTAGAGCATGCGCGACGACGGCTTGCAAGGCAATTGTCTCAACGTGGGGTAGATCAGGATACGGTTGCCCAGGCCACGGATGTGTTGGATCCAAACGTTTTGACGCTGGGATTTGCCCGACGTTTTGCTGAATATAAACGTCCCAATTTATTACTGCAGAATCCGCAACGATTTATTCAACTACTGACTAACCAAGAACTGCCAGTGCAGATCATTGTCGCCGGTAAGGCTCATCCACATGATGAAGCTGGAAAACATTTCATTCAGCAATGGGTACAATTTTGTGCCCAACAGGAAGTCCGTGTCCGTGCCGTGTTTTTGGAGGATTACGATATCTCACTAGCGCAGGAAATGGTGCAGGGAGTGGATGTCTGGATCAATACGCCACGCCGACCGTGGGAGGCATGTGGCACCAGTGGCATGAAAGTTCTAGTCAATGGCGGACTCAATGTTTCAGAGTTAGATGGTTGGTGGGTTGAGGCATACTCAGAGGATGTTGGATGGGCGTTAGGTGACGGTCAAGAACATGCTGAGCCCGGTTGGGATGCGGTTGAAGCAGACGAGTTATATCAACTGTTGGAGCAAAAAATCGTGCCAATGTTTTATCAACGTGATATAGCGGGTGTACCGAAAGCCTGGATTAAAAAAATACGTGCCAGCATGGCTCGGCTCGCGCCGCAGTTTAGTACGAATCGTATGGTGCGTGAATACGTTGAGCAAATGTATGTGCCGGCTGCTGCTGCCTGCCAACAACGTTGCGATATCGACAAGCAATTAGCACAAACGCTATACCAATGGGAGCAGGAGCTCAAACATCATTGGCATGGAATCCATTGGGGAAACCTTGACGTGATCGAGGGGCAAGATAGTTTGTCTTTTGAGGTGCAGGTATATCTGGGTGATATCTCATCTGAGTTTGTACAGGTTCAATTGTATGCAGATTCGGAAAATGGCGACGACAGTATTTGCCAGACAATGAATCGTGAAAGCTTGTTGCCAGGGGCTACCAACGGTTATGTCTATTCTTGTCAGCTATTTACCCAGCGCCCAGCCAAGGATTTCACCCCACGTATCGTTGCTTTTCATCCACAGGTTCTCGTGCCGATGGAAAGTAATTTAATTCTCTGGTGGTCACATTGAACTAAGCATTTTGGAGTTACAGAATGACAAAGACAAAACGCTGGAAAACAATTGTTGTTGTTTTAATTGTCATCATCGCAGGTGGTGGATATTTGTGGCAGTCGTTTCAAGAAGCGGATCCACTCGATGAATTTGCCTCGGGCAATGGGCGACTGGAGGCCACCGAAGTCGACATAACCGCTAAAATTGGTGGTCGTCTTGCGAGTATCGCTGTTAAAGAGGGCGATGCGGTCGAAGAAAATCAGGTACTGGCACGAATAGACACTAAAGAATTAGATGCGCAATTGCGCAGAGCTGAAGCGGAAGTCCGTCGTGCAATGCAGGAAAAGATTTTCGCTGTGGCTATTATTGCACAACGCAAGAGTGAACTTTCACTGGCAAAAAGAGAAATGGAGCGCAGCAAAAGTCTTTATGAAAACGATAATATTTCCCTGGAGCAGTTACAACGCGATGAAACTGCCGTTGAAACCGCTAAAGCAACGGTCGCAGCATCTGAAGCACAGCTTTCAAATGCTGAAGCCGTTATTGAAGCCGCTAAGGCTAACGTAGAACTGCTTAAAGTTCAGCATGAAGACAGTACCCTTAAATCACCGATCACGGGTCGAGTCTTGTATCGATTGAAGGAGCCGGGAGAAGTTATAGGGGCAGGTGGCAAGGTGCTCACCGTATTAGATCCTCTGGATGTCTATATGACAATTTTCCTTCCTACGCACTATGCAGCGAAAGTGGCTATCGGTGCAGAGGCTCGAATTGTACTTGATGGCCTGCCAGGTTATGTCATCTCGGCGAGCGTCTCATTTGTCGCACCTCGGGCTCAATTTACCCCCAAAGAAGTTGAAACCCGAACCGAGCGAGAAAAACTTGTATTCAGAGTCAAACTCAAGCTGGATTCTGAGTTACTAAAAAACCAACCTGAATTAGCCAAGACGGGTGTGCCAGGTGTTGCCTATATTCGCCATGAACAGAATATGCAATGGCCAGAACAATTACAAAAAGTTCCTCCGTCATGACTCAGTCTATGATTGTACGTATCAACGAACTCTCTCACTCTTATGGCGATATGTTGGCGATCGATGCCATTGATTTGGAAATTCCTGCCGGACAAATCGTCGGCTTAATTGGGCCAGACGGCGTTGGTAAGTCAAGTTTGCTCTCCATAATTGCAGGCGTGCGTAAAATTCAACAAGGTGTTGTGGAAGTATTAGGTGGCAATATGCACCATAAACAACATCGCAGTACAATATGTCCTCGCATTGCGTATATGCCGCAGGGGTTAGGGCATAATCTTTATGCAACGTTATCAGTCTTTGAAAATGTCGATTTTTTTGGACGCTTATTCGGGCAATCGCAAAAAGAACGTGCCTGGCGTATTCAGGAATTATTAAACAGTACTGGCCTTGCGCCTTTTACTGATCGTCCCGCGGGTAAACTTTCCGGTGGTATGAAACAGAAGCTGGGTTTGTGTTGTTCATTGATTCATGATCCGGATTTGTTAATTCTGGACGAGCCCACAACCGGGGTTGATCCACTTTCCCGACGCCAGTTCTGGGAGCTCATCGATCGTATTCGCATTCAGAATGCCGATATGTCGGTGATTGTGGCGACTGCTTATATGGATGAAGCGGAGCGTTTTGATTGGCTGGTTGCAATGGATGACGGTAAAGTGTTATCGACCGGTGAGCCGCAAGCATTGAAAACTCAAACGGGAAAAAGCTCACTGGAAGAAGCGTTTATTTCGCTGTTACCTGAGAATAAACGTCGTGGTCATGAAAAAATAGTCATTCCGGCACGTAAAACTACCGATGTGAAAATTGCTATTGAAGCGTGTAATCTAACGCGACGTTTTGATAACTTTATTGCAGTGGATAATGTGAGTTTTCGCATTGAACGTGGGGAGATTTTTGGTTTTCTCGGCTCCAATGGTTGCGGTAAAACCACTACCATGAAAATGCTGACCGGCCTGTTACCCACTACCGAAGGCGAGGCTTCATTGTTTGGTCATCCGGTGGATGCGAAGGATATTGAAACACGCAAACGTGTGGGTTATATGTCGCAGTCGTTTTCTCTTTATTCTGAGTTATCGGTTAGAAAAAATCTCGAACTGCATGCGCGTATTTATCATTTACCCAAAGACAAAATAGCTGAGCGTATATCACAAATGGTGAATCGCTTTGGACTTGAGAATGTTCTGGATGAACTTGCTGATAAGTTACCCTTAGGTTTACGTCAACGTCTATCTCTCGCAGTGGCGGTGATCCATGAGCCAGAGATGTTGATTCTGGATGAGCCTACCTCGGGAGTCGATCCAGTGGCACGAGACCAGTTCTGGGAACTGTTAGTTCAACTTTCTCGCGAGGATGGGGTCACCATATTTATTTCAACGCATTTTATGAACGAAGCAGAACGTTGTGACCGTATTTCACTCATGCATGCTGGTAAAGTATTGGCCCAGGGTGCTCCCGCCGATCTTGTTCGTGCGCGTAAGGCAAACAACCTTGAAGAAACCTTTATTGCCTACCTGGAAGAGGCCGGGCATGAAAGGTCTGATGATAGTCAAATTAACATTCAAGCCGGGAAAACTCAAAAACCATTACTTAATCATGCTAGATCGCCAAGCAAGGTTTTTGATTTGCGGCGTGTCTGGGCTTATGCACGTCGCGAAAGCATGGAAATCAGACGTGATCCCATCCGACTGGCTTTCGCCATATTTGGACCAATCATTCTATTGCTGGCATTTGGTTACGGTATTACATTTGATGTTGAAGATATTTCTTACGCGGTGCTTGATCGTGATCAGAGTCCGGAAAGCCGCGTTTATTTGGAAAATTTTTCTGGCTCACGCTATTTTGAAGAGCAGACTCCGCTTTATCAATACGCTGATATGGAAAAACGTTTACGTCAGGGAAAATTGACATTCGCTATTGAGATACCCCCAGGATTTGGCAAAGATTTGAAACGTGGCGATCAACCTCAAGTGGGAATTTGGCTTGATGGTACTATGCCATTTCGTGCCGAAACTGCCCGCGGATATATTTTAGGAAACCATCAGTTCTATCTTGAGCAAAAAAACCGTAGCAACCTCGGTGACTTGTCGCCGATATTGCCGGTCTCAATAGAAACCCGTTTCCGCTACAACCAGGAATTTAAAAGTGTTTATTCCATCGTGCCCGGCACTATTATGATGTTACTTATTTGGATACCTTCCATGATGACTGCAGCTGGAGTGGTTCGTGAAAAGGAAATGGGTTCCATCACTAACTTATACGCAACCCCAGTGAGTGGGCTGGAATTCCTGTTAGGTAAACAATTTCCTTACATACTTATCGCCTTGCTTAACTTCGCCATCTTGGCGCTGTTAGCGGTGTTTCTATTTCAGGTGCCAATCAAAGGGAGTTTAACTGTCTTGCTGTTCGGTACTTTGCTTTATGTTATTGCAACGACTGGATTGGGTTTGATGATGTCTTCCTTTATGAAAACCCAAATCGCCGCCATTTTTGGTACCGCAATTGCCACTACAGCGCCTGCGATTAATTTTTCAGGATTTTTTTCACCCGTTTCTTCACTGACCGGTGGTGGTCAGATATTTAGCCAGGTATTTCCTAGTAGTTATTATCAGCAAATAAGCTTAGGTACATTTACTAAATCTCTAGGGTTTGAGGAATTGTCGCATAACTTTTTGGCCCTGATTATTTTGATTTTTTCCTACCTCATACTGAGTTTGCTCTTACTAAAGACACAGGAATCATAAATATGGTTCGTTTCCTCGTGAATGTTTTTCAATTGGGCATTAAAGAGTTATTCAGCTTGCGTTATGATCGGGTGATGATGTTTCTCATTATCTATATGTTTAGCTTTGCAGTATTTGACGAGGCTAAGAATGCGACTGTTGGTGTGACTAACGCCGCGGTGGCTATTGTTGATGAAGACCGCTCTACACTTTCACAACGTATTGGTGACGCCTTATTGGAGCCTTATTTTAAGCCAGCAGAACAGTTACAACTTAATGAGATTGATGCGGCTATGGAGACAGCACAATATACTTTTATTATTGATATTCCAGTGAACTTTCAAGCTGATGTTCTGGCGGGGCGCCCATCGGTTATCCAGCTTAATGTTGATGCGACAGTTATGAGCATGGCCGGCACGGGTGCAGGATACATTCAAAATATTATCATGCAAGAAATCGGTACTTTTTTGCAAGGCGAGCAGGCAATGCAAGCTGTGCAAATCGTTACTCGGGCACGATTCAATCCCAACATGGAATCGGTCTGGTTTCAGGCAGTGATGTCACTGACCAACAACATTACATTATTGGCAATTTTACTCACCGGTGCTGCGTTAATTCGTGAACGTGAACACGGTACAATCGAACATTTACTGGTGATGCCTTTACGGCCGGTTGAAATCATGTTGGCTAAAATATGGGCTAATGGCCTTGTGGTTATAATTGCCGCCAGTTTGTCTCTCTATTTTATTGTGCAGGGTGCTCTAGCAGTACCAATCATTGGTTCTATTCCTTTGTATATAGCGGGAATGACGATATATTTGTTTTCTGTGACCTCGTTGGGCATTTTTCTAGCCACGTTAGCGCGTTCCATGCCGCAATTTGGATTGCTCACAATGTTAGTGTATGTTGTTATGCTTTTGCTATCAGGAGGCAATACGCCGCTGGATAGTATGCCCGAAGCACTACAAGCTATTATGTTATTTGTACCCTCAACCCATTTTGTCAGTCTGGCGCAAGCGATTATTTTTCGCGATGCCGGCATTGAAACGGTATGGCCGAATTTTCTTGCAGCGGCACTTATCGGTGTTGTATTTTTCCTGGCAGCACTGTTTCGTTTTCGTAAAACAGTCACTCTAGTTCATGGATAATGGGAGAAAACACATGAATCGATTTTCTTTATTCAGTGCATTGTTTGTGTTTTTTCTTTTGTTATCATGCACCGCTTACGCAGATAAAATTGTAAGGATTGGCATACTGATTGATGGCCCAATGCAGCACTCGGGTTGGACGACTGAACAGTTTAAAAATGAACTCCGGGTGTTAACTAAGGGAGAATTCGATGTCCGTTTTCCAAAAGAAAAACAACTTGATGGCGCTTGGTCAGTTTCAGATATTAAGACTTCACTAAAAAAATTACAAAATGATCCTACAGTAGATATGGTGATTGCCTTGGGCTATATCTCTGGCCCACTGGCATCACTGAGTAAATCCTTACGTAAACCGACATTCGCACCGCTGGTGATGGATGCCGGTCTTTTGGGGTTACCTAGAAAAGGCAATACCAGTGGTGTAAAAAACCTCAATTACATTAACGGTGAGGTTGATTTTATTCGTGACCTGGCAAGTTTTCGAAATGTCGTTGACTTCAAGAGTCTGGCTGTCCTGGTTGATGAAAGCGAATTTAATGCTTTGCCGGGCTTGATTGGTCGGGCACGTCAGGTGGCTAAAGAAGCGGAGATCAATCTTGAATTTATTTTGCAGAGTAAGTCCGACGAAAATCTAGCCGCAAAGCTGGGTGAAAACATTGATGCGGTTGTTATTACGAGTTTACCACGTCTCAGTCAAGCGGCAATGACGCAGTTGATTGAAGCGTTGATTAAAAAGGGTTTGCCAAGTTACGGTCTTACGGGTTCTCATTTAGTCAGGCAGGGGGTGTTAATGTCGGAATCGCCCGATTCTGATTGGTCACGCCTGGCACGCCGCAATGCATTGAACATGCATTCAGTATTACATGGCGAATCTGTTGCAAGCCAGGCAGTAACTTTCAAAAGCAAACGCCGTTTGAGCATTAATATGGCAACCGCACGTGCCATTGATGTATACCCGCGTTATGATGTTCTCAACGAGGCTGTGTTGCTTAACGAAGAAGCTCAACCCACGGGGCCTTTATTATCGTTATCAGATGTTGCGTTGCAAGCCGTCAGGCTAAATCTTGATTTACGAGCTGCTGCACTGGGGCTTGCGGGCGATGAAACCAGTATTAAAGAAGCGCGAGCAAAATTGTTACCGCAAATTAATGCGGGCATTACCCACTCAATGATTGATGATAGCAGTAACGCGGTAAAAAGTGGCTTTGTTGCCGAACAAGCTACTACTGCAGCAATCACAATAAGTCAATTAATTTACTCTGATCAAGTGAGAGCCAACGTAGAGATTCAGCGCTATCTTCAGGCCAACCGAAAAGCCATGTATCGTCAGCTGGAGCTGGATATCGTTCTGGAAGCCACACAGGCTTTTTTGAATCTACTCAAGACACAAACCTTAGTCAGCATTCGTCGCGATGAGTTGAATTTAACGCGCACTAACCTGGAACTCGCAAGAGACCGACAACGCCTTGGTGTGGGCAATCCTGCCGAGATATATCGCTGGGAAAGTGAGCTCGCTACCTCTCGGCAAAAATTATTAGATGCACAGGCTACACTTCATCAAAGTCGTGATGTCGTCAATCGTATTTTGCACCGACCACTTAAACAAGCATTCATTGCCCAACCTGCAACACTGGATGATCCCAGCTTAATCGTTAGCCGGAAGGAACTGTTTGAATATGTGAGGAATGATCGGGCTTTTGAACTAATGGGTGATTTTATGGTGGAAATGGGGCAAACAGATTCGCCAGAACTGGCAGGATTGGAAGCTCTCATAAATGCGTCTAACCGAGAGATAAGGAAAAACAGGCGTACCTATTGGTCACCGACTGTGACACTACAAGGTGAATTATCTAACATACTCAATGAAGACCGCGTTGCAGGTTTATCTTCTGAAGGTGATACAAACTGGGTGCTTGGGGTAAATGTTTCACTGCCACTGTTCGAGGGTGGAGCGAGAAACGCACGTTTGTCTGGTAGTCGATTCAAACTATCTCAACAGAATACGCAGCAAGAAGCTATACGCGAACGGATTGAACAACGTATTAGGTTTTATCAGCATCGCATAGGCGCCTCTTATCCCTCCATTCAACTGTCAAAAGATGGCGCAGCTGCAGCACAGAAGAATTTGAATCTGGTCTCAGCGGCATATTCCCGGGGCGTAGTTTCTATTCTTGATTTATTAGATGCGCAAAATGCCGCACTCATTGCGGATGAAGCTGCGGCAAATGCTGTTTTCGATTTTCTTGTTGATCTCATGAATCTACAGCGTAATCTGGGGCATTTCGATTTCTTTCTCAGTGGGCAAAAATTAGATGATATGTTTGATCGCTTGAAAGCTTATATTGATCGTGGTGGCAAAGAGTAGATCTGTGTGGGTTAGAAAATCAAAAAAAGTTAAATGGTTGACGTCGGATATGGGCGTTGGAAAAATTGAACAGTCTGCACTATACTTTTATCGAACACGAAAAAAAATTCAACAAATGGAATTACTTCACATCAACGGGAGAACATCATGCCATTAGAAAAGTACGGCGTATTAAAAGGCCGACCGATTTCTAGTCGATTAGGTGCAGGTAGCAGTCCGCATTATCAAATTCATATTGTGGATAATACGACGGACTATCGTATCGCCATCAATGTAAAATCGAATCTTTCGCCACCGGAGTTGCTTTATATTGTCAAAGACGATTTTCAGCACCCGATACTGGATGGACTGAAAACCTTGGACATGGGATTTACACTGCTTAGCAATGATCCTGGTGGCAGTGCGATCGATTACATACGTGGTAATTTTTTTGATCCTAAAAATATACAGCCGCTAGCCCATGATATCCCAGGCCCAGATAATGATCTCAATGAAAGAATCCACGCATACATTGAACGCGCTATTGCAGATGAAGCCGCTGAGGTTTATGCATTTGGTGAGCGGTGGGGACCCGAGCCACACAATAAAGATAAATATTTTGGCTTTCGGCCCGGTAATGGTATTCATGATATTCACATGAACCAGGGGAATTCCAGTACTTATGTCAACGATGATGGTGTGTGGCAGGATGGCGCATTGATTATCCATTTTCCGGCAATTTTTGACCATGACGGTGCATTACGTTGGCAAGAACAATGGGTAGGTTTATTCCTTGCGTTTCAATCCCAGTCCTGGCATACCGATGACAAAACCGGACACACCATCATATCCGGTGAGCGTGATGCCCATGTGCGTATTATTGCTGCGTTGGTGAATCCGATGGGAGACGATCCTGGTTACGAAACAGTAACAGTGATCAATACAACGCCGGCACCGGTCGACCTGAACGGTTGGGAAATCGTGGATCGAAACAAAAACCGCAGCGAAATACCCCGCGCGCTATTAGCTCCTGGTGCAACTTTATGCATTGTCTTGGATGGCGACGGTGCGCAACTCAGCAACAAAGGAGGTATTATATCTTTGCTTGACGAAAATGGAGTAAAAATCGATGGTGTTTTTTACAGTCGGGATCAAGCCCAAAACCAAGGCTGGTCCCTGGTGTTTAATTCCT
>CALZHW010000055.1 GCA_945787125.1 uncultured Ectothiorhodospiraceae bacterium
TATTAAGTAAATCACATGTTTACCCTGAACCAAGCTTAATTGACAAGGGGTCTAAGAACGGTTACCAGAAACTGGGCTGCTTTTAGTGCGTGAAATGCGCTCTACTTGATTTAGTTGAGAGCAAGACAACTATTGCAAATTGCTTGTAGTATTGGCAGCAACCAACCTTGTTCTCATTTTTCTAAAATTTTAGCAAGTTGCTGCTGAATTATGTCTGCCAGAAATTTGCAGGTTTCTTCTCGATAGCTTCCGGGGCGATATAACATTCCTACCCGACGGGAGGGTGATGGGGCATTGAAAGGAATATAATGTATTCGATCATTTTTACTGGTTTTCTTTGGAACAGCCAACTCAGGAATCAAAGTAAGACCCATACCCTCACCTACCATATGGCGCAAAGTTTCTAAACTGGTTGCGCGAAAGCCTGTGTACTCATACGCACCGGCGGTAAAACAAACATCCAATGCCTGCCCTCTTAGGCAATGCCCTTCTTGCAGCAGTAGCATTTCGCGCTCTTCCAAGTCCAACAAATCAATGCGCGGTTTTTCAGCGAGATCCATGTTACGCGGAGCGGCTAACCAGAACGGTTCTTCATAAAGGTCGATTTCAGAAAATTCATCTGCTTCAACGGGTAGCGCAAGAATTAGAAAATCTAACTCAGCGTTTTTCAGTTTTTCCAATAAAACACCGGTTTGGTGCTCATATAGCCACAATTTCAACTTGGGACAATGTTTGTTAAAAGCGGGCATAATGATGGGCAACAGATAAGGTGCCACAGTTGGAATGAGACCTACTTGCAGTTCGCCAGACATTGGATCATGAAAGCTTTGGGCGATGTCTTTTAAAGCTCTAACTTCCGCTAATATACGCCGTGCCTGAGCAGCCAATGCCTCACCAACATCAGTCATCACAACTTGACGTTTAGTGCGTTCAGCGATCAAAACACCCAGTTCATCTTCCAGTTTTTTTATTTGGCCACTGAGTGTTGGCTGACTCACAAAACAACGATCTGCAGCTCGATTAAAGTGACGCTCTTCATCAATAGCCACCAGATACTCTAGATCTCTGATATTCATTATTTCTCCTAAAATCATCTTCAATTCAATTAAATAGCTGATAGCCAAAACCTACTACAAAGATAAAAAATAACGATTTCAGCTATTACACATACTAGCCGATAATTGCCTTAGATTTCAAAACAAGTTAATGACCCCACAGGAGATTATAAGATGTTTGAGAATAGAGAAAGCAAAAATGTGCCAAATGTTGTATTTAAAACACGTAAAAACGATCGATTTGTTGATGTCAGCACTGATGATATCTTCAAAAACAAAACCGTGATTCTTTTTTCACTACCTGGGGCATTTACCCCAACATGTTCATCTACCCATTTACCACGCTACAATGAGCTAGCAGATGTTTTCAAAGATAATGGCATTGATGAAATTATTTGTATGTCAGTTAATGATGCATTCGTCATGGATGCCTGGAAAGAAGATCAGGAAGCTGAAAACGTCACACTGCTCCCAGACGGTAACGGTGATTTCAGCGAGGGTATGGGCATGCTGGTAGACAAGTCTGATCTTGGCTTCGGCAAACGTTCGTGGCGCTATTCTATGTTAGTTAAAAACGGCGTGATCGAGAAGCAGTTCATTGAGCCAGAGTTGCCTGGTGATCCATTTGAGGTTTCCGATGCTGATACTATGTTGAACTACATTAACCCGATAGCTAAGAAACCTAAAGCAGTAACAATTATTACCAAACCGGGCTGCCCATTTTGCACAACTGCAAAACGCACATTGAAAGAAAATGGGCTTAGTTATGAGGAAATTAATACAGGCCATGATGCAACACTTCGCTCAGTGCGGGCAATAACGGGTCAGGATACTGTTCCGCAGGTTTTTATTGATGGTGAGTATATCGGTGGCTCTGAGGCACTGGAAGCCTGGTTTAAAAAACAGGCGTAAACACAAAGCCAAATAAATAACTCACAATCAGGGTTCAAACTATTTCCCGTAATCAGCGCTCGTAGTGGCAAGGCCTTATCAAGAGTGTTGGCAGCAGGGATGCTGCCGTCAAGCCTACAGGGACGTATTCACGGCGTCTCTCGGTAAGGTTTTGCCGCTACGGGTGCTGGAAGGTGGCACTTTTGCAACTTTGAACTTCAATTGTGAATAAATAAGAATTTTACTACTCCAATTATTATCTATGAATTGGGGTAGTTTGATTTATTTTATGCATTCCAACGCTGGAGCGTGGGAACGAAAAATAATCATCCGAGAATAACGGATAAATCCAACTTGTTTTCTTTAACGGGTGGGCACCAATAGTATGCGCCGGATATTGGTTGAGAAATGCTAAACAAACCATCGACGATGCCATCGTCCAGGCCCGCCATGCGTTTTAATTGCGCTTCAAACGCATCAAATGAATGACCAAAAGCAACAAAGACCAAGCCAGTTGATTGTTCATCAGCCCAAGGCATAGAGCGTCTGACAACAAATGCCTCCGGGGTAAAACTTTCCTGCGCCGTCCGTTTGACGTGCGCAGAAGGTGGTGCATCTTTAAATTCCACGTTGTCGCTTTTTCTGCGACCGATAATATTATCTTGCTGGCTGGTGGAAAGTGATTCAAACGCATCGAGATCATGCAGCCATTGTTGTACCGCAACAAAACTTGCGCCATCAAGGCCGTCACCCTGACCTTGAGCTATTGCTGCGTCAACCGCAGCATCTCCTGTAGGGTTTTCTGTGCCATCTTCATAGCCCGTCATATCGCGGCTATCCGCATATTGAAACGCATCAATCACACTAGTCAATTCAAAATAGTCTTGCAATGCATGCTCGATCGCGCGGGTACGATGAATTAACTCACCACGATCATCACCTTTCAACCAGCACCATAAAGCCGCTGGAGTTGAGGGTATTTCGATGTTCGGTCCGACTAATACAGGAAAATCGCGTAAATTTTCGATATTCGCGCTAGCCGCCAAAACCAATGATCGCCCAAGACCAACCACTGTATTTTCAACACCAACACTATTCGCAATGGCTAGAACCGCTTCCACGGCGTTCACTCCCGATACTAAAGAGAATGTCAAATATCGCGCTAATTTCGGCACATCCGTAAGCACTCCAGGTTGAGACAGTTCCATAATTACTTCCTTAGTTTGGTCTATTCTGATATATCATATACATAGGATATATAGTAGCAAATCATGCGAGACTAGAGATTAGATGTTACAATCGCTGACGCTTGATTAAAAGCAAATTATTCATTCAAACGGAAATCCACATGCCTGCCAACGAACTTGTCAACATTAGCCAGTCTGTGGCTATTTTAGTCGATGGAAATAACATCGAACGCAGTATTCACGGCGAAAGTAATGACCCGAATACCATGCTTAACTTTGACACCTTGATCCCAAAACTATTAGATAATCGAGGATTAAATCGTCTAGTATATTTTCGTGAAGGCAAACATATTTCTGAAAAGCTCCAGGAGCGTTTACATTCACAATACCACGGCTCAGTGCAACCTTGTCATAAAAGCGCCGACATTCCGTTGAGTATAAAAGCTATGCAGTTAGCGAGCAAAGTCGATACCATCATTATCATGTCTGGTGACTCTGATTATATTGAACTAGTCAGACACTTGAAAGTTGAAGGAGTGCGCGTTGAAATCGCATCAGTTTTAAGCACCACCTCGCAACTGTTAATTGAAGAATCAGACTTTTATCATGAAATAAGTTCAGAAGACTGGTTTACCCTGCAGAAAAAGACGGTTAAAAAGTCACGCGGTGTCTATAGAAAATAAAAAAAGAGAGAAAGTGAGCATTGCAATACCACAGAATTAAACAGCCTGCGCCACGGTGAAAGTTTTTGTAATTTCATAGACTGCAATCGCGGTAACGCTCGCAACATTCATGGATGATTTTTCACCGCGCATCGGAATATGCAACTGGCAATCACTTAGAGCCAACAACTCCTTCCCTATGCCTTCATTTTCTGAACCGACTATCAGGCAAATTTTATCTGACTTAGGTTTATACTCTGCCAAAATTTTACTTTTATCGGTTATTTCCAGCGCAACAATTTCATAACCTTGTTCTTTTAATTGCGCTGCCAGCTCGACTGCATCATTCACATACTCGTAATGCACTACCTGCTCAGTTGAGCGGGAAGCTTTTTTGATTTTTCGGCCAGGAGGTACCGCCGTCTTGCCCGTTAAAAACATTTTCTCCAAACCAAAAGCATCAGCAATGCGAAAAGCACAGCCGACATTAACTGGCATTTCAATATTATCCAATAAAAGACAGAGTGGATACTTGCTCAGCGCAGCAGAGTGATCAGCATGCCCTAATTGACGAGATTGCTTATCTTGCATTAGAAACGTGCATGAAATAATTTCCGGTTTTTGCATCTCTGCTTCAGCTCCTCTTCGAACGTTATTCAATCAAAAAATACTCACTTTAGCCCGGCTAGAGCTGCGTTTTTTCTCAATCAGAACGTCCAAAGAGAAACTAAATCAGCGCGCCAAAACCGGAAATTATTCCGTGCACGTTCCTTAGCTTTCTTTGTACTTGCCGAACTCAATAACATTCTCTTCGTTTTTCACAAATGACGTATCGAAAGGCTCTTCTTCAAGAGGTAGTGATTCTGTATCTTGCTCTAACTGCGTATCTAACGCCGTAAAGTCCCACAGCTGTTTATCCATCAACTGGGATGAACGGACATTTCCCAAAGCATTTAACATGTTTGCGGGGACTTTAGGATTATGTGCGGCCAATTCTTGAATTAAAGCTTTCATTCTAACGCGGGTAAGATTTTCTTGTGCGCCACAGAGATTACACGGAATTATCGGGAACTGCCTTTCTTCAGCAAATTGTTGAATATCTTTTTCCTGACAATACACCATAGGGCGGATTACAATATGTTTTTTATCCTGCGTCAACAGTTTCGGCGGCATTGATTTGATTTCGCCGCTGTACATCGCTGACATCAAAAAACTTTCAATCAAGTCGTCTCGATGGTGACCTAATGCTATTTTAGTATAACCATGTTCTTTGGCGTAAGTATAAATACTGCCGCGACGCAAGCGTGAACACAGCGAACAGTAGGTTTTACCTTCAGGGATTTTTTCTTTCACGATAGAATAAGTATCGCGCCGCAAAATTTCGTACGGATAGCTTTTATCCTCTAACCAGGCGCGCATTTTGGTATCGTCCCAGCCGGGTTGCGCCTGATCCAAGGTTAACGCAAATAACTCAAATTTATTGCCACTTCGCATTCTTAATCGATGCAGCAAGGTAAGCAGGGTATAAGAATCCTTGCCTCCCGATAAACATACCAGCACCCGATCGCCATGTGCTATCATTTTGTAATCTGATATAGCTTTTCCCGTATAGTGGGCTAATTTTTTTTCAATTTTTGACATAACTACAACTCTACTCAAACTCCAATCGCTGGTTACAAATTTGCTCTATTTAGGATCAATACTACGCGCGATATTTTTCTTCCACATAGGCTTTGACAATATCCTGAAACTCTTGCGCAATGAAGTCGCCTTTTAACGTAACGGTTTTTTCGCCGTCAACATAAACAGGTGCTACCGGAACTTCGCCAGTGCCCGGTAGACTAATACCGATATTCGCATGTTTGCTTTCACCGGGACCGTTAACAACACAGCCCATCACCGCCACACTCATATCTTCCACACCGTGATATTGATCGCGCCATACAGGCATTTGGTGGCGTAAGTAACTTTGAATATCTTGTGCTAATTGCTGAAAATAAGTGCTGGAAGTTCGACCACAGCCAGGGCAAGCAATAACCTGCGGAGTAAAGGAACGCAAACTCAAGCTTTGCAATATTTCTTGTGCGACCAGAACCTCCTTGGTGCGATCACCATGCGGCTCTGGCGTTAGGGAAATGCGAATGGTATCACCGATACCTTCCTGCAATAACACCGCAAGTGCTGCAGTGGATGCAACAATCCCTTTCGAGCCCATACCGGCCTCAGTTAAGCCAAGGTGTAACGGATAATCACAACGCGGCGCCAGGTCTTTATAAATTTTTATCAAATCTTGCACATGACTCATTTTGCAGGACAAAATTATTTGATCGTGGCGTAAACCAATGTCTTCTGCTTTGGCCGCACTGTCCAGGGCAGAGCGAATCAGTGCCTGATGCATAACTTCAGTAGGCTCACCGGGCTCAGCCAGGCGCCCATTGTCATCCATCATTTTAGCCAGCAGGTCTTGATCCAGACTGCCCCAATTAACCCCAATTCTAACCGGTTTGTCATACTGGCAGGCCTTTTCAATCATCTCGGCAAACTGTGAATCGCGCTTTTTACCTTTGCCGACATTGCCGGGATTAATCCGGTATTTAGCAAGCGCTGCGGCACAATCGGGGTACTTTTCTAACAACTTGTGTCCATTGAAGTGAAAATCACCCACCAAGGGCACGTCACAATTCATTTTATCCAATTGCTCACGAATGGCGACAACTTCTTTCGCGGCCTCTTCGGTATTCACCGTAATGCGCACCAGTTCTGAGCCCGCTTTGGCGAGTTGCGATACCTGAATAGCGGTTTCTATGGTATTAGCGGTATCGGTATTGGTCATTGACTGAACGACAATTGGCGACTCTCCGCCAACCGTGACATTACCCACTCTCACAGGAACGGTTTTACGACGTTTATAACTGGCTGGCTGCATGATTTTTCATTTGTGTTGCTTCAACAGGAAGCAGATAATAGCGTATTTTCGCCACTTGTTACAGCAATCTCAATTCAATATAAGATCGATCTCTGACTCACAGCACAAAGCAACAGACCTTTAACTAAGGGCCGCAAATTCAGTCCACTGGCCTTGGTTTGCGATTTTCATCGATCGCCACGTAGGTTAGAGTCGCCTGTGTCACTTTAATATACTGCTCAGAACTTAGTCGTCTTTCGGCAAAAACCTCCACTGAAACCGTGATTGAGGTTCTACCGACCCGGGTCAATGTCGCATAAAAACTCACCAAGTCACCAACAAACACTGGCTGATGAAATTGAAATTCATTGACGGCAACCGTCGCCACCCGCCCTTTAGCCCGCCTGGTGGCTTCAATGGAGCCTGCAATATCAACCTGCGACATAATCCAGCCGCCAAAAACATCACCTGCCGCATTAGTATCCGATGGCATTGGCACCAAGCGTATGGTGGGGTATCGATCGTCAAGAAGGTGGCTCATTTTGCTGCTCTTCATTAGTGAGTGAAATTGTCGCTTATTATATGTTAATATTTTCAACACCAAAATAGCACTAAACAAATGAGCCCGTTTACCGAAAACCTTAGGAGCCTATCCTAAAATGGAAAGCCTACTACGGAAAACCCGC
This sequence comes from uncultured Ectothiorhodospiraceae bacterium, assembly GCA_945787125.1. GTDB lineage: Bacteria > Pseudomonadota > Gammaproteobacteria > S012-40 > S012-40 > CALZHW01. The sequence continues at coordinate 7,387 of CALZHW010000055.1, forward strand.
TTTGCACAGATTTCCCTCGTGACGGCTGCCATTCTCGAATAGACTCCTAAGCGCCCTACTTTCTCTTCACCCAGTTAGGTTTAATAAATGACACGAATAATAACCACCGTTCTTTTTCTCATCCTGGCATGCAATGTCAATGCGGAAACCAGGGTCACACAACAGCCGTTCAAAGACATCGCTGTTTATCCCAGCATAAAAATTCCCGCCTCCGCCATTAGCTTGAATGATGCGAAAATCAGTGCTGAGGTCAGCGCTACGGTAAAGAATATTTCTGTTTTCGTCGGCGACACCGTCAAAAAAAATGACATTCTCATAGAGCTTGACGCAAAAGATTACGAGCTCAATTTACAGCGGGCGCAAGTCGCACTGAAAGGCATCGAATCCCGCTTGAAACTGGCCAATTACCAACTAAAACAAGCCAAGGCATTATCCAAAGAAAACGTCATCTCTGATGATGTTTTACGCCAGCGCTCGGCGGAGGCCACTACCTTGCAAGCCGAACTCGAAACGCAAAAAGTTGCTGTCGATATCGCACGAAGAGCATTGAATAAATGTCAAATTCGCGCACCGTATGCTGCTGTCGTGGCGGAACGAATCGCGCAAGTCGGTGAGTTGGCGAACTCAGGCACTGCTCTATTGAGAATTGTCGATGTTTCCCTCGTCGAAGTCAGCACTAAAATTCAGTCTCGAGATGTCGTATCGTTTGAGCAAACGGATTCTTTTCAATTTGAAACTTTTGACAATATTTACCCCGTTAAAATTCGTAAACTCTCGCCGATCATTGACACCGTACAACGCAATCGTGAAGCACGCCTGGTGTTTACCGACAAAAAGGCACCATCGGGATCAACCGGCTCGTTAGTATGGCAACAAACCCAGGCACACGTGCCTGCCAATCTCATCGTCAGGCGTGGTGGCAAGCTCGGCGTTTTTACCTTGCAGGACGAAACGGCAAAATTTGTGGCTATTCCTGGAGCCACCGAGGGCCGACCAAGCAGTGTTAAGCTCGATCTAGACACCCCCATCATTATCGACGGTCGCTATTCCGTAAAAGACGGCGATAAAATTACCTTCTAATTGAGAAACTACTTTCAATATGTTAAAAGCTTTCCTTGAAAACCACGTCCTGGCCAACTCAACTTTTGTGGTTGTGCTGTTGATCGGCTTTTTAGTTTACTCACAAATGCCTCGCTCTAAAGATCCAGAAATCAATTTCAATTGGATCAACGTAGTAACCGCCTTACCCGGAGCGTCTACCGAAGATGTAGAAAAATTAATAACCGACCCACTGGAACGCGCGATTCAGCAAGTCTCTGACATCAAATTTGTTAATTCTGAAAGTCGTGAAGGCATCTCCAGCATCACCGTGCGTTTTGAAGAACTGGACGAAAGAACATTCGATAAACGCTTGAATGATTTTCGCCGTGAAATACAAAATAAAGCCAATCAGGAATTGCCTGAAGATGCCGAAGATCCATTAATAGTGGAAGTCACTACGGCTAACTCTTTTCCAACCGCTGTCATCGCCGTGCAAGGCATCGCCGATGATGAAATGCTGCGAAAAAGCTCGGCCAATATAAAAGAAGACATTGAAAATATCAAAGGTGTTGATGGCGTTAATGCGGCTGGTCTGCACGCACCTGAATTACACATTGATTTTCACCCTGATAAACTACAAGCCTATGGCCTCACACCCGCCGACCTGGCCTTCACTATCAATTCACAATTCCGTGATATGGCTGCAGGCACGGCCAGTGTAGGTCACAAAGAATGGCTGATCCGCATGGTGGGAACCAGTAGTAACCCGGCTCATATAGCTCAATTTCCCCTATTAACAACCGAAGGCATTATTCCTGTTTCCGCGGTTGCTGATGTTTCACGCAGCCGAAAAAAAGCCGAGCAACTGGTATTGCATGAAGGTCAGCCCGCGGTCCTCATGGCCATCACAAAAAAGCCACAAACCAATACCCTTGATTTAGTTGATCATTTGAATGCGTATATTGCCGAAAAAAATCCCCTATTAGTCGGCAGTGGATTGGAGATTGTTTTAGTCGACGATCAGACCCTGCCCACCCGCGAAGCCCTCGACATCATGCAAACCAATGCGTTGCTGGGGTTGTTAATGGTTATTTTAGTCACCTGGGTTTTCCTCGGCGGACACATTGCACTCTTCATTGGTATTGGCATTCCGTTTACCCTGGCAGGTACGTTTTGGATTTTGGATGCCACCGGCGAAACACTGAATCAATCTGTACTGCTCGGCATCGTCATCGTGCTCGGCATGTTGGTTGATGATGCGGTCGTTGTCGTTGAAGCCATTTACTATCGCATTCAACGTGGCACTAAAGCAATGACCGCTGCGATTGAATCACTCAAAGAGGTTTTTAAACCGGTTACCGCTTCCGTCATGACAACTATCGCGGCATTTCTGCCACTTATGCTGCTGCCCGGCATTGTGGGTGATTTCATGTTTGTTATTCCCTTTGTTGTTACGGTGGCGTTGACGGTTAGTTTGCTGGAAGCCTACTGGATGCTGCCGGTCCATATATCAGCATCGAATATTCGATTCGATAAAAACAAAATTACCCAGCGTTTTCGTCGATCCCTGACTCATCGGGTTCGTGTGAAATATTCAAAAGCCCTCATAAAAGTTTTACGCTGGCCCAAAACTGCTCTACTTGTTGTATTTTGCTTGTTTCTATCCGCTGTGGGTCTGGTCGCATCAGAAAAAATACGTACCGAATTTTTTGCATTTGATCCCTTGCAGCTCTTTTATGTCAACATTGAAATGCCTCCCGGCACCGAGCTGGAAGATACCCTAGCGTTAATCGGAAGAGTTGAAGCTCAAGTAAAAGAATACCTGGAGCCCGGTGAGATGCGCGAAGCAGTCGCCGTCGCCGGACAAATGTTTACTGAAAGAGCACCATTCTTTGGTAGTCGTTATGGACAAATTACCGTCAGCCTCCATCCGAAAAACCCGGAAGGCCGTGGTGTCGAAGCAATCGTGGATTCCATGCGTGAAGACATTCTATCTATCCCCGGCCCAAGTAACATGTCGTTTTTAATTATGTCTGGCGGACCGCCATCCGCTAAACCCATCAGCGTAAAAGTCCGTGGCGATAGCTTTGTGGATATCAGCGCAGCAATCATCGATGTAAAAGACATTTTGAGAAGCAACTCTGCGATCAAAGATATTACCGATGATGACAGTCCCGGCAAACCCGAGCTGAAACTCATGTTAGATTTTCCTGCTGTTAAGCGAACTGGCCTGAACCCTGGCGATATTGCACGCATGATACGTCTAATGTTCGATGGTGAAATTATTGCCAGCATGCAAGATGAAGGTGAAAAGCTGGAAATACGCATCCGCGCTAAACCAGCAGCCGTCAACGACATTCATGAAGTATTACGTCAGGTTATTGCATTACCGAATGGTGGCCAGATAAGCCTTGGGGAACTCGCCAATTTTGAAACCACCGCGAGTCGTGACATTACCCGACACTATAATTATCGCCGCGCCATTACTGTTGAAGCTGATTTAGATAAAAGCCAGCTCGATACGATTCAGGCGAATAACTACCTCAAAGAAAAATGGCAAGAAATTAAAATCAATCACCCCAACGTAAATCTGGACTTTAGTGGTGAACTGGATGACATAGAAGAAAGCTTAGCCGCAATGGGGATTTTATTCTTGCTTGGTATCGGACTTATTTACTTGATATTAGGCGCACAGTTTAAAAGCTATTTTCAGCCTTTCATGATTTTAGCTACCGTACCGATGGCATTTACTGGCGTCGCTTATGGCCTGGTTGCAACAGGCAACCCCTTAAGCTTGTTCACTATGTATGGCGTGGTGGCACTTGCTGGCATTTCGGTAAATGCAGCAATCGTCATGATTGACGCCGCCAACACCAGACTGAACGAGGGCATGTCAGTATTACATGCAACGGTGTATGCCGCACGACGTCGTGTTATCCCGATCGTCATTACTTCGCTAACAACTATTGCCGGATTGTTTTCTCTGGCAGTCGGCCTGGGGGGCAGCTCTTTAGTCTGGGGGCCAGTAGCCGCCTCCATTGTCTGGGGTCTAGCATTCTCAACAGTGTTGACGTTGTTTGCTATCCCACTGTTGTATAGAACCTTCATGGGCAGAAGCCATCGTGCCAAGAGCACGCACTAGAAGCCTGGTATATCTCATGACACAATAACGATTGGTTCTAGACGTTTCAATCAGCCCTCGTAGGGTGCGTTTTACGCACCAAAAATCTCTGGGTTGCCCAGGATTTTTATTATCCTTTTTGTCTACCAATTGACTCTGATTTTCAGGGGCGTTTGCGGGTTTCGCTGGTGCGTGGAACGCACCCTACAGAATTCCAAGTTTTTCAGATTAGGCAGAAAGTACTTGTCTTCGATATATTACGATAAACATTAAAAATAGACATGCGCTGGCGATAGTGGCAGGGAATAAAACCGTTGTCAGTGAATGGTGCGCTAAAGCCATGATGACTAAACTGTTTCGCAGGAAAAACAGGGCGAAAAATGTCAAGCTTTCTTCAAATGGCTGGAAATATGCCTTGCGTATCGTTGGGCCAAATCCTAACAGATCAACCAAAGTTAAGATGACTACAGCCCATAATGGATCAGAAGTGAAATACCAAATAGGCAAAGAGCTCATTGCTAATATGAAAAAACACCAATCGGTTTTAGTGACCGCATTGTCTGATTTTTTTATGAAGGCCAGGTAGGCAACATAGATTGTGATTATGCCAGAAACGCCAATAGGCCAGGCACCAACTCCACCGCCATCTTTGAGTTGTGCGAGAAAAACAATAAATGTTGTAGAGCCCCAGATCACCCAGGAAAATACATGAGGCTTCACTTCATTTTTCAAAATAGCACAAATATACGGCATAAATGCGACAAAGGTTAACGCAATAGCGAGTGCACTGAGAATCTCTTTGTACATCATTGTTAAAATAACACCATTTCTGAATTCATTAATGGTTACGTTAACACAAGAGATGATATGAGTTTCACGCTACGCTTATGGTATGCAGCGTTCGTAGTGGCAAAATCTTAGCGAGAGTGTTGGCAGCATGGATGCTGCCGTCAAGCCTACATGGACGTATTCACGGCGTCTCTCGGTAAGGTTTTGCCACTGCGGGCGATGGAAGATGGCACAATTACAGCCTTGAACTCCGACTCAGAATTATTATCCTGCTTGTCTGGTAGCTAGCTCCTGGTGCTTGGTCGTATAATCTACTCTTGCTCCGGCAAGAGTGAATGACGCCAGAATTGGTCGTCTTTTTCGAAGAGACGGCGAGTTTCCTGGGGACCCCAGGTGCCGGCCGAATAGGTATGAATATAATCGCGCTCCATGGCCCACACACTAAGGATAGGATCAACTACGCGCCATGCCCATTCAACTTCGTCATAACGTAAAAACAATGTCCGATCACCCTCAATAACATCTAATAATAAATCTTCATAGGCGTCATAGGCGGCTTCGTGCTCTTCTCTCAGGCTGGCATCAAGACTTGTGGTGCGGGTCTTCATTTCCAAACCGGGTTCTTTTACCTGCATTTCCAGTCGAACACACTCATAGGGTTGAATACCCATTAATAACCAGTCAGGTTTTATTTTTTCAACCTGCGTATTGCGAAACAGATGTTGCGGTGGCACTTTAAAGCGGATACTGACCGCGGATTTGCTTTCAGCCATGCGCTTGCCGGTTCTGACATAAAAAGGGACACCAGCCCAACGCCAGTTGTCGATATAAAGTTTTAACGCGGCATAGGTTTCAGTGGTGCTGCTGTGCGGGATACTCTCTTCATCCAAGTAGCTTTTTACTTTTTCGCCATTCACCACGCCGCTGCTGTATTGCGCTCTAAACGAGGTTGCGTGTACGGCACTTTGAGAAATCGGCCGAATTGATTTCAAGACTTTAACTTTTTCATCGCGCAAGGATTCGGCATCCATGGATGCCGGCGGCTCCATGGCAACCAGAGTTAACAGTTGCAGCAAATGGCTTTGAATCATATCGCGCAAAGCACCGGCGCCATCATAATAATCTGCACGGCCACCAATACCCATAGTCTCAGAATGCGTGATTTGTACGTGGTCAATATAATTTCGATTCCACAGCGGTTCCATTAACAGGTTGGCAAAACGATATACCAATATATTTTGTACGGTGCCTTTACCCAGATAATGGTCGATGCGGTAAATCTGATGCTCGTCTAAACAATTATGCAGACGTTTTTGTAAAATTTGCGCACTTTCGAGATCATAACCAAAAGGTTTTTCAATCACAATACGACGCCATCCATGAACTTCGTCTGACAAACCGTGTTGTTTTAATTTCTCGATTACCATGCCAAATTCAGCCGGTCTTAATGCCATGTAAAACGCAGCATTATTGGGATAATTGTTATCACTATCCAGCAGACTACACATATTTTGATAAGTGCTAGCATCATTCACGTCACCCTGCATGTACTGCAAACGCGAGATGAAACGATCAAAAATGCCTTCATCCAGGCCGCCTCGCGCTTCTGCTTCGATCATCACCCTGACTTCGGCTACCCATTTATTTCTGTCCCAGTCACGCCGCGAGAGCGCCAAAATGACAGTTCCTTCAGGCAAACGATTAGCACATTCCAGATGATAAAGCGCCGGCATCAATTTTCGACGAGACAAATTTCCCGTAGCCCCAAAAATTACGTATGTACATGGCTCAACAATAGTAGTGGGCATTATATTTTCCTAAATTACTTTGACAATGAAATCCAATCGGTATGAAAAAACTCACCTTTTGGTTTGTCTATACGCTCATAAGTGTGAGCACCAAAATAGTCACGCTGCGCTTGTAATAAGTTCGCAGGCAAGCTCTCTAAACGATAGCCGTCATAAAAACTCAGCGCAGAGGAAAACGCCGGAACAGGGATTCCGAGTTCAACAGCGAGTGATATCGTCTTACGCCAACCTTGTTGTGCGTTATGAATCGCATCTTTGAAAAAATCATCCAGCAAAAGACTGTCCAGATTCTTGTTATTTTCATAAGCTTCTTTTATGTTACCCAAAAACTGGCTACGAATAATACAACCTCCACGCCACATAAGCGCTATATCACCGTAATTCAATGTCCAGCCATATTCCTTTGCGGCTTGTTGCATTAACAAAAAACCCTGCGCATAAGAAACAATCTTTGAGGCATAGAGCGCGTCATGCACTGCTTGAATGTACTCAGTTTTATCGCCATCAAAGGAAGTGCCAGGGCCATGTAAGCTTTTGGCGGCTTGCACCCGCATCGATTTCAATGACGACAAGAACCGAGAGAAAACCGCCTCACCGATTAGCGTTAACGGAATGCCCATCTCTAATGCGTTTATCGCCGTCCATTTGCCGGTGCCTTTTTGCCCTGCCGTGTCGAGGATTTTATCAATGAGTAAACTATCACCTTCTTTAACCTGCAAGATGTCCGCCGTGATTTCAATCAAATAAGAGTTAAGGGTTCCCTTATCCCAGTCAGCAAATGTCTCTGCAAGATCGCTATCAGACAGGCCAATGCCTTCACGTAACAATTGAAATGCTTCACAGATGAGCTGCATATCACCATATTCAATGCCGTTGTGTACCATTTTAACGTAGTGACCAGCACCGCCTTCGCCGACCCATTGGCAGCAAGGCTGACCGTCGACTTCGGCAGCAATTGCCTGGAAAATATCGCTAACCAAAGGCCAGGCCGCTTTGTTTCCGCCCGGCATCAACGATGGCCCAAAACGTGCTCCCTCTTCACCACCCGAAACGCCAATGCCCAGGTAGAGTATGCCGTTATCTTGACAATATTGCGTTCGGCGCTCAGTATCAACATACAACGAGTTGCCACCGTCGATAATGATATCTCCCGCGTCAAGCTGCGGAAGCACTTGTTCAATCAAGGAATCCACCACCTCACCGGCTTTCACCATGAGCATGATTTTTCGCGGCGATGTTAGTTTATTGCACAGTTCTTCGATGCTACTTGCACCAATAATGGGCTTTTCTTGTGCTTCTCCCGCTAGAAACGCCTCTGTTTTTTCGGCACTACGGTTATAAACAGCCACCGAAAAGCCGTGATCTGCGATGTTCAAAACCAGGTTTTGCCCCATGACTGCAAGGCCTATAAGCCCAATATCTGCTTTTTCCATTAACACTTTCCTTTATAATCACTATGACATCAGCATTCAAATATCATGCTAGATTTTTTTGGCACTACTTTTGATTGAACATGCGTTAAAATTGCATTCATTAACTATCTTTGGTTTGCATGTAGAGGTTTGATACTTGATTACTTTATCAATGCTTTTAAAGTATTCGAGTCTTTCGACACTTAAATATAGAAAGCTATCGACAAGGAATTCTAAAAATTGAAAATATTATTTGTCAGCAGTGAAGTTCACCCATTTAGCAAAACAGGCGGGCTTGCCGATGTCTCTGCCGGCTTACCCATCGCGTTGACTAAATTAGGCCATGATGTACGAATAATCACCCCGGCTTATAAGTCCGCATTGGAGAAAGTCAAGGCGCTGAAAATGCGTTTAAAAAAACATGAGTACTCTAGCTACAGAATACTAATAGGCAACTTGCCAAAAACGCGCACGCCGGTTTATTTTCTTGACATGCCTGAACTTTTTCATCGTAACGGAAACCCCTATGGATCGGAACTGGGAATAGATTGGCCAGACAATGCAATGCGCTTTAATACATTGTCCACTGTTGCGATAAAAATGGCAATGGATACTCTGGAACTAGACTGGAAGCCAGATGTTGTGCACTGCAATGATTGGCAAACGGGCTTGATCCCCGCCAGGTTATCGCAACTCGAAGCGCCCCCGGCGACGGTTTTCACCATACATAATATGGCATATATTGGCTTGTTTTCACGTTTAGTTTTCAACCATCTGCAACTACCCGAAAAATGGTGGGACTGGAATCTACTGGAATTTCACGATCAATTCAGTTTTCTGAAAGCCGGCATTTTATTCGCTGATCAGATTACAACAGTTAGCCCAACCTACGCTGAAGAGATACAAAGTCTCGAATATGGCTATGGATTGGAGGGCGTATTGGGTGCCCGAGCTGATCGTTTAAGTGGTATTTTAAACGGCATAGACTTTCAAGAATGGAATCCCGCACGCGACAAATATTTAGCGACGAACTATACTTCTCAAACACTCGATTTAAAAACTGAGAACAAAACTTTTTTGCAACGCGAGATGGGCTTGTCCGAAAATCCGAATACACTACTAATCGGCATGATCGGTCGAATGATCGAGCAAAAAGGTTATGACCTGGTGGCTAACGTTTTACCCAATATTCTACTGAATGATATTCAAGTCGTGATACTGGGTTCTGGTGATAAAACACTAGAGCGGCAATTGTTAGCGTTGCAGCAAGAGTTCCCACAAAAAATGCGTGTCATCGTCCGCTATGATGAAGCACTGGCGCATCAAATTGAGGCCGGTGCAGACATATTTTTAATGCCTTCTCGGTTTGAGCCCTGCGGCCTTAATCAACTTTATAGCCTGCGATATGGCACACTACCCGTTGTTCATCACACAGGCGGCTTAGCGGACTCGGTCGTCGATATCGATGCACAATCCCTAAGCCAGCAAACGGCAAATGGTTTTAAATTTTATACGCCGAATGGAAAGGCACTTTTTGACACCCTTAACCGGGCGATCGAATTGTATGCCGATCAGACAACTTGGCAGCAGATACAGCAAAATGGGATGGCACTGGACTCTAGCTGGTCAAATTCTGCGCAAAAATATATCAATGTTTATCAAAAAGCAATTGAATGTCAAGAGCTCAAAATTTAAAAATAAGCGGTATAATGTGCGCCTTTTTTCACACGAACACCGCAGTTACGATTTAAAAGTTACAATTTAAAACGCGCTGGTGGGCGAAGCCGTCTATATAAATGAAAATAACTGTTCAGCGTGTTTAGATTTTGTTTCAGATCGAGACGTTTTCGCACAGAGAGAGGGCGCATATAGAGATATGTAACCGATTGAGTACGAAAACAACGCAGATATGGAGCAAAAGATGAATATGCTGAGTAGTTACATGATAAATCGCATTGTGCTGGCGCAAACTAAAGATATATAAACCATGATAGTAAAAACAGTAACACCCAATGACAAAGCACTACGATCACGCGTCAAGCTTTTAGGCAGCTTATTAGGCAACGTTCTCAACGAGCAAGCCGGTGGGCATGTCTATACCACGGTAGAATCTCTGCGCAAAGGCTATATCAGCCTGCGAAAGAAAAACAGCCCTGGTAAACAAAAACAGCTGGCTCATTTGATCAATCAGCTTGATCCGGACACATTAGCCACCGTCATTCGGGCTTTCAGTATTTATTTTAGCCTGGTTAACATTGCGGAAGAAGCTTATCAACACCAACAACGGCGTAAAGCAAAAATACGACGCCAACCAATAGAAGGCAGCTTTGAGCACACTATAAATAGCTTCACAAGTGAAGGTGTCGAAGCACATGAGTTGCAGGAACTGCTTAACGAGCTAACCTATACGCCCGTTATCACCGCGCACCCCACAGAGTCCAAAAGACGCAGCGTCATGGAAAATCTTCGTAAAATTTTCAAAAGCTCGGAAGCACTTGATGATCCACGTCTGGCAAAAGAAGAACGCGCCGAACTCGTTCAAATATTACAAAATCAAATCCAGGTTCTGTGGAAAACCGATGAAATGCGCAGCCATAAACCCAAGGTCGAAGATGAAATTCGGCTAGGTTTACACTATGCTCGGGAAAGCCTGTTTAAAGCGGTTCCGCAAGTCTACAGAGACCTGGAACATGCTCTCGCAAAACATTTTCCTACTGATGACGCTGGCAACCCAACAGTAACGGTTCCCAGCTATTTGCGATTTGGCTCCTGGATCGGTGGCGATCGGGACGGAAACCCTTTTGTAAAACCGAGCACAACCGTTAACGCCTTGCTAATGCAGGCCAAAGTTATCTTGATTGAATATCTGAGCCGAATCAACAGACTCGAAAAAGAACTGACACATTCAACACATTTCTGCCAGGTAAGTGAAGAGTTTGAAACAGCAATGCTGCAAGACGCCGCGCTGCAAGCGCGCGTGTTCGGCGACAAGTCCGAGCGTTTTATCACCGAACCTTACCGCCGCCGTTTACAAATGATTCGCTTCAGACTCAAGAAAAACTTGTTCCATATGAAGGATATCGTTGCGGATAAGGATGCTGCAAAACATGAAGATGCTTACAGCAATGAAGAAGATTTAATCCACGACCTTAATGTCATTTCACGTTCACTAATCTCTCATGGAGATCGCGCCTGCAGTGACGGCCTATTGAAAGATCTGATCAGATTAGTTGAATCCTTTGGCTTTTATCTGTTTAAATTGGATATTCGGCAAGAATCCACTCATCACTCTGATGCGGTCAATGAGATTCTTGAATTGGCTGCAGCGGGTACGCATTATGCCAAACTTGATGAAGCACAACGTGTGCATCTCTTGGCTGAATTGATTGAAACACCACCCAGCATTGATTGGAAAAATGTTTCTCTATCTGCCAATACGCAAGAAATTATCGATGTATTTAAGGTCATGTATGACATGCGCGAGACTCTTAGCGATAAATGCTTTGGCGCCTATGTCATCTCAATGACCCATGAAGCCAGTCACGTGATGGAAGTTATGTTACTCGCGACATTAACGGGCCTGGCTAATCATAAAAAGCAACAATGCCATATCAGCATCGCGCCATTGTTTGAAACCATCGAAGATCTTGAGAAAATCCAGCCAGTGATGTCGAGTCTATTTGAGAACCGAATCTATCGAGATTTATTAATATTCTCCGACAACTTGCAAGAGATCATGCTGGGCTATTCTGATTCCTGCAAAGATGGCGGCATTCTCGCATCGATCTGGAATCTCTACGAGGCACAAACCAGCATCACTGAACTCGCTAACCAGCATTCGATTCAATTACGCCTGTTCCATGGGCGCGGCGGTACCGTGGGTCGCGGTGGTGGCCCCACGCATGAATCAATATTGTCTCAACCGACGGGAACCGTTCACGGCCAAATAAAATTTACCGAACAAGGCGAAGTGCTTTCGTTTAAATACAGTAACATCGTCACCGCGGCATATGAACTAACGGTTGGTAGTACTGGCTTAATCAAGGCCAGTCGCTGTTTGATTGACCCACCAACAGACGACAGGAACGATTACCTTGGTATTATGGATATGCTTGCTGATACCGGTGAGCAATGTTATCGCACGCTGACAGAAAAAACCCCAGGCTTCCTGGATTATTTTTACGAAGCCACACCCGTGTCAGAAATCGGCTTGATGAACATTGGTTCACGACCATCGCATCGAAAAAAAGGTGATCGCTCTAAAAGCTCTGTCCGCGCCATTTCATGGGTTTTTGGCTGGGCACAAGCCCGACATACATTACCAGCATGGTTTGGCATCGGTACTGCGTTAGAACAGTGGCGTAACAATGATCCGACTCGCTTAGCGAAATTACAGAACATGTATATCAATTGGCCATTTTTTCGCAGCTTAATCAGCAACACGCAAATGGCATTGTTTAAAGCGGAAATGAGCATTGCTAAAGAATACAGCAGCTTATGTGAAGATCAAAAAACGGCGGCGATTATCTATCAGATTATCACGCAGGAGCACCAACGAACGGTACATCAAATTCTAAATATCATTAATGCAACGGAGCTTTTAGAGGAAAACCCCAGCTTACTGCTCTCACTGAAACGGCGTAACCCTTATCTTGATCCCTTGTGCCATATTCAAGTGAGAATACTGCGTCGTTATCGCAGCCTGACGGATGAGTCTGCCGAAAAGCAGGAGTTACTTAAGCCATTGTTGCGCAGCATTAATGCGATTGCGACTGGCATGCGAAATACGGGATAAAAAAAGGCGAGTGATAATACGCTCGCTTTTATAAATCTATGCCTATTCAGTCGCCGCTGAAGAAAATTCGAGCAGCTTTTTATTCACCAAATCGACTTCGTTACCACATTCGATAACTCCAAATTTATTGATAGCGGTTTCCACTGCGCTAAATTCCAGCCAGACTCGCTGCTGATCATCTTGCCAAATTCGTGTGGTTAACGGCTTATCCTTGCGTTCGCCTCGGTTGCATTCTCCGAGACTCCAGCCGAAATAAGGATTGGAGAACTGAATTTCTTTGCCCTTGCGCGAAAATCCGCCAGGAAGGGCTTCTTCAAACTCGTGGTTGGAATGAACAGGCACTTCGGCTTTTTGCAGTGCGAGTAGGTATTTATTATGCGTTACTTCGATATCATGTTGACTCAACACTTTGACCGATGAAGCGGCGAAAGCCAATTGAGAAAACATTAGCAAACTAATTACTCCCAATAATCTTTGCATTTCTAACCCTCCGATTATTTATATTACTCTATAAAAAACAGTAAATCCTGGATTCAAGTTATAAATGTATTCCGAACAAGAAAAGCTCGGAGATGCAAAAAATCTAGACTCTTTAACTGTTTTGGTTAGGCAACCTGTACAGGAATCCGATTACTTTGCTTGGTTATAGTATTACATTCATCTAAATATACAAGGGAGGGTTTAAAGGATTGGGCTTCGTTTTGATCCATGTTTATATAAGCGCAGATAATAACGCGATCACCCACGGTGGCTTTGTGTGCCGCTGCACCATTGATGGAAATCGTTTTTGAGCCCGGTTCAGCACGAATAGCATAGGTGATGAATCTTTCGCCGTTATCCACATTATAAATATGGATTTGCTCGTACTCTCGGATACCCGATGCTTCAAGCAGCAGACTGTCAATTGCGCAGGAACCCTCATATTCCAGTTCAACCTGGGTAACATGGGCTTTGTGCAATTTAGCTTTTAGCATGGATATCTGCATTAATGCTCAACCTTGATTTTAAAAAGGCGAATTATGCCTATTTATCCGTTTTAGCGCAACGTCACAAGGACATTGTCAATCAAACGGGTTTTTCCTAACCAAACCGCTGCCACTAAAACTAATTCAGTATCTCCAGGTTGCACCTGGCTCAGCGTAATGGCATGGCGAAATTCATAATACTCGCAGTTAAAGCCTGCATCTGTTAACGCTTGCTTAGCCTCAGCCTCAATTATAGACAAGGTGGCTTCGTTGCTGTTCACTTGAGCCACTGATTCTCTCATCGTTTTATACAGTATTGGGGCAATTTGTCGTTCTTCAATTCTCAAATATTGATTTCTCGAGCTTTTGGCCAAGCCATCAGATTCCCGTATTATTTCTCCGGTGATTATTTTTACCGCAATAAACAGGTCTTGTACCATTCGCTGTATCACAGCAACTTGCTGGTAATCCTTTGCACCCAATACTAAAATGTCCGGCTTTACCAAGTGGAGCAATTTACAGACCACAGTAGCAACACCCAAAAAATGGCCGGGGCGAAACGTGCCACAGAGAATAGTCGACAACTCTGGTACGTCTACCGTGGTCGTTTGCTCTGGGGGTCGCGGATAGATCATTGTCGTAGTGGGCAAAAATAACGCATCAACGGCCTGAGTTTCTAATCGATGCTGGTCTTCATCCAGGGTTCGAGGATAGGCATCAAAGTCTTCATTCACCCCGAACTGTAGCGGATTAACAT
>CALZHW010000056.1 GCA_945787125.1 uncultured Ectothiorhodospiraceae bacterium
CCTGGAATTAGCGCTCGTAGTGGCTAGGCCTTATCGAGAGTGTTGGCAGCATGGATGCTGCCGCCAAGCCTAGGACGTATTCACGGCGTCTCTCGGTAAGGTTTTGCCACTACGGGTGCTGGAAGATGGTACTTTTACAATTTTGAACCCCGAAGCTTAAGGAATTAATACCGATTACGCGCTGAAAAATGTTCTAACGGAATAGTTTTGAAAATCGATGCAGATGAAAGACACTATTTGTTGTCGTTTTTATTTTCTGCCCTGACTTATCAACAATCGCAGCTTGAATAGTATGAGTCCCACGATCGACATTTTTTAACGTAATACTGTTTGTGGCATACCCAGCCTTATCCCATACACCATCTAGCGACAGCTTTATTTTATGGCCATGCTTTACTTGCAATGGTGGGTTGATATCGAAAGTAATGACGACTGTTCCCGTATTTTCCTGTATAGAGCTATCATTAACCGGGCGACTAATGACGAAGCGGGTATAAGGTTTAGGTTTAGCTTTTTCTTCCACTGCGACAGGACTAGCCACAGCACTTTTATCAACTTGCGACTTAGGCTCGGACTCAACGTTTATTGGCGCAAATTTTATCACAGACGGTTCTCGCATTTTACGCTCAACAGCCCCAGGAACGGGTCTATCCGTAAAGACAACATTACCCTGCTCATCAAGATATTGATAAACCGCTGCCAATGAAGGCGTAGAACTGATCAATATAATCAGCAAAGAATTGAACAGGAATCGTGCAAACAAAACGTAAACCTCAAATCTAATGTCGAATATCACTGCGACTAAGTATACAACAAAAAAACGCCCCTTTAAGGGGCGTTTTTCTACAAACTGCTTTCCTTCAGGATTAGCAACTATAATACATATCAAACTCAACCGGGTGAGTCGTCATACGCATACGGGTTACTTCTTCCATTTTTAACCCGATGTATGCATCAATCATATCATCAGTCATTACCCCCCCCACTTTCAAGAACTCACGATCCTTGTCTAAAGCTGCTAAGGCTTGATCTAACGAATGACAAACTTGTGGGATGTTTTTCTCTTCTTCTGGCGGCAAATCGTATAAATCTTTATCCATGGCATCACCAGGATGAATTTTGTTTTGAATGCCGTCCAGACCTGCCATAAGTAATGCAGTAAAGGTAAGGTAGACGTTAGATGCTGAGTCAGGAAAACGTACTTCAATACGGCGTCCTTTAGGATTAGCAACATAAGGAATACGAATTGATGCAGAACGATTACGCGCTGAATAAGCCAGCATAACAGGCGCCTCGAAACCAGGTACCAAACGTTTATAACTGTTGGTTGTTCCGTTTGAGAAAGCGTTGATTGCTTTAGCGTGTTTAATGATGCCACCAATGTAGTACAGTGCTGTTTCAGACAGTCCACCGTATTCATCACCACTAAAAAGATTGACGCCACCTTTGAACAAACTTTGGTGAACGTGCATGCCACTGCCATTATCACCGACCATCGGTTTAGGCATAAATGTCGCTGTCTTACCGTAAGCATGCGCAACGTTTTGTACGCAATATTTTAAGGTCGCTGTTTCATCCGCTTTCTTCACTAAGGTATTGAATCGGGTACCGATTTCACATTGGCCTGCGGTGGCAACTTCATGGTGATGAACTTCAACCACCAAGCCCATATCCTGCATCGCACCAACCATTGCACAACGCATATCATAAAGTGAATCAGTCGGTTGCACGGGAAAGTAACCGCCTTTTATACCGGGACGATGACCCATATTACCATCTTCATAAACTTTTTCTGAGTTCCAGTCAGCTTCTTCTGAATCTATCTTGCAAAAGCTGCCAGACATGTCAGAACCCCAACGAACATCGTCAAGCACAAAGAATTCTGGCTCGGGGCCAAAAAAAGCCGCGTCAGCAACCCCGGTGGATTTCAAATATTCCTCTGCTCGTTTAGCGGCAGAACGAGGATCACGCTCATAACCTGACATGGTTGCAGGCTCGAGAATGTCACAAACAATGATTAGCGTCGCTTCTTCAGTGAACGGGTCAAGAACTGCAGTGCTTAAATCTGGCATTAACACCATATCTGACTCATTAATACCTTTCCAGCCATTGATAGATGAGCCATCAAACATCATGCCTTCTTTTAAACTGTCGTCATCTACCGCCGTTGTCGGCACAGTTAGATGCATTTGCTTTCCGCGAGTATCTGTAAAACGGAAGTCGACAAAGCGAACATCATTGTCCTTGATCATCTTTAAAACATTTGCAGTCATTTCCTCACCTTTCAATCTAATTGACTAGTATTATAATGTTCCCATGTGAGCGCCACACGAGGATCGTAGTTGTATGAGCATTTTTGAAAGCACCTTATATGCCACATACTAAATATCAAATAAAACAATTGCTTGCGTAAGCACCCAGCCAATAATAACTGCTGCGAAACAACAGCTCGCACCACCGACGAGCATGATCGCACCATTATAGCGCGCTAATTGAAGTGCACATCCACCTGGCCGATATAATCAGCATCTCGATCCGCAAGCTCAAACGATTTTTTAATCTCAGTCACACTCGCCTCTGCAAGCAAGTCTAACGGAAGATTAATATCGACTATTACTTTACCCGACAGGTAGTGTAAAACAATTCCTTTTCGTTTGGCGAAAAAAACATTGTCAGCAAATAATTCCTCAAGATGCGCCTCCACCTCATTGCGTAAACGCAAATGCCCTGATGGTCTTTCAGTTTCATCATCTTCGGGGTCGATATGGACGATAACATCAGACACTTCATCAACCTCAGCATGCAAGCGCCGCATGACACACTCGCTTATCTGATGCCCTTCAGATACACTCATTTTGGAATTTACCACTAAAATGTGAGCGTCTACAAGCGCATATCCGCCCATACTGCGAGTTCGCAATGAATGAACCGCCTTAACCCCATCCACTGAGAGAATTTTAGCTCTAATCTCCTCCACTTTTTCGGGATCCAACGCAGTATCAATTAATTCCTGCAGCCCTCGCCAGCCTATGTCCCAACCAATTTTTGCAACCAACAAACTCACGCCAATCGCTGCAATAGCATCCAAAAACCCCCAGCCCAGCATTGCTCCAGCGATCCCCACGAGTGCAATAACAGAAGAAATAGCATCCGCACGGTGATGCCAGGCATTTGCTTTTAATAAGTTGGAATTAATTTTTTTCGATACGCCAAGCGTATAGTGAAATAAGGATTCGTTAGCCACTATGGAAATAAATGCTGCCAGCAAAGCAAGCCAGGTTGGCGACAGCAATCGATCTGGCTCAAATAAACGCAAGCCAGCATCTATCATTATGCCCACTGCGACGATGATGAGCAACGCCCCCAATAATACTTCCACCACCGTTTCTATGCGGCCGTGGCCATACGGGTGCTCTTCATCGGCTTCTTTGGACGCTTCTTTGGCAGCGACTAATACAATCACATCACTGACCAGGTCGGCCATTGAATGCACGCCATCCGCGACCAAAGCTTGTGATTGACCAACAAAACCCAACGATATTTTACCCACTGCGAGAATTGCGTTGACTATCAAACCCACTAAAGTGACTTTTTTAACCTGCTGATAACGCGCTTGCCGCTCCTCACTCCCATTAGCAGGAGAAAAGTCTACTGGATGATGATGGTGTCCACCCACTAACCGCCAACCTTTACAGTGACAACAATTTCATCATGATTTTCGGTATGCCCAAGATACTCATGACCGTTGATTCTGCTCCAGGCAGGAATATCGCTTAGTACGCCGGGATCAGTACAGGTGACTTCGAGAATATCACCCGGTGATAATGTTTTCACTTTATCTTGCGTTCGAATAACCGGCATAGGACACAGCAGACGTCGGGCGTCCAATTGATGTTTGCTCATATACGCCACTCTTCTAAGATGCCATTCTCCGCAAGTGGCTTAACCGCGATCAGTTTTGCCACACCCGTTTTGTCGGTTAACTCCACCACGACGCTATTCTCATCCCGGCCTTGGCTGAAACGCGCAGTGATTTGTGCCGCCAGGGCTTCATCCTCTGCAGCCAATTCGCCATCAATTAAAACCAACGGCCCCATGCAACTACTGGCGCGCAGGTGAACAAACTGCTTGCGATAACCTTCCATAAACTTATTTTCGCCTTCCTCACGACCAATGATCATTTTAAAATGGGGCTTTGGTCGCAGATGTCGTCCGACTTTCAACATCATCACATCATCAAGCTCATAATTTTTATCGTTTCTCGTTTCCCACAAATCCACCAGACGATCGGAATATTTTTTATCCGTGAGAAAACAACAGCCACCCGCAGGTTGCGCATAATCAACAAAACCAAATTGATTGGCCAGCGCCATTTGTGGTTTACGTGATCGCCCCGAGATATCCAGCAACTCTTCACGCTTCACCCAGCCCTCTTTTTCAGGTTTTGTTTCCGGCAAAAATTTCGCGCAGAGTGGCCGCAGCAGCAAGTCATCTGCACCCGATTCGCGGGCAATGATCGGCATAGTACTCTTCCGTTGAGACATGGGTCGCTGGCCAATCACTTCACCGGTGATAATAAAATCAAAATCATTTTCTTTAATCCATTGCAAGGCTTTCTTTACCATAAAACCTTTGCAGTCCAAGCAGGGATTCATATTTGCCCCATAACCATGTTTGGGATTGACCAATACATCTTTATATTCTTCGACGACATCAACGATATGAAGCTTTATCCCCAACTCCTCAGCCACCCAAAGCGCATTATTCCGCTTAGGTTTGCTTTTATCTTTTTGGCGGATCGCATGTGTATGCCCCTCAACACAGAATCCCGTATAAAAATTAATGCCTTCTACATGAACCCCTTGATCCAAAATAACTTTGGCGGCCAATAATGAATCCAGGCCGCCCGATATTAGGGCAACGGCTTTATGTTGTTTTGCCATGAAATTCTCTCAATTGAAGATAGTGCCACAGCTAGTTAGCCGTGAAAACGCGCTATTTTAGCAGTTTTTAATAATAACGTTGAGACAAAAAACAATGTGACCAGGACTCCGCTTAGCGATACTAACTTTTGAGCATGGGCTGAGCAAGATTCTTTCGATACAGAGTGGGTGAGTGAACTAACAACCGACTAATCAGTCTATAATAGACATAACATTCCAGCAGGAGAGTCAAACACTCAATATTATGGACAATAAGAAACAGCATATACTTGATACAGCATTAAGTCTTTTTATTGAAGATGGGTACGAAAACACACCCACTTCGGCTATCAGTAAAAAATCGAATGTGGCCACCGGCACGCTATTCCATCATTTTCACAGCAAACATCAAATATTGGATGAGTTATATATAGACAGTAAGCGCTCACTTAGACTTGAACTCATAAAAAATCTACAATCTACCAACGACCAGCAAGACATATTGCATTTGATATGGGAGAATTATTCCCGCTGGGCAGTGAGCAACCCGAATAAATTCAGACTGTTAAGTCGATACAGTACAAGTAAGATGATTTCCGCTGAAGCACGTGAGCAAGTCGATAACACCTATCAAGAGTTAATCAATGTACTCAATGAATCTAGAGAAAAGGGTCTATTGGCAAAAATCCCGCTGGAATGTGTCATCATGCTGACAAAACTGCATTTTGCCTGCGCAGCTGAGTATTTTATCACCCATCCCGAGGCTTTGCAGAAGAAAAAATTACCTAAACGGCTGTTCCAGGCTTATTGGCGAGCAATTAGCACTTAACTCCGAACAATTCTGAACAATTCCGACTGAGTAGTCGGTTTGATTAGTGTTTTATATCTACAGCAGAAAAAACTGGCATGGCATTGGTGTTTTGTCGCAATGACTTCAATGCCTGCACACTACCAGTGCGCTGCCACAAATCAAAAGCTTCCAGAGGCGAAAGCAGGTTCATATAGTTAAATGATCGAATGGCTTGCAATACATCCATGAGCTGAACAAATGCATCACCGACACCATGAAATAACTGCGACATTTTTTCCTGGCAGACTTCACCCAAGTGATGATAGGCGCTTTGCCCTATTCCGACATAGTAGCTCACGCTAACATGTCTTTTTTCGGCAATTTTCGGAAAAAATCCGGAAAAAAGTAAGCAGCAGTCGCCAACATCGCGCATTTGCTCTTTCTTAATCTGCCCGGTGGCGGCTAAACTGTCGAGATACTCCAGCGCCATTACCCGACCTACCACGTCCGGCTTGGCAAGAAAACGCATTAAAAGAAAAACCAAATAACTTTGCAGATCTTCATTCAACTGGGTATCACTGGCTATTTCCCCATCATGCACTAGCTTTTGCCACTGAGCAGTACTGCTTGAACCTAGAATAATTTGAGACATCGGTACATCCTCAATTTTCTCATCTATTATAATATCGGCCATATTGAGGTAGAACTTGACCGCCAGTCGGTTGAAAAATATGAAATAAAGGAATTCTACCGGATGATCAAGTGGTTTTTAATCTGCCGGGTCGTTTATACTTACGCTCTTTAATGGCAAACGATACACAAGTAATCATGGCACACACAAGCACACGTTTTGATATTTCCACTTTTCAAGGACTCATTTTCGCACTGCAGGATTATTGGGCACAACACGGCTGCACAATTATGCAACCGTTAGACCTAGAGGTTGGCGCAGGCACTTTTCATCCTGCCACCTTTCTTCGTGCAATTGGTCCAGAACCGTGGAATACCGCCTATGTGCAACCTTCCCGCCGACCCACTGATGGACGTTATGGCGAAAACCCTAATCGCTTACAACATTTCTATCAATTTCAGGTACTACTGAAACCGTCCCCTGATAACATTCAAGACTTGTACCTTGACTCACTGCGTATGCTCGGCTTTGATCCCCTCGAACACGACATACGTTTTGTCGAAGATGATTGGGAATCGCCCACTCTAGGCGCATGGGGTTTAGGCTGGGAAGTTTGGTTAAACGGCATGGAAGTCACCCAGTTTACTTATTTTCAACAAGTTGGCGGACTGGATTGCAAACCCGTAAGCGGTGAAATCACCTACGGACTGGAGCGCCTGGCAATATATATTCAGGGTGTCGCCAGTGTTTATGATTTAGTGTGGACAAATGGCGCCTTGGGAAAAGTCAGCTATCGTGATATTTTCCATCAAAATGAAATAGAAATGTCAGCCTATAATTTTGAACAAGCTGACACCGAAAACTTGTTTACTCACTTCGATTATTACGAAAAAGAAAGCCAGCGATTAATTACAGAAAACTTGCCTTTACCCGCTTACGAAATGGTCTTGAAAGCCTCTCATACATTCAACCTGCTTGATGCAAGACATGCAATTTCCGTTACTGAACGGGCGCGCTTTATAGGTCGCGTCCGTGCTTTAGCACGAGCAGTCGCGCAAGCCTACTATGAAGGTCGTGAAGCACTTGGTTTCCCAATGTTAAGCAATGCAAAGTTAAACAATACAAATACGGGGGACACACTATGAGCACAAAGGATTTTCTCGTTGAGATTCATACTGAAGAACTGCCACCCAAGGCATTGCAAAAACTATCTCTGGCTTTTGCGGATCACATTCAGCAATATCTTGAAAAAAATCAATTAGACTTTGGCCATGTTAAAACATTTGCGACCCCCAGACGACTAGCGGTATTGATCGAACAAGTACAAACCCAACAAGCCAATAAAGTGGTGCAACGCAAAGGCCCTGCCGTTCAAGCCGCGTTTAATGAAGAAGGTGAAGCAACACCTGCGGCACAAGGATTTGCCAAATCTTGCGGCGTCACCGTCGATCAACTAGAAACCCTGGAATCCGACAAAGGATCATGGCTAGTCTTTAATGCCAAACAAACCGGCTCATCAGCAATCGACATATTACCCGATGCCATCACTGAAGCCTTAAATAAACTACCCATTCCTAAACGCATGCGCTGGGGAAATCGCACTGCGCAATTTGTTCGGCCAGTACATTCTGTCATTATGCTTTTCGGTAACGACATTATTAATTGCGAAATTCTAGACATTACAGCGGGCCGCACTACAACTGGCCATCGTTTTCATCGTGCTGCAAAAATTGATATTCCTAATGCCGCCGACTATGAAACGTTATTAGAAGTCGAAGGCAAAGTCATTGCTGATTTTCAACGACGGCGTGATGCAATAAAAGCTCAGGTTGAACAGGCCGCGTTATCCGTCAATGGTGATGCTGCAATTGATCCAGCATTGTTAGATGAAGTCACTGGCTTAGTTGAATGGCCCGTCGCAGTGCTCGGAAATTTCGATAAACAATTTTTAGAAATTCCTGCTGAAGCACTTATCTCTGCAATGAAAAGCCATCAAAAATATTTTCATTTGTTACGTGATGGAAAACTATTACCCAGCTTTATCACTATCGCCAATATTGACAGTAAAAACATAACAACCATACAACACGGTAATGAACGAGTGATTCGACCACGCTTAGCTGATGCCGATTTTTTTTGGAATACTGATCGAAACACAAGTTTGCTAAGCGAGCTCAATAAACTAAAGACCGTTGTTTTTCAAAATAAACTCGGCACGGTTTATGAGAAGGTAATTCGGGTTGCCGAACTAGCCGAACACATCGCCCTTGCCATAAACAGCGATGCAGACCAAGCAAAACGCGCAGCAATGCTGGCCAAGTGTGATCTGATGACCGAAATGGTTGGTGAGTTTCCCGAACTGCAAGGCATTATGGGGCGCTACTATGCTTTGCATGACAAAGAAAATTCCGCTGTCGCAGAAGCAATTCTTGAACATTACATGCCACGCTTTGCCAGCGACAATACCCCACCCTCTACTTTAGGGCAAGTGGTTTCAATCGCAGACAAAGTCGATACGTTAATGGGGATATTTTCTATCGGCCAAATACCAACGGGCGATAAAGATCCCTTTGCCTTGCGACGTGCGGCGTTAGGTGTATTACGAACCATTATAGAAAACCAACTAACACTGGACTTATCAGATTTGCTTAAATTCTCAAGCAAACAATTACCAACAGCAAACAAAAATACTAAACTATCTGTGCTAGAGTTTATGCTGGAACGTTTGAAAGCTTACTATCATGAAATGGGCTATCGCCCACAAGTATTTGAGGCCGTGCTTGCCACCTCACCCACAGCACCTCTGGACTTTCATGCACGCATGCAGGCGATTGCGGAGTTTGAAAAATCCCCAGCGGCAGAAAGTCTAGCCGCAGCCAATAAACGTATCGCTAATATTCTTAGAAAAAATGAATCGGATATTTCTGTAAACATTCGCCCAGACTTATTTGAAACACCACAAGAAAAAGCCCTTTTTGAAGCACTAGGCAAGATCGAAATTGAAGTAGATGTCGCAATGCAGCAAAGCAACTACACGGCAGCACTCACTGCGCTGTCGCAGCTGAAAGATAATATTGATGGCTTTTTTGATGACGTCATGGTGATGGCCGATGACAAAGTAATACGCGCCAATCGACTCGCACTACTGTCAAAGTTGTATCAACAGTTCGTAAAAATCGCTGATATTTCTAAACTATAACAATATTTATATCACGCAAACGGCGCTCAATAATAGGCACAGGCAATGGATAAATATGCAAAATATGAAGATGATTGCACTAAGATAAGAAAATCTAATGAACATTTATTACATGAATTTGAGGCTAGGTTGAAATAATCTGGCCTGGCAACAAAAACGATAAACATTCATGTTTCAAATATCGAATTCTACATAAACGACTTTTTACTTTACGAAGATACCATCGAAGCAAAAGATGGGACTAGTCATGTAAATTATTTTCTAGGCTATTGGTTTATAAAAAAGCGATATGGTCTAGTCGGTCAAGCATAAAGAGTAATGCGACTAGTCTTACTAAGTTTTATTCTTTCATACATGAAAACGATTTAATTGAACTTGAAGAAGTAGTTGGGTTAAAGCATTCTATAAAAATGGGCATGCCTGAATGGCTAAAAACTTTAGACCGTTACAATGATCTGTCTATTGAAGATGTCTGGTAGCCTATAGCCACAATCAACTAAACAAGGTTCGAAAAAAAAGCACAACCCCTAAGAGCCTACCCGAAAATGCTTACGCCTAAATAGCCGAATATCATCCTACAAATAAACTTCCAGCAGCTCCACCTGCTGCTGTCTGATTCGGTATGCTCTTAAATCTAACACACCTTTGGTTTTTAACGAAACAATGATGAAATTCACTTCAGGATATTGTGCATCGCGGATATCAATCGCTGATGGATAGGCATCAGTACTGGGATGGGAGTGATAAATTGCAAACAATTTTTCATTATTTTCACGCATGGCACGCATCGCATCGATTTGTGCTTTAGCATCCATGCGAAAAAATTTTGCGGGTTCATACGCCGTATTTTCAATAGGGTAAGAGCGAAAAATATTTTCATCTTTTTGAGAAATAAAACCACAGATTTCGTACTCAGCGGACTGCTGTGCGTGTGCCAATATTTTATTTACTATGGTACGGGGTAGTTGAATTGATTGCATAATCCTAGATTCCGCAGTTGAACGTTTACAGGTCAATGTAACATTATGAATTTATTAAATAGTTCAACTGCACCGCAGCTCACCCTTTCGGCGAGTCACTGCTACTTGTATTGCACGCCTTTTTGCACTGCTTTGCTATGCGAAATCTTTCCCAAAGGGAACAACCATTTGTAAAAGATTTCACTACGCAATTCAGCACAAAATGACGCACACTACAGGCTGCTCAACTGCGGATTCTAGGATGATATTAATATCGATTATCTGCGAGCGAGCGTCACGCGCTCATGTCCGGAATAGTCTTTTATCGTAATGATATCCTGGTAGTCATGGCTGCTCAAAAGGGCTCGCACGGCGGCTGCTTGCTGATAACCATGTTCGAGCAATAACCAACCATGAGCCTTCAAATGCCGAACGGCATCACTAATAATTTTTTGCAAGTCATCCAAACCTTCAATACCTGAGCCTAATGCCGATCGCGGCTCGAATGCGACATCACCGAGCTTTAGATGAAGATCATTTTCAGCAATATAAGGTGGGTTCGAAACAATAACATCAAACATCTCATTGCCGAGCTTTTCAAACCAGCAACTATTTATGAAATCCACATTTTCAACACCCAAAGCCTGCTGATTGCTTTTCGCTACATTCAGCGCAGCCTGCGAACTATCAACCGCAATAACAAAACACGCTGGTCGTTCTTTAGCTATGCTCAAGGCAATTACCCCACTGCCGGTACCCAAGTCGAGTATTTGCCAAGGTGTTTTAAGAGGAATTTTGCTGAGTGCCGCCTCGACCAAATGTTCGGTTTCTGGTCGGGGTATTAACGTTGCAGCGTTCACCGCAAACGACATTGACCAAAACTCTTGCTGGCCAACAATATATGCCACCGGTTCGCCTTGCAGACGTCGATTAATTAATCCTGCAATACAATCTTGCTCTGCTTGAACCAACTTATAATCACCCTGCGCATACAATTGATGTCGCTGCCAACTCATTGCATAAGCCATGATTACTTCAACATCAATTCGCGCCGAATCTAATTTGGCTGCCAGAAGCTTTGTTAACGAATTTAACAGCTCAGAAACGCTTATCTCACTCATTACATCAGACTATACAAAGTACACAAAATGACGTTTGAAAGATCGATAATTAACTTGCATCATCGCTAATTGCTGCCAACAAATCAGCTTGATGCTCATTATTTAAAGGATCTATAACACTATCGATATTTCCCATTAAAAAATCATCCAGCTTATACAAGGTCAGATTAATTCGATGATCGGTTACTCGACCCTGGGGATAATTGTAAGTACGAATTCTTTCAGAGCGATCGCCGCTGCCAACCAGGCTTTTACGTGTCGCGGCCGTTTCAGCGGCTTGTTTTTCTTGTTCAGCTTTAAACAGCCGAGCCTGCAAGACCGACATCGCGCGCGCTCTGTTTTTATGCTGCGAGCGCTCATCCTGACACTCAACAACAGTACCTGTCGGTAGGTGAGTTAAGCGAATGGCTGAATCTGTTTTATTGACATGCTGACCACCTGCGCCTGAGGCTCTGAAAGTATCGACTTTCAAATCGGCTGATTTAATTTCTATTTTCTCGACGTCATCCACTTCAGGTAATATCGCCACGGTACACGCTGAAGTATGAATTCGCCCTTGCGTTTCGGTTTCTGGCACTCGCTGTACTCGATGCCCACCAGATTCGAACTTCAGCCTGGAATAAACACCTTTTCCTGAAATTCTGAGGATGACCTCTTTGAACCCACCGTGTTCACCGAGATTCTGATTAACAATTTCAACTTGCCAACGGTGTTGTTCGGCATATTTGGAATACATACGAAATAAATCACCGGCAAAAATTGCGGCTTCATCACCACCGGCGCCGGCTCGAATCTCTAAAAAAACATTGCTTTCATCGTGCGGGTCTTTTGGCAACAATAGTTTTTGTATTTCAGTTTCCAGTATCGCTTTTTTTTCTTCTGCATCAACTATTTCCAACGCAGCTAGCTCACGCATTTCCGCATCATTTTCAGTCAGTATTTCCTTCGCCGAAGCAATATCTTTCACGGTAGATTCATACGCGAGGTAACAATCGCTAATCGGTTGGATTTGAGCGTATTCAACCGATAAATTTCTAAATTTATTTTGATTGTTAATTACGTCAGGGTCAGACAGCAAGGCATTAATTTCCTCGACACGCTCGACCATTTTTTCGAGCTTGGTAAGAATGGTTTGATTCACAGCTAATTATCAATCTCTTTCAGGTCGAACAGTTCTTTGATATTTCCCAACAATTCATCGTTGCCATCAAATCCAGCTTGACGAATTTTTGCCGTCGGTGAATGGGATATTTTATTGGTGAGAGCGCTGGCAAAGCGTTTCAGAGTATCTTCTGGGTCACGCCCATTTTTCAATGCTTTTAAGGCTTTTTCTAATTCTTCGTCTTTAATTTTAGCCACCGAACTGCGATAGGCCTGAATGACGCTGACTGAGTTTTGTGAACGCAGCCAGCCCATAAATGCAGAAACCTGATTATCAATAATATCTTCCGCTTGCTCGGCCGCTTCGCGACGTGTTCGTAAGCCTTCTTCAATAATATCTTTTAAGTCGTCAACGGTATACAAATAAACATCTGGCATCCCGCCGATTTCGGGCTCAATATCACGCGGAACCGCAATATCGACCATCAACATAGGGCGATGTTTACGAATCTTTATCGACCGTTCAACGCTACCCTTGCCAAGTATCGGTAACGGACTCGCCGTGGATGAAATGACAATATCTGCCTTGGGTAAATTAGCCGGAATATCCTCAAGCGCGATTGCCACACCGCCGACTTCATCCACCAACGCCTGCGCACGCTCTACCGTACGGTTAGCAATGATAATGTTACCGATGTTGCTTTCTTTGAGATGCCGCGCCGCTAATTCAATGGTTTCACCAGCACCTATTAATAGTACCGTCTTACTCTCAAAATCACTAAATATTTGCTTTGCCAGACTAACCGCTGCATAAGCGACAGACACGGCGCTTTCACCAATTGCCGTATCTGTCCTAACTTGTTTGGCGACTTTAAAGGTATGCTGGCAGAGCTTATTGAGTATCGCACCAATAGTTCCGGCACTATTGGCGTCACGATAGGCCGTTTTTACCTGACCTAAAATCTGCGGCTCACCCAATACTAACGAATCCAGTCCACTGGCAACACGTAATAAATGCCTTACGGCATCATTTTCCGGATGCTTGTATATATAAGGTGCGATATCTTCGAGCTGCAAATGGTGATAATTAGAAAACCAGTCTTCAATGACTTTGGCCTGCGGATCATTCACACAGCAATACAACTCTGTACGGTTGCAGGTTGACAGGATAGCAACTTCGCTAACATCGGGAAATGCCACCAATTCCTGACAAGCATCTTGCAGACGCTCAGGCGAGAATGCAACCCGCTCACGAATATTTACCGGGGCAGTTTTATGATTGATACCAAATGCTAATAAGGCCATAGTTTCTTTTATGTCAAATTCCAGGCGAATTCGCCATTTTCGTAAATCGCTCGTTGCATTACAAGTCTTTCGTTACATCAATTTGACCATATAAACCTGATTTCATTTAAAAAAAAGTACAATCAGGCATACAACTATGCTATTGTCCAGCCAGATTATTCGTTATATTTCGTGTATTTTATAGATTTTGCCGAATTTTAGCGACAAATAACAGCAAATTTAATGATTCATACCAACTATTAAATATTAAATATTTTTCTGAACATTAAAATACATGTGGCATTCTAGGCTTAATGATTGCAACCTTATATAACTTTATACTGTCATCTACATTAACCAAATTAGGTTTGCTCTAAAATAATACCATTTGCAAAAATTGCAAGCACGGAGGATGAATGATATTTTATAAAAGTGCCGGATTGATCTTAACATTGAGCCTGATCTTATCGGCCTGCGCTACTGCACCTGATATCGGATCAAAAAACGGCTCAGAAAAGAATCAATCAAGCAATTCAAACGGTGAGCCGTTTAACGAAAAACCCGGTGATTTTGAACTGGAAAATGATACAGCGAATATCATTTACCGGGTTTTAATTGCAGAATTATCGGTGCAGCGAGGCGACGCAAACGTCGCATCCGAATACTATTTGGACGCCGCAAAGCAGAGCAAAGATCCACGGGTCGCGGCCCGAGCCGTTCGAATTGCGAATTTTGCCGAAAATAAGGAAGATGCACTAGAGGCTGCCAAAATATGGGTTGCTGCAGAACCGGATAATCAAGAGGCCAGCCGCATCCTCGCTATTCTCTATTTGCGTGAGGACAATACAGAAAAAGCCCAGGAAATTCTTTCCCGGTTACTCAACGAAGATAAAGACAGTCTGTCACGTAATTTACTGCTAACAGGCGCTATGCTGCAGCGTGAAACGAGCATTGAGAATGCCGAAAAAGTCGCCAGACATTTAACAGTTTTGTATCCAGATATGGCGGAGAGCCACTATATTCACGCCTCACTCGCGATACAATCTGGCTTAGCTGAACCCGCATTACTCAGTATCGAAAAAAGTCTGGCGATCCGGCCTGATTGGATCGATGCTGTTGTGCTCTACCCCCGAATATTGCAAGAGAATGCACAAGCGGAAAACGCGCTAAACTACCTTAAAAGCTACCTGCAAGACAATCCAAAACAAGACGCCGTCAGACTGGCTTATGCCCGTGCTCTCGTTGATACACGAAACTTAAAAGAAGCGCGCAATCAATTTGAATTATTGGCAGTAAAAGTACCAAATGATCATGATGTGTTGTTTGCGCTCGCAATGCTCGCTATGCAATTCAGAGATTTTGACGAAGCAGAAGGCTATTTAAATCAACTGGAAAAGTTAGGCAAATCGAATAACCAGGTTATTTTTTACCTGGGTCAAATTGCCGAACAAAAAGAACAAAGCGCAAAAGCCATTGAAATATATTCCAGAATTCGTAGTGACAACTTATATATTGAATCCCAACTGCGTATTGCAGCGATTTTGGCAAAAACTGAGTCCATTGAAATAGCACGCGAACATATCCAGCGCATTAAAAGCAGGTCAGATAGTGAAAAACGGCAAATATCACTGTTTGAAGGAAATTTGTTAAGAGATTTCAAGAAATACCAGGAATCTTATGATTTATTCACCCAGCTGCTTGAAAATAACAAAAAAGACCCGGATTTCTTGTATTTTCGATCCTTGGTCGCTGAAAGACTGGACAAGATTGATGTGGTCATTGAGGATTTAAACCACGTAATCGAAAACGATCCTGACAATGCCGCTGCCCTCAACGCACTGGGTTATACGCTTGCAGATCGAACTGACCGGTTTCAAGAGGCGCTGGAACTCATTGAACGTGCCCGCAAAATCGATCCTAATGATCCCGCCATCATCGACAGTCTCGGCTGGGTAAACTATAAATTGGGCAACAACCAGATTGCGTTAAAATATCTGGCCGAAGCGATGGCGCAAATCGACGATGGTGAAGTCGCTGCACATTATGGTGAGTTGCTGTGGGTCACCGGCGACAAGGATAAAGCCAAAGACATCTGGAAGAAAGCCAAGGAAGATTATGGTGACAATGAAGTTCTCATCAAAACCCTTAAGCGCTTTGGCCAATAATAATTAACCCGGATAATTCATGAAATATACGGGCTAACTGTTTGAAACATTGAATGCAGCGAATCAATATTTTTAGTATAATTGCCCTGCTCTTCACTTTTATAACACTTTCAGGCTGCAGCCTGCTTAGCGTTAAAGATATAGCCGAGCCTAATGACCCCAGCTGGATTGCGCATAAAAAACAGTTGTTAGTACTCGATCAGTGGGACGTGAACGGCCGATTCGCCGCACAAGGTGAGGACGATAGTTGGTCAGGGCATTTTCATTGGCAAAACAATGCTAACGAATACACCATCACCCTCTCTGCACCACTCAATGGCGGAAGTCTTCGCTTAAACGGGGATGATACGCAGGCAATTCTCACATTAGAAGATAAACGCTCCTTCACTGCCAAAAATGCTAATAGCCTGCTCAGCAAATATACCGGGCTAAAACTACCTGTCAATGAATTGAAATACTGGTTACGCGGACTGCCTGCACCCTCACATTCAATAAAAGACATCAGCGTGAACCCCAATGGGTCATTGGCCAGCTTGCTGCAAAACAACTGGCGCATTGAATTTAAGCGCTATAAAATTGTAGAAAGTGTCGCTTTACCCGATAAACTTTTTCTTTCCAATCACGATTTTGACGTAAGACTGGTTATGCAACGCTGGATCAATCACTAACATGACCACAATAGCCCAATACTATGACCCAGCTTTTGCCTGGCCGGCACCGGCTAAGCTCAATTTATTTCTGCACATCACCGGTCAACGAGCCGATGGTTACCATCTATTACAATCTGTCTTTCAATTTCTTGATTACGGCGACACACTATTTTTCGAAACGACGGACAATAAACAGATAAACATCACACCAGAAATCAAAGATGTTAGCCTGACTGAAAATATCATCTACCAAGCGGCCCATCAGCTACAGTCTCAATTTAATGTTGCTCAAGGGGTTAATATCACCCTGGAAAAACGCCTGCCTATGGGTGGCGGCTTAGGCGGAGGCTCTTCAGATGCCGCCACAACCTTGCTTGCCCTAAACAAACTATGGAATTTACAACTTAGTAAACAAGAGCTCATGAGCATCGGGCTCAAACTTGGCGCTGATGTTCCCGTGTTTATTTTTGGTCAATCTGCCTGGGCCGAAGGTATTGGTGAGCAACTAAAGGCGATAAAATTGCCGGAAAAGTGGTTTCTTGTACTATTTCCGCAAATTCATATCAATACT
This sequence comes from uncultured Ectothiorhodospiraceae bacterium, assembly GCA_945787125.1. Lineage (GTDB taxonomy): Bacteria > Pseudomonadota > Gammaproteobacteria > S012-40 > S012-40 > CALZHW01. Next base: position 17,394 of record CALZHW010000056.1, read on the forward strand.
GGTACAATTTTTTCGTCATCTGAATTGACACGGGACAAAGTTCCGATCAAAATACGCGACTTCTTAGATGGAAGACACGAAACGACAGAAAACGTCTGTCAGCCAGTGGTAGAAAAACTCTACCCCGAAGTGGCTGAAGCCCTAAAATGGCTAGGACAGTTTTCCAATGCAAGATTAACCGGAACAGGCGCATGTATATTTGCAGCCTTCGATTCAAAGCAAGCAGCCGCGACAGTCTCGGAGAAGATGCCAGAGAAATGGCAACACTTTATTGCTAAAGCTTTGAATGCGAGCCGGATTGAACAATTTTATTGGGGCATCGCCAAGCGGTAAGGCACAGGGTTTTGATCCCTGCATTCCCAGGTTCGAATCCTGGTGCCCCAGCCATAAACCTAGCGGCGAAAAAAAATAAGTTTTTTCGCGCTTAAAAATAAAGAAGTACAACGACACCGGCGAGACAATCCGAAAAGGCTCACCTGAATTACACTATCCCAGTAGGATGACGCTTAGGATGGTAAGCAGTTGGCCAGAAACGGTCACTGCGATTCCCTCGCCTTAACTTACGCAGATCCTGCGGTGAGGGTCGGCATTAGCCGTTAAGTTTTAATTCCATCACGTTCTTTTTGAGAGCTCTGGGCTCTCCAATCGCTTAGGAACGTGTATAAAATAAATTGGACATCTGACGCTCATATTTAGTCTGTATTGATACGTTCTGAAATCTCAAAAGTGCAGGAATAGTCGTTCTATTTCGAGCTTTTGAGATTTCAGAACATGTCAAGACGGGCTGAAGATGAGATGCAAGATGGGTAAGTTATTTCATACACGTTCCTTAAACATACCTTGAGGTAAGGCACGTGCCAGATAGCCGCATGATGGTATTCTCCGGAAACGCCAATCCCAGTCTAGCCAATAATATTGCACAATATTTAAACATGTCCGTCGGTAAAGCAAGCGTGGGCCGCTTTAGTGATGGAGAAATTACGGTTGAAATTTTAGAAAATGTCCGTGGCAATGATGTATTCATTGTTCAACCGACGTGTGCGCCCGCGAATGACAATTTAATAGAATTACTGGTTATGGTAGACGCCGTTCGCCGTGCTTCTGCTGCCCGCATCACCACGGTCATTCCCTATTTTGGCTACTCGCGACAAGATCGACGCACCCGTTCAGCCAGAGTCCCAATCACGGCGAAATTGATTGCCAATATGATTGCCACTGCAGGCTCCGACAGGGTATTGACCATTGATCTACATGCGGATCAAATTCAAGGTTTTTTTGATCTTCCGGTAGATAATGTCTATGCCTCACCGATTTTACTCGGCGACATTTGGCGCCAAAAATACCCGAATCTTATTGTCGTCTCACCTGACGTGGGCGGTGTTGTCCGCGCAAGCGCGCTGGCCAAACGATTAGGTGACGCAGATCTAGCCATCATTGACAAACGCCGGCCAAAACCCAATGTCGCCAAAGTCATGCACATTATCGGTGACGTTAAAGACAGAACCTGTGTTTTAGTGGATGATTTGGTTGATACTGCCGGCACATTATGCAAAGCGGCCGATGCATTAAAAGAAAATGGCGCTGCCAGGGTTGTGGCCTACTGTACTCATCCTGTATTATCCGGCCGCGCGATTGAGAATCTTGAAAACTCGATGATTGATGAACTCGTAGTGACTGATACCATACCACTACGCAGCGCTACCAAAGAATGTTCCAAAATCCGGCAACTTAGTGTTGCCGAAATGCTGGCTGAAACCATGCGTCGTATTCACATGGAAGAGTCAGTAAGCTCACTCTTTATTGATTAATGAGTGGCTTTCATCGTTAATTGACCTGGTCGCGGGAAATTAACAATTGTGGGCACCAAGCCCTTGTTTTAGGAGAAAAAAATGAAATCTTTTACATTAACTGCAGAATCGCGTAGCGATATAGGGAAAGGTGCGAGCCGCCGCCTACGTCATACCAATAAGATTCCTGCTGTCATCTACGGTGGTGCAATAGACCCCATATCTTTGACACTAAATCATAATGATATATTAAAAATGATCGAAGACGAGGCGTTTTACACCTCGATTCTTAATGTTGATATCGAAGGCAAAACCCACAGAGCAGTGGTTAAAGACATCCAGCGCCACGCTTACAAACCGAAACTTTTACACATGGATTTTCAGCGTGTTAGCGACGACCAGATGATAACTATGATGATACCTATTCACTTTACTGGCGGCGACGTTGCCCCTGGGGTTAAAACGGGTGGCCAGATGACTCACAATATGAGTAACATTGAAATCATGTGTAGCGCTATAAATCTGCCTGAATATATTGAGATCGATGTGTCAGCAATGGAAATTGGCGACACATTACATATTAGTGATTTGCCTCTACCAGATGGCGTTACTTCAGTCGAATTATCCCATGGTAAAGATCACGACCAACCGGTTGTAGCGGTGCAAAAATCTCGTGGTTCCACAGAAGAAGAAGCTGCAACACCTGCTGCTGCTGAAGATGAGCCCAAAAGCGACGAATCTTAGACTTCCTGGCTATTCCCCGATCGCTTTTGCTGTCGGGGGATACACATTCCTAAGGCTACAGATTGTCAAATACCATTCTGCTCATTGTCGGACTGGGTAATCCTGGTACGCAATATCAGCAAACACGACATAACACGGGCTTCTGGTTTGTCGATGAACTCGCTCGCCAATACAATTCGCAATTTCAATTCGATAAAAAGTACAACGCTGAAATTTGCCAAATTGACGTCGCAGGTTGCAAAACGACCTTATTGAAACCGATGACATTTATGAATTTAAGCGGTCAGCCAGTGGCGGCCTGGGCGAATTTTTATAAAATTCCTCCTGAACAGATCCTGGTTGCACACGATGAGTTGGACTTTGAACCCGGCAAAATAAAATTAAAGCGCGGTGGTGGACACGGCGGTCATAACGGTCTGCGAGACATTATCAGTAAATTTGGTCGTAAAGACTTTTTACGGCTGAGAATTGGGATCGGTCACCCCGGACACAGCAGTCAAGTCAGTAATTACGTTTTAGGCAAGCCATCCCCTGATGATAAAATTTCCATCATCAACAGTCTCGATGCAGCACTACAGGTTACCCCTGATTTAATTCAAGGCGAGTTACAAAATGCCATGCAAAACTTACATTAGTTCATAAAGGTCAATATTATGGGATTCAAATGCGGTATCGTTGGTTTACCCAATGTAGGAAAATCAACCCTGTTTAATGCACTGACTAAGGCCGGAATTGAATCCGCTAATTATCCATTTTGTACAATAGAGCCAAATGTTGGCGTCGTACCCGTGCCAGACAAAAGATTGGATAAACTCGCAGAAATTGTCCAACCAAAAAAAGTACTACCTGCAGTAATGGAGTTTGTTGATATCGCGGGTTTAGTCGAAGGCGCCTCGAAAGGTGAAGGTTTAGGCAATAAATTTTTAGCTAATATTCGCGAAACCCAAGCCATCGCCCATGTCGTACGCTGCTTCGAAGATGAAGACATTACCCATGTTGCTGGTAAAATCGACCCGTTACACGATATAGAAATCATCAATACGGAGTTAGCGCTTGCTGACCTGGAAAGTGTTGAAAAAGCTATCTTGCGCACCGCCAAAGCCGGTAAAGGTGGTGATAAAACTGCCATCGCCCAAAAAAACCTGCTTGAACAAATCAAACAACATCTGGATCAAGGCGAGCCTGTGCGTTCAATGGGGCTGAGTGAAGAGCAATCCAGTTTAATCGATACGCTGCAACTCTTAACCAATAAACCCACCATGTATATCGCTAATGTCATGGAAGATGGTTTTGAGAATAATCCCCACCTCACTGCCGTCACCGAATTGGCCAAAACTGAAAACGCAGAAATCGTTGCCATATGTGCCGCTATTGAAGCCGAAATTGCTGAACTCGATGACGAAGAGAAAGGCGAATTTTTAGCAGACCTTGGACTTGCTGAACCCGGTTTAAACCGCGTTATACTCGCAGGATACCGCTTATTAGGTTTACAGACTTACTTTACCGCTGGTGTCAAAGAAGTACGTGCCTGGACAATCAAATGCGGTGCAACTGCACCCCAAGCAGCCGCTGTCATTCACACTGACTTTGAAAAAGGCTTTATCAGAGCAGAAGTTGTCGCCTATGAAGACTTCGTCAGCAACAAAGGTGAACAAGGCGCAAAAGAAGTCGGAAAATGGCGCCTGGAAGGCAAGGAATATGTCGTAAATGATGGAGATGTGATGCATTTTCGCTTTAATGTTTAACAGCATTCAATAAATCGCGCTTAATATGGTACTCCCCATTGTCAAGACCAATTTCCATGAAAGTTAAGATACAACTCCTAGTTTCAAATTAATACTTTCGTCTTTTGAGTGTGCGCACAATAATCGATGTGGTCACTTGCACGTTATTTGATGGTCCTTTTCGCGCTGATTTTTGTGTAAAAAGAGAACCAGCAGTTTCGTCACTGGTTCTCGTGTAT
>CALZHW010000057.1:0-1621 GCA_945787125.1 uncultured Ectothiorhodospiraceae bacterium
TTATGTGGCCCTCAGCGTTGGCGCCGTTTACGGTGGTTATTTGCCCAATGAACATGCATAAATCGGCTCGCGTGCGTGAAGCCGCTGAAAACATTTATGTCCAGCTATTAAATGCCGATATAGAGGTATTATTTGATGATCGCAAAGAACGCGCTGGTGTCATGTTCGCAGATATGGAATTAATCGGCATTCCACATCGATTGACCATTGGTGACAAAGGTTTGGATGGCGGCTTTGTTGAATATCAAAACCGGAATACCAAAGCAAGCTCAGAGCTTGCAATAGAGCATATTGTCGATGAATTAAAATCACTAATTTCCAACAAATAGCAACGTAAACCATGCTTCGTATCACGATATTTTATCTCATAGGATTTCTAACGCTAGCAATGAGCACGATGGTGGCCGCCTCAACCACAAGTGTTGACCCTGAATTACGCGAAAGTCTCAAAAAAGCCATCGCTGAAACAGTGCACTTTAGAGACAGGTGGGAAGCCGAAGTATGGTTCACTGACATGAGCCAACGTTTGCAGCGGCGCATCAAAGACCCCGTGGAAAGACTCGAGTTATTGCAGCTTATTCACTCCGAAGCTAAACGTGTGAATTTAGCACCCGAGTTAATAATGGCAGTCATCCAGATTGAAAGCGCTTTCGATCGTTGGGCAATTTCAAGCGTTGGCGCTAGAGGTCTGATGCAGGTAATGCCATTCTGGCTCAAAGAGATCGGCCGCCCCGGTGATGATTTATTTAACATAGAGACCAATTTGCGAATGGGCTGCACCATCCTTAGACACTACTTAGATAGAGAAAAAGGTAACATGAGCCGCGCTTTAGGCCGCTATAATGGTAGCCTCGGCAGCCACCGCTATCCCAATAAAGTCATGGCTGCACTACGTAAGAATTGGTATCGACAATAAACAGATCATTTGCGATAGATTTTCATTCCTATTATTGAGAGCTTGTCATACAATAAATGTGAGCTCAAGCTCAACCATGTCACCAATTTCGGCAGAAAATCGCTGCTGCGCGTTGCCGCAGTTTATGGCGATTTCTAATAAACCTTGTGAGTTTTCGTAAAAGAATGCCTGTGTTTTTTCATTGTCCGAAAAGGTTCTTGCTCGATTAATGGGGTAACCCTTAAAAATGATTTGCTGTCTGCCCTGGTGCAATGCAGCGGTTAAACCGGTCATTAAGTTTCCATAACTATCGATATAAATCACTTCAGCCAACTCATCCGGCACGTGCTCTAATTTAGGCGTCTTAATCAGGCGCACGTTATTTTTAATGCCAGGGTTATTAAATAAACTCACGGCTACTGGCATAAACAAATCTCGAGCATGAAAACTTGCGGATAACTGTTGTGCCTCAACATTAATCTCGTAGTATTTTGTGTTGTTTGCACGCTTGGCAACCACATCGAGCAATCCATTATCGGGTGCAAGCAGCCAGCGTTCATCCACATACACGGCAATGGCTCTGCGGGATGAGCCCACGCCAGGGTCAACCACCGCAAGCACAATACAATCTGTGGGTAAATTTTCCAGCAATGCAGCCAGCAAGTAACTTGCTGCGCGACTATTAAATTTAGGCAAGTCATGCATCAAATCTATGACGGGGCAATT
>CALZHW010000057.1:1721-21384 GCA_945787125.1 uncultured Ectothiorhodospiraceae bacterium
TATGCGCTTATTTTTTAGAACATTGTATATCACCATTACGCTGTTGTTCATAGCGATTATCACGCTATCATTCATGGCTATCAGTGCCGCGCCCGCAGTGAATAATCCTGCAGAACTCGATCACGAAAGCTTGATTCAACTTAAACAAACGTTGGCGAGCAATAATCCGTTTAAACCGAACCGTATCAATCGCGAACAACGTGTTTCGCTCTCTGAATCTAACTTAAACCAAGCTATTCAACTGGGTTTACAGCACAAAAAGCTGCATATACCGACAAAGCTGACACTAAAAGAAAACCTGGCAGAAATAAAGAGTAGCTTACAGATTTTTGACAGCACTTTTTATCTAAATTTTAGTATCGGCATTACCACCATACCCACAAGGAATCAACAACTCACTCTGCAAAACATGAAAGTCGGACAACTCACTTTGCCGAGATTCCTACTTGAGCAATTATCTCCGTTCGCTTTGCAACTCACAGAAAGATACTTACCTGAACTCATACTCGCACTGCAAAGCGTTGAAAGCGTGAGCATCAAACCTGCCGCATTAACGGTATCCTATCGTTGGTCACAGCAGTTAACCGAGAAAATACGCAGTGCTGCCAGCAACTTAATATTGGCAGATGACGAGTACGAGCGAGTCAAGGTGTATTACCAAAAGCTCATTGAAATGAACATACTAAATATGTGGCGTAACATGAGTGTCACGCAAGTACTTTACCCCTTATTCTCACTGGCAACGCAGCAAACCCTTATCAGCAATGATGCCGTCGCAGAAAATCGCGCTGCAATTATTGCAATAGGATTAGCCATCTCTTCAGTTCCGCCACACTATGTATTTCGAGAAAAACTGCGCCGCGCTTACTTGCTTCGGGTTACCTTGATCAATCGCCGAGACCTCGCCAAGCATTTTTTGATTTCCAGCGCCTTAAGCGTCATCACCAATCAAGCGCTCAGCAATGCGGTTGGCTTGTCTAAAGAAATAAACGACTCCCGCGGAGGCTCGGGTTTTAGTTTTCCTGACTTACTGGCAGATCGCGCGGGCGTCAAGTTTGCTGAACTGGCCACCAGTAACGATCACTCCGCCCGTCATGTACAACGAATTATGACAAATCCCAACTTAGCTGAAAGTGATTTTATGCCGACTTACAATAACTTACCTGAGTCCATAACCGAGTTGCAGTTCAAACAAAAATACATCAGCCCGCTTCATCCCAATTATCTTATTGTGGAAGAGGAAATCAACCGCCGTATCAAGAATTCAGTACTGCACAAAAAACAAGCTTAAAGTATTTCATTCTTTGCCTGTTGTGCTAACATGCAAAGCCAGTGTATGAGCAAGAGTCAAAGCCAAAACCATGAAGTCATTTATCTACCTGTCAGTACTAATTATAAGTCTGGCCATCAGTTTGAGTGCCTGTGAGAGCCAGGGCACCCAAAACCCTAAAAATAAGCTTGCAGCTGATCTATTTAAACTGGCGCACATGAATGGTTGCATCGATTGCCACCGGCTTGCGGCAACTGTGATTGGGCCTTCCTGGAAAGCAATCGCTGAGCGCTATAAAGGCACACCCCGTGAAGAAGCGCGAAACCTGCTCATCGAGCGTGTTAAAAAAGGTAGCAAAGGTAACTGGATGACAATGAAAGGGGCAGCGGGTATGCCAGCATTAGAAAACCGTGTTTCCCCGGAAACCATTGAAACATTGGTTGATTACATTTTAAGCTTAAATAATACCTAAGCGATAAGCGGCATTTCATTCTCGGCCGCGATAATCTGTTGTCTAAATTGCAGTCCGTAATCTAACAGAATTAGGCCAAAATAGTTAAATGAAAAATCAATTCCTTATACTGATGTTAATTTTAGGCGTAGTAGGCTTGAATGCTTGCGGCGGCGGCAGTGGTGATAATGATAGCAGCGGTGCTAGCGCTAAGAATTTAAGTGACATTGTAATCACCGGCACCACCAACAATCCCGCCATAGATAATGAATTCAATCTCGGCGCCATTGCAATCTACAGCAACCGAACCAGCGAAATTATTACTGAGCAAGTTAGCTGGCGCTCTTCGGACAGTGAAATAGCCACAGTAGACGACAAAGGCTTAGTAAAACCCCTTAAACCCGGTGATGTTACCTTCACTGCAAGTTTATTGCCGATCAGCGGCACAAAAACCTTTACTATTCAAGACAGCCCCAGAGTAACATCAATAACATTAAGCGGCGTCCCGGCCATTATGAACCAAGGCCAAAGTTATCAACTGAACATTGACGCCATATTGGCACTCAACAATATCGAGGAAAAAACCACTTCCAACGAATACGAGTCATTTGAAATGACCTCATCCGACGAGAATATAGTGACTATTAGTGAATCCGGGAAAATCGATGCCCTGAACTTCGGTGCCGTGATAGTCACTGTAAAAGCAAAAAATAGTCAGACAACCGCAATCCTTGAGTTAACGATCGAACCCTCAATTGTAAAAATCGCAGTAGGCAAAGATAAATTTATTATCGATATAGGTGATCAGCAAGTGCATGCGACCGAAGTCATTGCCACGCTCTCTGATGAAAGCTCACAAAGCGTAACCAGCCGGGTCACTTGGTTGATTAGCAATACGCCAACCGATGACAGCTTTTCTGCGCAAGTTAACCCAAATGTTGAAATTGATGCCAGTGGGATAATAGTCGCAAAAGGAAGTGGTGTTTTTTATGCTAAAGCAACTCTGGGTGACATCAGAACGGAGAATATGGCAGAAATCATCATTGAAGAACCCCTACAAGTTATTTCGCTGCAAGACTATGGCGACGAACTAAGTGTTACTTGGAATTCAAAACAAGACGCTCTCGAATATACCTTATATTGGAGTAATATTGCGGGAATTGAAGCGGGCGCAGATAATGTCACTGCAATAACGGTCTCCGAGCCAGAAGAAATTAAACTAAGTGACATCGACCCATCCCAAGCATACTATTTTAGGGTCTCTTTTCTACGAGCAGGCGAATTGGCGCATTCGGCACTTTCACACGAATTAGAGATTCAACCGCTGCGAGGCAATTGGAGCCACAAGCCAGATCTGCAATCATTACGCGCACACACTGCTGCCGTGACCTATGAGGATTATGTCTACATATTTGGTGGCATGCGAATAAACCCTGAAACCAATAATAATGAGGTAAGCAATATCACCAGTGAGTTTAATTTTGTCTCCTATAAAACCGAAGAACCCTGGAGCAATAGACAGTCAATGCCGGTGGCTCGACTCGGTATGGCTGCCTGTCGCTATGAAGACAATATTTATTTATTTGGCGGAGCTGATATTAACAACCTAAGTTCCAACCAGATACTTAAATACTCACCATTTGAAAATGCATGGACAGACACCGGACTCGCAAGCTTACCAGCAGCAATATCTCATTCAAGCTGCCAAACAGTTGGCGATAAAATTTATATTATCGGTGGTAAGTCGAGTACCAGCAGCGTGACAAATGATGTTTATATTTTTGATCCACTGTTTGAAAGTATGGAACTTGCTACAGCCCCATCGATGCTTGACGCACGTAGTCATCATGCAAGCACGCTCATCGAAAATACGCTGTATGTTGCGGGAGGACTCGGTGCCAATGGCACACTGGATTCATTTGAAGTGCTGGATCTCAATGCAGCTGAGCAGAGTGGCTGGGTAAAACTCAATCGAATGGGACTTGCGAAATCTGATTTCGCATTGGTACAGGTCAACGACCAGCTTATCTCCCTTGGCGGACTCGATGCATCTAATGCTCTGCTCAGTGATGTTGAAAGCATTAATTGGCGTGAACCTGAGGCAAGCTGGCAATACGAAAAACCCATGCCTTTTGCCAACGCAAGTTTTAGCCATGTGATATTTAACGATAGCATTTACCTCTATGGTGGCACACCAGACGCAATTAGCTCATCATCACTGCTCGCCAACACCATGAGCTACGACATTGCATTAGATAGCTGGTACCCAACCAAAAACCCGACCATACCCGTCACTGATTTTGCATCTGCGATACTAAACGATCAGTTAATCGTGAGTGGTGGCAAACCAAACACCGGTACCACTGAAATAGTCCACGCTTATGATTTGCCACTATCACTATGGAACGGTGAAAACAGCGAGAGCCCAAGAAATCCCAGCGAATTAGCCAATAAACGACATGCGGCAACGTCTGTTGTTTTTCGTGGCAGTATCTATCTCATTGGTGGGTTTAATGAAGCAGGCAATGCGGTAGATATTGTCGAGCGTTATGATCCAAGCAGTAATAGCTGGCTTTTTGCGGGTAATTTAAGACAAGCAAGAGCACATGCCTGCGTAGTTGAAGTGAATAATCGAATATATGCATTTGGCGGTTCCTACTTAACCCCGGAGAGGGATAGGCATATTATCATGCCGACTTATGAATTTTACGAACCCGTCAGCCAAAACTGGGTAAGTCTGGGAGATATGCCTTTTCCAACCACAGGTGCAACCTGTGTCAATATCAATAATCGAATTTATCTTATTGGCGGTATGATGACCCTTGAGAATGGCTTTCTGCAAGCAACCAATCGACTGGATTCTTTCAACCCTGCCACCTTACAATTTAGCACCGAACCAACTGACATGCGTGAAGCACGTATTAAACCAGCTGCGTCAGTCATCAATGGTAACATTTATATCTTCGGTGGATTCCAGGAACAATTAACCTCACGTAAACCGTTGAAAAGCATTGAACGCTATATACCACATAGTAATATCGCAGTATTACAAACCAATGCGACAGGAACTCTAAAGAAATTACCCGTATTACCCGTATTACCCGCTAATTTTGATCATTTAGAAGCGCATAATTATCGCAATAAAATTGTATTATTCGGCAGTATAGTTAAAGAGGCAGAGAGTGAGGGTGAAGTGAAACAGACCCAAAATAGCTTGTTGATATTCGAATGACATTTACTATTATCTATACATATCATTTACACATAAATGAATAATTTTTATAAAACCTTCCTGAAAATGAGTTATTATTATATTTATTCTATGAAAATAGTTTAAACAAACCAATAATAATCACCCTCCCCCACTCTACACTAATTTATTTGAACACGAGGTTATTGCAATGAACGAAGAAATGACTCAGGAAACAAGCACACGTAAACCACAGCCAAAAAAAGCGCCCGCTAAAACATCTACTAAAGCGAAAACAAAAACCACACGCAAGGCTGCACCACCTAAAAAAACAACAGCAAAAGTCAACGCAAAAAGCGCAAGCAAAGCAGGAATTAAAAATACAGCATCAATCAGTGCCGTGTCCACCGAAGATAAATACCGTATGATCTGTGAAGAGGCTTATTATATTGCAGAAAAGCGCGGATTTGCAGGCGGAGACCCAAAAGCAGACTGGGTTGAAGCAGAGAGAAAAATCAACAAGCAATAAAAAAAGCTGGCCTAGGCCAGCTTTTTTTTTAAGCTTTTACTTCCGAGAAGTCGTTATGTTACGAATCACCGGGCTCAGCGATTTCGGTTCTACTGACTAACTGTACCAACGCCATAGGGGCATTATCACCAGCGCGAAATCCGTTACGTAAAATGCGGATATACCCACCCGGACGCTCATTAAAATGGGGGCCAAGATCAGTGAACAATTTAGCAACCACTTCAGAATCTCGTAATCGAGCAAAAGCAATACGGCGATTAGCCACAGTATCAGTCTTGCCACGAGTAATCAAAGGCTCAGCAACTCGACGTAATTCTTTCGCTTTAGCTACCGTTGTTTTGATTGTTTCATAGCGCAACAACGACACTGTTAATGCCTGTAAGGTCGCCTTACGGTGACTGCTGTTACGACTTAATTGTCTACCTATATTTCTATGACGCATAATATTTTCCTAATTCCTGACTGCCCACCGGCAATTACGCAATTTCTTTATGCTTTTCTTTGATTTGCGCTGGTGGCCAGTTATCTAAACGCATGCCCAACGATAAACCCTTAGAAGCGAGTACATCCTTAATTTCTGTTAGCGATTTTTTACCCAAATTTGGTGTTTTTAACAGCTCAACTTCGGTTCGCTGAATCAAGTCACCAATATAGTAAATATTCTCGGCCTTCAGACAGTTAGCTGAACGCACGGTAAGCTCTAAATCATCAACAGGACGAATCAATATTGGATCAACTTCTGGCTCATCCGATTTCGGTTCTTCCTCTGTCTTACCTTTAAGATCAATAAAATGACTCAATTGATCCTGCAATATGGTCGCCGCAGCCCGAATAGATTCTTCAGGATCAACCGTGCCGTTAGTCTCAACTTCGATAATCAATTTATCCAGGTCAGTACGTTGATCAACACGCGCACTTTCAACACTGTAAGCTACCTTTAACACCGGGCTAAAAGATGCATCCAATTGCAAACGACCAATGGGTCGGTCTTCTTCATTGTCGCGCAATGTAGACGGTTCATAGCCACGTCCTCTGGCAACTTTAATTGTCATATTCAATTCGCCACTTTTGGTCAAATTAGCAATGACATGATCGGTATTCACAATTTCAACATCATGATCAAGCGTAATGTCTGCAGCTGTCACAACACCTGGGCCTTTTTTATTCAGTGTCAAGATTGCTTCATTTTTGACGCTCATGTTAATTGCCAATTCTTTCAAATTCAGCAATATCTCAATGACGTCTTCCTGTACACCTTCGATTGTGCTGTATTCGTGCAATACACCATCAATTTCTGCTTCAACAACTGCGCAGCCTGGCATAGAAGATAATAAAATTCTTCTTAAAGCACTACCAAGTGTGTGCCCAAAACCACGCTCTAAAGGCTCTAATACAATTTTAGCCTTAGTATCTGAGTTCTTTTGAACATCTACCAGACGCGGCTTTAATAGATCGCCTAATGCAACTTGCATGAACTTTCCTCTTGAATAAAGACAACTGGTGGATTATTTAGAGTACAACTCTACGATCAACTGTTCGTTGATATCCGAAGGTAGCTCAGCGCGTTCTGGAAGTTGTTTAAATACACCTTCCATTTTATCTGTATCGACACTTAACCATTCAGAAAAACCACGATTTTTAGCGGCATCCAATGAAGCCTTTATTCTTAATTGGGCTTTGCGTTTTTCATCAATGCTGAGTATGTCGTTTGGCTGTACTTGAAACGACGGAATGTTCACTTTCTTACCGTTCACCAACAGAGCGTTGTGTCGAACCAGCTGGCGAGATTCCGAACGTGATATACCGAATCCCATTCTATAGGCTACGTTATCCAGCCGACATTCCAACAAAGTTAACAGATTTTCACCGGTTGAGCCTTTGCTACCGTCAGCTTGCTTGTAATACAACCGAAACTGCTTTTCCAGAATACCGTAAATACGTCTAACTTTCTGCTTTTCACGCAATTGTGTTGCATAATCGGACAATCGACCGCGTCGCTGGCCATGCTGACCCGGTGGAAAAGGTCTTGATTCCATTGCGCATTTACTGGTGTAACATTTCTCCCCCTTAAGGAAAAGTTTTACACCTTCTCGTCTACACTGACGACATTTCGAACCAATATAACGTGCCAAAATTATTCTCCCGATTAAACTCTACGTTTCTTAGGTGGACGACAACCATTGTGAGGAATGGGCGTCACATCGGTAATGTTGTTTATTTTAAAACCTACCAGGTTCAAAGCTCTAACAGCAGATTCGCGACCAGGTCCTGGTCCCTTAACATAAACATCTACGTTTTTAACACCAAATTCCTTAGCGGCAGATGCTGCCTTTTCGGACGCCACCTGAGCAGCGAAAGGGGTGCTCTTTCTTGAGCCTCGAAAACCAGAACCGCCCGCTGTTGCCCATGTCAAGGTATTCCCCTGACGGTCGGTGATGGTGATAATTGTATTGTTAAAAGATGCGTGAATATGCGCAACGGCATCAGACACGTTCTTTTTGACACGTTTTTTACTCTTACTCGCAGATGGTTTTGCCATTTATATTAACCTAAGCTGTTATGCTACTTATCTTTTGATTGCTTTCCGAGGACCTTTACGGGTACGCGCGTTCGTTTTGGTACGCTGTCCACGTAGTGGCAGACCGCGACGATGACGAATACCGCGAAAACTACCAAGATCCATTAAGCGTTTGATATTCATAGACACTTCGCGTCTGAGGTCACCCTCGACAGTGTACTTACCAATCACTTGACGTATTAACTCTAATTGATCTTCACCCAACTCTTTGACTTTTTTGGTTGGGTCAATACCTGTGGCCGCACAAATTTCCCTGGCGCGAGTTGAGCCAATACCATAGATGGCCGTCAACGCTATTACAGTGTGTTTATGTGTCGGTATGTTTATTCCAGCTATACGCGCCATGCGCTCTTACTCCTAAATACCCTGACCGATTTACGGCGCAGAATTTTACTATTCTTTATGTCAAAAATCAATTAATGATCGCAATTAACCTTGGCGTTGTTTATGTTTCGCCTCTTTACAGATTATCCGAACGACACCTTTGCGCTTAACGACGCGACAGTTTCTACACATTCTTTTTACTGAAGCCCTGACTTTCATTACTAACCTCTAAATAGATAAATTACTCAAATAAATCAGCGAACCAAGCCGCCACCGCGTCCATGAGACTTCAAATTAGCTTTTTTCATCAGTCCGTCATATTGGTGTGACATCAAATGAGCTTGAACTTGCGCCATAAAGTCCATGACAACAATAACCACAATTAGTAGCGATGTTCCACCAAAGTAAAAAGGAACATTCCAATACAAAATTAAAAACTCTGGCAGTAAACAGACTCCAGTAATGTAAATCGCCCCCACCAAGGTCAAACGCGACATAATATTATCAATGTATTTTGCCGTTTGTTCACCAGGTCTGACACCGGGTATAAACGCACCAGACTTTTTCAAATTATCTGCGGTATCTTTAGGGTTGAAAACCAAGGCCGTATAGAAAAAACAGAAAAATATGATTGCTAGTGCATAACACATTACATACAGAGGCTGTCCAGGAGATAGCGTCGAAGACAAGTCCTTCAACCACTCCATACCTTCGCCCATGCTACCAAACCACCCGCCTAATGTTGCCGGGAACAAAATAATACTAGAGGCAAATATCGGTGGTATTACACCGGCCATATTAACTTTTAACGGTAAATGACTAGTGCCACCGGCGTAGAGTTTGTTGCCCTGCTGCCGTTTTGCATAGTTGACCGTTATTCGCCGCTGCCCGCGCTCGACAAATACCACAAAGAAGGTCACCGCCAATGCAAGTGCAAATAAAATAATAACCGTAAACCACTGCAATTCACCGGTCCGTGCCAGCTCCATTGTTCCTGCTACCGCAGAAGGTAAACCGGCCACAATGCCTGCGAAGATAATTAACGAGATACCATTACCTACACCGCGCTCAGTCACTTGTTCACCTAACCACATTAAGAACATGGTGCCGGTTACCAATGTAATAATGGCTGTCAACATAAACAAAGGTCCAGGTTCAACCACCACCGACACATTGCCAATGCGCTGTTGCTGTAACGCAACGGCTATACCGGTGGCTTGAAAAGTAGCGAGAACCAAGGTCAACTGCCGGGTGTACTGGGTGATTTTTCGTCGCCCTGATTCACCTTCTTTTTTCAATTGCTCTAATTTAGGCCAAACAGATGACAATAGCTGAACAATGATAGATGCAGATATATAAGGCATAACACCCAAAGCAAACACGGACAATCGCCCTAAAGCGCCACCGGAAAACATGTTAAACATGTCAAGGATGGTACCTTTGGTTTGTTCAAACATTAATGCCAACGCAGCGGGGTCGATGCCGGGAACCGGAATATGGGCGCCAATACGAAACACGATTATTGCACCTGCAACAAAAAGCAGGCGCTGCCTAAGTTCTGTTAACTTTCCACCTGCCATACTGGCAGCGATCGACGATCCTTTAGCCACTTAGCTTTCTACCTTTCCACCAGCGGCTTCAATAGCCGCCTTAGCGCCTGCAGTTGTATTAATGCCCTGCAAAGTCACTGCTTTTGAAATTTCACCAGACACAATAACCTTGGCTTCTCTAATAAAGCAAGGGATCACACCGCATTGCTTTAGTGACGCCAGGTCAATAATATCGGCCGTTACTTTTTCGAGTTCGTTGAGTCGGATCTCAGCTTTAAAGCGTTTGGTGCGCGAACTAAACCCTACTTTCGGCAATCGGCGTTGCAGGGGCATCTGGCCACCTTCAAAACCTATTTGAACTTTGCCGCCAGAGCGAGACTTCTGTCCCTTGTGACCACGGCCGCCAGTTTTACCCAAACCGGAGCCAATACCTCGGCCTACACGCTTACGATTAGTTCGCGAGCCAACGCCAGGTTTTAATGTATTCAATCTCATTTTAAGCTTCCTCTACACGCAACATGTACGAAACTTTGTTGATCATGCCGCGATTTTCTGGCGTAGCAATTACCTCAACAGTGTGATGCATGCGGCGTAACCCCAAGCCAGACACACAAGCTTTATGGCTTTTTAAACGCCCGTTAACACTGCGTACCAAAGTGACTTTTAATTTATTGTCGCTCATTGTTATTCCAATATCTCTTCTACTTTTTTACCACGTTTCGCTGCAACCTGCTCTGGCGAGCGCATGTTACGCAGACCTTCCACGGTTGCACGAACCACGTTTACCGGGTTATTGGTTCCGATACATTTCGCCAGCACGTTGTGCACACCGACTACCTCAAATACCGCACGCATAGCGCCGCCAGCAATAATACCGGTACCTTGTGATGCAGGCTTCATAAACACTTTAGCCGCTCCATGGTTACCAACTAGCGGGTATTGTAGAGTATCACCGTCTAAATTAACATCAATCATGTTACGGCGGGCTTTATCAAGCGCTTTTTGAATGGCGACCGGCACTTCGCGCGCCTTACCACTACCAAAACCTACTCGGCCTTTACCATCACCAACTACTGTCAACGCGGAAAAACCAAAAACTCTACCGCCTTTTACCACTTTAGCTACTCGGTTAACTGCAACAAGCTTTTCTTGAAGATCGTCTTTGTTAGTTGAAGAGTCGAAGTTTGCCATATAACACCTTTAATTTTTTAGAAGTTGAGCCCGTGCTCTCTAGCAGCATCAGCCAATGCCTTGACGCGACCGTGAAATCTGAAACCAGAACGATCAAAGGAAACAGCGGTGACGCCTTTCTCTTTTGCGCGCTCAGCAATCAATTTGCCCACCACAACCGCAGCGTCAGAATTACCGGTGTAACCGGCCAACTGTTCTTGAACCGCTTTTTCAACCGTTGACGCGGCAGCAATTACCTTGCTTCCAGTCTCATCGATTAGCTGAACATAGATATGACGCGGCGTACGATGCACACACAAACGGGTCTTACCTAAACGTTTTAAATTAGCTCTGGTTTTTACCGAGCGTCGCATTCTAGATGCTTTTTTATCCATTATATTAGCCTTTATTTCTTCTTGGCTTCTTTACGAACAACATGTTCGTCGGCATAACGGACACCCTTGCCTTTGTATGGCTCAGGTGGTCTGTACGCGCGAATATTAGCCGCCACTTGACCTACTTGCTGTTTATTAATGCCCTTGATCAAAATTTCAGTTTGACTTGGCGTCTCAACGGTAATGCCCGCTGGTACTGCATATTCAACCGGGTGTGAAAAACCTAAAGTCAAATTCAGTTTACTACCTTGCGCCTGAGCACGATAACCAACACCAACTAACTGCAACTTTTTCTCAAAACCCTGCGAAACACCGTCCACCATATTACCCACCAATGCGCGGGTTGTACCTGCTAGCGCAATTGCTTGGCCGGACTTTACATTTGCGGCAACTTTCACCTGATTATCTTCGATTTTGGCTGACACCAAATCATGAATAGTAAAATCCATGTTGCCTTTCGGGCCTTTAACGGACACATTTTGTCCGCTAAGATTAATCTCTACACCTGCAGGTATCGCAACAGGTTTATTAGCTACACGTGACATCTCAATCTCCTGTTACGCGACGTAGCAAATTACTTCGCCACCAATTCCAGCTGCACGTGCCGCACGATCACTGAACAAACCTTTGGATGTGGACACTACAGCGATTCCAAGACCTGCTCTGACTTTTGGCAACTCATTGGCGTTTTTGTAAATACGCAAGCCCGGACGACTTACTCTTTTCAGTTGCTCAATAACCGGCCGACCTTCAAAATATTTCAAAGTGATCGACAATACTGGCTTGTTATCAACTTCTGTTTTTTCCACTGCGCCGATATAACCCTCAGCCTGCAAAAGACTGGCAATAGACGCCTTAACTTTTGATGCCGGCATAGAAACGGTAGCTTTATTGGCAGCTTGTGCATTTCTAATGCGAGTTAACATATCTGCAATAGGATCTGACATTGACATGTATTATTACTCCCTAATCCGATTACCAGCTAGATTTAACTAAGCCAGGTACGTCACCGCGCATAGCGGCTTCGCGAAGTTTGTTACGGCACAGACCAAATTTGCGATAAAAACCATGGGGTCTGCCTGTTATTGTACAGCGATTCCTTTGACGGACAGGGCTTGAGTTACGTGGCAAACTATGAAATTTGCGGGCAGCTAATTCGCGCTCTTCTTCTGTCAACTCAAGATTAGTCATCGTTGCTTTTAGTGCGGCTCTTACGACTGCGTATTGCTGCACCATTTTTTCGCGCTTTATCTCGCGATTGATCATTGATCTCTTTGCCATTTAAGCCACCTTAACCTTTGAACGGAAAATTAAAGGCGGCTAATAGAGCACGACCTTCTTCGTCAGTCTTTGCAGTGGTCGTGATGGTGATATCCAAACCGCGCAATTTATCTATTTTGTCGTAGTCAATTTCTGGGAAGATAATTTGCTCATCAACACCCATACTGAAGTTTCCACGTCCATCAAACGATTTAGGGCTTAAGCCACGAAAATCGCGAATTCGAGGGATAGCCACTGTTACCAGGCGATCGAGAAATTCATACATTCTCTCACTGCGCATGGTAACTTTACAGCCGATCGGCCAGCCATCTCGTATCTTAAAACCAGCGATAGATTTTCTCGCCAAGCAAACCACAGGTTTCTGACCGGATATTTGCGCCATGTCAGAGACAGCATGTTCGACAACTTTCTTGTCCGCAACCGCTTCGCCCAAACCCATGTTCAGTGTAATTTTAGTGATTTTGGGGACTTCCATAACACTTTTATAGCTGAATTTTTCAACCATCTCTTTAACAATGGTTTCTTTATAACGATCTTTTAACCTAGCCATGATGTTCCCCAGTTACACGTCAATTTGTTCGCCGTTCGATTTAAAAAACCGAACTTTTTTTCCATCTTCGAGCACCCGTGTTCCAACCCTATCTGCTTTATCAGTTTTTGGGTTGAAAATAGCCACATTTGATACGTGAAGTGGTGCTTCTTTATCTATAATTCCACCGGGCACACCTTGCTGAGGATTGCCTTTGGTATGGCGCTTAACCATATTAATGCCATCCACTACAATCCGCTCGCTGGATACTACACGTGCGACACTGCCCCGTTTACCTTTATCTTTACCGGCGACGACTATAACGTCATCACCTTTGCGTATTTTGCGCATATTGAACGACCTTCTTTTAAATCACTTCAGGCGCAAGTGAGATGATTTTCATGAAATTCTCAGTTCTCAACTCGCGTGTAACCGGCCCAAAAATACGTGTGCCGATGGGCTGGTGCTGACTGTTTAATAGTACTGCTGCATTGCCATCAAATCTGATCAAAGAACCGTCGGGTCTTCTAACCCCTTTTTTGGTTCTTACCACAACCGCATTGTAGACATCACCTTTTTTGACTTTCCCGCGGGGAATAGCCTCTTTAATGCTCACTTTGATGATATCGCCAATTGCCGCATAACGACGACGAGAACCACCAAGAACTTTTATACACTGTACTCGACGAGCTCCACTATTGTCCGCGACATCCAGTACTGATTGCATTTGTATCATGGAAAAACTCCAAATCTTTTTTACTTAGATCCGCAAATATGAGGGCGACGGATTCTAACACGAATCTCGATAAACTCAAAACCCAAAGCACTTAACAGACAGTTTTCGTACTGCTAGGTCTATTTAATCAATCGACACTGCTCTCTCAACGATCTCAACTAATTGCCATTTCTTGATTTTCGAGATAGGTCGGCATTGCTTAACGCTCACTAAATCACCTTCTGCACACTCATTATTTTCATCATGTGCATGAAGTTTGGTTGAACGTTTAACGAATTTGCCATACAACGGGTGCTTAATTTTGCGCTCAATGTAGACCGTAATTGTCTTATCGCCCTTGTTACTGACAACTCGACCAGTTACTACGCGTTGAGCTTTATTTTCATCACTCATTATTCAGCACCTTTTGACTTCTCGTTGATTAACGTTTTAACGCGCGCAATATCACGTCTAACTAGCTTTATCTCGTGATTTGTACCCACTTGCCCCGTTGCTTGCCGCATACGTAAGTTAAATTGGTCTTTCAACAAATCCTTAAGCGTTTTTTGCAACGTGTTAACGTCACTCTTCCTCAGTTCTTCTGCTTTCATCTAAATCACCGTACGTGATACAAAAGTTGTTTTTAGCGGCAGTTTTGCCGCCGCCAAACGGAAAGCTTCACGCGCAATCTCTTCTGTCACACCTTCCATCTCATATAGCATTCTGCCAGGCTGAATCTGCGCAACCCAGTATTCAACATTACCCTTACCTTTACCCATACGCACCTCGAGAGGTTTATTACTGATAGGTTTATCAGGGAATATTCGAATCCAGATTTTCCCGCCACGTTTAACGTGTCGAGTCATGGCACGACGAGCTGCCTCGATTTGGCGCGCTGTAATACGTCCTGTTTCAGCGGCCTTTAGGCCAAACTCACCAAAACTAACCTTATTACCGGTTGCGGCCCAACCACGGTTTCTACCTTTAAACTGTTTACGAAACTTAGTCCGCTTTGGTTGTAACATTTCCGGCTCCTTTGTTAACCGTTAGCAGCGGCTTTAGGTGACGCCGACTCTTCTTTTTTCTGCAAAGTTTCTTTATCGAAAACTTCGCCTTTGAAAATCCAAACCTTGATACCGATGATACCGTAGGTTGTTAATGCTTCAGCAAAGCCGTAATCAATATTCGCCCGTAATGTATGCAACGGTACACGACCTTCGCGATACCATTCAGTTCGCGCAATTTCAGCACCATTCAAACGGCCTGCGACGTTAATTCGAATACCTTGCGCACCTAAACGCATAGAATTTGAAACAGCGCGCTTCATCGCCCGTCTGAACATAATACGTTTAACCAACTGCTGGCCTACGCTTTCCGCGACTAACTGCGCATCAAGTTCAGGTTTACGAATTTCTTCGATATTGATATGCACTGGAATCCCCATCATCTTGGAGACTTCTTGGCGCAATTTTTCGATATCTTCACCTTTTTTACCGATGACTATACCGGGGCGCGCCGTATGCACAATGATTCTGGCATTCTTGGCTGGCCGTGCGATTTCTATCTTGCTGACAGAGGCGTGCTCAAGTTTCTTTTTAAGATATGCGCGCACTTTAAGATCGACATTTAGCGTGTTCGCGTAGTCTCTACCTTCTGCATACCATTTAGAATTCCAATCAGTAACAATCCCTAATCTAAATCCAGTTGGATGTATCTTTTGACCCATAACTAATCCTCTTTAACGATCAGACACAGTCACACAAATATGACTGGTTCGTTTTAATATACGATTTGCACGACCCTTAGCACGCGGACGGATACGCTTTTGGGTTGGGCCTTCATCAACTGTAATCGTACTGACTTTCAATTCATCGATGTCTGCGCCTTCGTTGTGTTCAGCATTAGCAATTGCAGACTCAAGCACTTTTTTAACGATACCCGCTGACTTTTTCTGGTTAAACGTCAGCAACAATAATGCTTTTTCTACGTCAACCCCGCGCACCATGTCTGCAATCAGACGGGCTTTTTGCGGAGATATTTTTGCGAATTTTAATTTTGCGTTTACTTGCATGTCATATTTCCTCTTACC
Organism: uncultured Ectothiorhodospiraceae bacterium; assembly: GCA_945787125.1. GTDB lineage: Bacteria > Pseudomonadota > Gammaproteobacteria > S012-40 > S012-40 > CALZHW01. The sequence continues at coordinate 17,793 of CALZHW010000057.1, forward strand.
TGGACTTCTTGTCGGCTACATGACCTCTGAAGGTCCGGGTCAAAGAAAATTCACCAAGCTTATGGCCAACCATATTCTCGTTAACTAAAACTGGAATATGTTGCTTACCATTATGTACAGCGATAGTTAAGCCAACCATTTCTGGCACGATCATCGAGCGACGCGACCAGGTTTTGATGGGTCTGCGATTATTCGCTTCGACTGCAGTAACAACCTTTTTCATTAAGTGCTCGTCTATAAACGGGCCTTTTTTAATTGAACGTGGCATACGTTTTCCCTTTTAACCTTTACTTGCTGCGTCTGCGTACGATTAATTTATCGGTACGCTTGTTCTTACGGGTTTTGTAACCCTTGGTCGGCACACCCCAGGGTGAAACCGGATGACGGCCTCCTGAAGTACGACCTTCACCACCACCATGCGGATGGTCGACCGGGTTCATAACAACGCCTCGAACAGTGGGTCTGACACCGCGCCAGCGTTTCGCTCCAGCTTTACCTAAGGAACGTAAGCTATGTTCTGAATTACTCACTTCACCAATGGTTGCTTTGCAATCAGACAACACTAATCGCTGCTCGCCAGAACGTAGGCGCAACATCGCATGCCGACCTTCTTTTGCAACGAGCTGTACTGATGTACCTGCACTGCGCGCTAGTTGCGCGCCTTTGCCTGGTTTCATTTCTACACAATGCACTTGTGATCCAACCGGCACATTCCGTAAAGGCAAACAATTACCTGTTTTAATGGGTGCATCACTGCCAGAAACGACTTTATCACCCGCCACGACGCCCTTTGGCGCAATCATATATCGACGTTCACCATCGGCATATAGCAGCAGCGCAATATTTGCTGTGCGGTTTGGATCGTATTCCAGTCGTTCAATCTTGGCTTCAATACCGTCCTTATCGCGCTTGAAATCGATAATGCGGTAATGATGTTTATGACCTCCGCCACGATGGCGTACGGTAATTCGGCCTTTGTTATTTCGGCCAGCGTTTTGCTTTTGCTTCTCGACTAAACCAGCGAACGGTTTGCCACTATGCAAATCAGGGTTTACAACTTTAACTACAAATCGTCTACCTGGTGATGTGGGTTTTGTTTTGACTATCGCCATGACTCGTTCCTTTGCTCTTATTCCGCGCCCATGAAGTCAATGTCAAAGCCTTCTGTTAACTTAACATAAGCTTTTTTCCAATGAGCTCTTCGGCCTTTATTGCCACCGACACGACCTTTGCTTTTACCTTTCATGTTGATCACATTTACTGAGTCAACTTTAACTTCAAATAACAACTCAACTGCGTTCTTAACATCAGCTTTAGTTGCATCTCGAGTCACTTTAAAAGTAAATTGGTTTTGTTTATCGGCTGCATTCGATGCTTTCTCTGAAACATGAGGAGCAACCAGCACTTTCATTAATTTCTCTTGACTCATTGCAAAAGCTCCTCAATTTTCTTAATCGCTTCGACCGTCATTACAACCTTGTCATGCGAAATCAAACTGACTGGACCCACGGAATTCACAATAGCCGTATCAACATTAACTATGTTACGTGCTGATAAATGTAAAACCTCATCAAATTGAGGCGTAACCACGAGTGCATGTGATAATCCCATCTCGCGCAGTCGGCTAAAAAGCAGTTTCGTTCTGGGTGCCTCAGGCGTGATTGATTCAACCACTACCAAACGTTCCTGGCGGACTAACTCTGATAATATGCAGCACATCGCAGCCTGATGCATTTTACGATTAACTTTTTGTTCAAAGTTACGTGGGCTTGCGGCGAAGGCATTACCCCCCCCGCGCCAGATAGGGCTACGAATAGTTCCTGCACGCGCCCGTCCAGTACCTTTTTGACGCCAGGGCTTGGCACCACCACCACGCACTTGCGAGCGGGTTTTTTGTGCCTTGCTGCCGCTGCGGCCAGCGGCTCTATACGCAGTGACGACCTGATGGATAAGATCTTCGTTATATTCTCGACCGAACACAGACTCAGATAACGAGATGTTAACCCCTGAGTCCGAACCGTTGTTTGCTGTAATTTTATATTCCATGTTTCAATCTCCTCAGGTGCGCGCTTTAATCGCTGGACGAATGACTACATCGCCACCTTTTGCACCAGGAACGGCTCCTTTGATCAATAATAGGTTACGCTCTACATCTACCCGCACGACATCAAGTGTCTGCTGGGTGCGACGTTTATTACCCATTTGACCGGACATTTTTTTGCCCTTGAATACTTTACCAGGAGATTGGTTTTGACCGATAGAACCAGGCGTTCTATGCGAGAGTGAGTTACCGTGAGTGGCGTCTTTTATGGCGAAATTCCAACGTTTAACTGTACCAGCAAAACCTTTACCAATACTGGTTCCAGAAACATCGACTTTCTGACCTTCGGCGAATATATCGACTTTGATCTCACCGCCAATTTCAAGTTCGTTGCCTTCATCCTGCGCCAAACGAAATTCCCAGAGGCGACGACCGGCTTCAACACCACTCTTTGAATAGTGGCCAGCCATGGCTTTAGTGACTCGACTCGCTTTACGACTACCTACGGCAACCTGCATGGATTTATATCCATCGGTTTCCAGCGTCTTAAGCTGAGTGATTCTATTTGGTTCAACTTCTATGACGGTTACGGGCACGGATTCACCTGATTCAGTGAATACACGCGTCATTCCGCACTTGCGTCCGATGACACCTATAGTCATTATTATTTCCTCTATTGCCGATTTCGATTGACCGGCCGATTAATTAAACTGTTTGTTTTTTATTAGTTTAACTTAATCTGGACATCCACACCGGCTGCCAAGTCAAGTTTCATAAGCGCATCGACGGTTTTATCCGTTGGGTCAACGATATCCATCAAGCGCTTATGTGTTCTGATTTCATATTGATCACGTGCGTCTTTATTCACGTGCGGTGAAATCAAAATAGTAAATTTTTCAATTTTTGTTGGTAAAGGTATAGGGCCACGAACCTGAGCACCCGTACGCTTCGCTGTTTCAACAATTTCCTTGGTTGATTGATCAATTAAACGATGATCAAAACCTTTTAAACGAATTCTTATACGTTGATTTGTCATTTACACTTACTCAAAAATTTTCGCGACAACACCCGCACCAACGGTACGCCCACCTTCGCGGATTGCAAAGCGTAAGCCTTCTTCCATCGCAATAGGTGCTATCAGTTTCACTTTCATGTTTACGTTATCACCCGGCATCACCATTTCAACGCCTTCAGGTAACTCACAAGCACCCGTTACATCTGTCGTCCGGAAATAAAACTGAGGACGATATCCTTTGAAAAATGGCGTATGACGACCACCTTCATCTTTACTCAACACATAAACTTCTGCTTCAAAATACGTGTGCGGAGTAATGGTGCCAGGATGCGCCAATACTTGACCACGATCAACTTCTTCGCGTTTCGTGCCACGCAATAAAACTCCGACATTATCACCGGCGCGACCTTCGTCTAGCAATTTACGGAACATTTCCACACCGGTCACGATCGATTTCATCGTATCTTTGATACCGACGATTTCAACTTCTTCACCGACTTTAACAATTCCGCGCTCAATACGACCGGTAACAACTG
>CALZHW010000058.1 GCA_945787125.1 uncultured Ectothiorhodospiraceae bacterium
CCCGATTCGGCAGGAAGGAAAACTGGATAGTGATCCAAAACTGAAAGCCCGTGTAGACCGAATTACCGGCAAACTCATTGCTCAGGCGATTCAATATCGGCCAGAAACAGCAGGTTGGGAATGGAGTGTACATGTCATTGATGAACCAAAAATGGTTAATGCATGGTGTATGGCTGGCGGTCGCATGGCAATTTATACTGGCCTTATTAATCAAATTAAACCCACCGATGACGAGTTGGCTCAGGTGATGGGGCATGAAATTGCTCACGCGTTGGCAAAGCATACCGCTGAAAAAATGTCCATGGCGATGGTAACCCAAACTGCCTCTTCTGTAGTCGCTTCACAATTTGAAAATAAGGGCCTGGCATTGCAGGGCGCTTCAATGGCCGCGGCACTGGCGATTGGTTTGCCCAATAGCCGCACTGCAGAATCTGAAGCGGATCGTATCGGCGTGGAGATAGCGGCAAAAGCGGGTTATAACCCTGATGCAGCCGTCACGTTATGGCAAAAGATGGGGCAGTCATCCGGTAAAAGTAATTTTGATTTTTTAAGCACACATCCCGCACCAACCAAGCGCATGAAAACCCTCGCAGATTTAGCCCCTAAAATGCGCCCTTATTATGAAGCGCAAGGACAAAGACCGGTTTATCAATTAAAACATTGAGTGGATTTCTGATGATGTTTAAGTGAAAGTATTATGCCACTTTCCAGTGAGTTACAAATTCAATTATGAATATCACACAATTAGATCACTTGGTTTTAACCGTAAAAAATATTGCTGTCACGGTGGATTTTTATCAACGGGTACTCGGTATGGAGAAAGTGATATTTGCTGAAGATCGAGTGGCATTGCGTTTTGGTGCGCAAAAAATCAATTTACATCAAATTAACCAGAAGTTTCAGCCAAACGCTATGCAAGCCACCGTCGGCTCCGCTGATTTATGCTTCTTGACCGAGCTGGCTTTGGATGCAGCCATGGCGCATGTTAAAGCGTGTGGCGTCACAATTATTGAAGGACCCGTGCAGCGCACTGGTGCTCAATCAGCATTGATGTCTTTTTATATCAGAGATCCCGATGGAAACTTAATTGAAATCGCTAACACACTTTGATACTTAGTCACCGTAGGGTGCGTTTTACCACCAGCAGTCTCATGATCGCCCAGTTGTTTCTTATCTTATTTACCTATAAGCCTGTGTGTTGCGAAACCGTAAGTCACTTTGCAAAACAATGGTTTACGGCCTCTTGATAAATCATTCAAATAACGTATGATTTTGACTATGCGAGCACTTTTCGAATTAACAGTCCATTTGCTAATCACCTTATTTACTTTGCTAAAGCCCGGCGGCGTAAAGGCGATTGCTTCTGAAAATCTGATTCTTCGACAGCAACTTATTGTTGTTCAACGAACGAGTAAACGTGCACCAAACCTGAAGTCTTTCGATCGTTTTATATTTGGATTATTTGCTGGCTTGATAAATATTGCGCGATTACGGAAAATCGCAATCATCGTAAAACCAGTAACTCTGCTAGAGCTGCATAAGGCATTGGTGAACAGAAAATATCGTCAACTCTATTCGAATAAATCAAATAAAAAACCGGGAAGGAAATCGCCTTCAAAGGAGATAATTGACCTTGTGCTCGAAATGAAGAAACGGAATCCCAATTACGGTTATCGTCGTATATCCATGCAGATATTTCAAAGCTTTGGAATTACAATCCGTTGTTTTAGCGTTGGTCGTATTTAAAAAAAATATGACCGCCCCATTCGGGGCGGAGGTGGACCATCTTGGCTAACGTTTTTCGGTAACATGAAAGATAGCTTATGGTCAGTTGATCTATTTCGTTGTGAATCGATACACTTACGATCACATTGGGTTATGGTTATTATCGATCAATATACTCGATGTATTGTTGGATTTGCAGTCTATGCTGGAGACTGCGATGGTATTGCTAATTGTCGAATGTTTAACAAAATTATTTCAGGAAAATCGCCACCAAACTATTTGAGTTCTGATAACGATCCACTCTTTTTATTTCAGCGATGGAAAGTGAGTCTTCGCATATTAGAAATTGAAGAACTAAACCAAAAGTAGGCGCTCTTAGGCGAAGTGTTCCAGGTTCTCCCACGTCACATCCTTACGTAGAAAGAATCATCGGAAGTTGCCGAAGAGAGCTCGTTGATCACATCCTATTTTGGAATGAGAACGATTTATTATACGAATGCAGGCAAATTAAATAATTTTAAAAAATATTACAATAAAACCCGCGGCCATTGGTCATTAGGCGGAGATACGCCAGAACAAAAGTCATCGCCTATAAATATCATCGAAAATGTTGCAAACCTCGATCACTATCGATGGAAAAAGCACTGCCATGGACTTTTTCAAACGCCAGTTGCAGCTTGATTTACGAATTCGCAACAGACAGGTTCTACCCGGGTTTTCGAGTAGAACCCCTAAAACATAATAATTGGTTCTGACTTACTGTAGACATGGGCGACCTTCTCGCCAGTCCAGACATAAACAAGAAGCTCACCTTGAACTGGCAATGTCACCGCCGGAGGGCGAAATGCTGCAATGCACTCCCCGCCTTCATGACGAACACTGCGATAATACAAACCCCATGCCCCGCCCACGCGAAGCTGCCTGGCAAAGGCTTGAGCCTGAGGGTGATTTTCCGGTCTGGATGAGTTGTCGTGTAGGTAGTTATAGACTGATGAACGAATGTCGTGCAGTGGTTTATGGATATGCCCCACCCATACCCGCATGTCAAACTCACCTGCAGTGAGGTGAGCATCCCGAGCGATGATCTCTCGATGATGCACGGTCTCTCTGATCGCAGTCTCCTGATGCCTGGCAGCGTAATATACACCGTAGCTACCATCAGTAAACCGCGAGCTGTGTCCAATATGAGTGAACGCCGCCATGACAATCGAGGCTCCTGGGCCAGAAACGCGATCCTCCAACGCAACCAACCGAATATCGCCGGTTTCATCCTGCAACCGTGCATTCGTCTGTGACTCCAGCGCCCAGAGAGCATCCATTAACTCAGCAGTGACGTGCTTTTCAAAGAAATTTATGGGAGGAAAGTGCGTCGAGATAACCCGGTACTGACGGGCGCGGGATCGGATAGTGGGCGGAAGGGCTACCTTGCCTTTCACCCACGCGCCCAGTCCAAATAACGTCGCACATCAGCTAAAGCCGTTAGACTCCCTTTCAGCATGTACTCCATGGGCGACTGGCGATTAAAAATGGGGTTGTCGTTCGTGTTTGACAGCCACTGTTCAACGTGATCTTTGGAAAACAGGATATAGAGATTTTTATAGATCCCCAGGATGTAGCTCAGGCGATCCAGGGTATCGCGCGAGAGATTGCCGTGCAGGGTGCGCTTCCACTGGAAAAATGTTGTACGCCCAGGGTTGCCAAGGAGTGTAATCTGCTGGCTGGTCGTAAGTTTCCACTCTTCTGCAATCGAGAAAAAGGCGGTCAGACCAGCTGCTGCCTTGTCTTCGTTGGACACCTGGCCATGGCTGCTTGCTCGGTAATGTGCGGAGTTTACTGTCATAGATTTATTTGTTCCGTTTAACACTCATGTATAAATATAGTACATTATCGTACTTATTTCAATCCACCCTAAGCCAACAAACATCAAAAATTTGTACCACCTTCCTAAATACCAACAACCCCATCACAATTAAGTCGCGGGGTGTTATTTATGGAGTAAATAATAAAGGTTAAAACCAACAATATAAACAATCGTTTGCAAGGGGCATGCTCAAACCCCCAATAGCTAGGATTTTAGGAAAAGTGCATTTTTTCTTCATATACGCATAAGTGATTACACTGTAACCACCCTTCCCATGCCTATTGTACCTCATCAACGCTATACCCCCCCACTGTCCAACTACCCGGTCTGTCCACAGCGTCCACAGATCCTGCCCGCCACGGCGTAGCGAGCATCTCACTCGCGCAGCCAAGGGTGGGGCCGCGTTTCGCGGCGCCTGTGGGCCCCTGTGGTCAGGCGAACTCGCACTGAAAGCCCGCGCGAATCACCAGTTCCAAACGGCATGACAGGCATGCGCCTGGCGAGCCGTTTGGTGTGTGGCGAAGTGCCCTCGTCACTAGCGAGTGCAGCGGGGTAGTGACGAGGGCGACGATCCCTGAAACGACGCGGGCTTGCGCTCGAATTTCACCGTGACGGGCGCGTGATGCGTTCCTATACTGTCGCCCTCTGATCGCCAAGATCTAATTGATTTATCCGTCGCCACTGCGGGAACAGTGGCGATTGAGCGTACCCCGACCATTAGAAGCGCTGCGGCCTTCGGCCGTTGGTCCATCTTCCAACCAAAACAGACCGCAAGGTCTGCTTATCCAGCAGGCGCAAGCCTGCATCCACTCGACGAGCCGAGACGGTCGCCTTTGGCGATATTGTCGACGTTCATTTTCCAAAACCCGCGGATTACATCCGCCCAATTGAATGGAGGTGATGTCCAACCATAATCGACGTATGCCCATCGAAGGGTATGTTAGTCTACGCGGACCAATCCCCGCAGGGGAGAACCCGCGTTGCCTGTGACCAGGCACATTCTTATTAGGAAGGCTTTATTGTGATAAGGTTTTCGAGCAAGTCGTAGACGTATTGGCCGGTTAATGAAGCTAGCTGGACTGGTATGCAAAACGAAAAAGAAATTTAAGGCGACTACTGTTAATGGCCATTAGAATGACTGTTGATTTAGTGAATGATGTATTGCTTTTGGCCATATGGACTAGAAAACCAGGCAGAGGCTTAATCTGGCATACAGATAGAGGCTCACAATATGCTGCGGGCTCACATAGAGAGTTATTATCAGAACATGGCATCATTCAAAGGTTGAGTCGCAAAGGAAACTGTTGGGAGCGCGAAGCCTGCCCTTGGGGTATAATGCCGTTACAGAAAGTTTTTTTATACACTGAAAACTGGCCTAGTAAATCACAGGCAGTATCGAACAAGAAAAGAAACACAGGAAGATATTTTTGAATACATCGAAGTTTTTTACAACCGACAAAGACTCCACTCTACGAATGGTTATTGGTCGCCTGTAAATTATGAAAATATGCAGAAAGAAATGGAATCGGGTGTCCGGAAAAGTGTTGACACATCATTATCAGTGTCCCTACCTCCCCGTCAGTGGGATGTAGGCGCACTAGAGATGTTTCTCAGGATCCATGCTTTGATGCAAAATATCAATAATGTCGATGTGAGTATCACGGAAGCGGTAATAAATGGTGTGTTGTCCAGAAAAAATGCTGTAATATCCCTTTTTAATCTCATGTCTTGCGGTGCCGAGTGAATCTGGCTTATTGGCAATATCTCTCATGCGATTACGGAGCATTTTTAAGTAGGTTTTTGTTTGCTTCACCATAGTTTTTAAGAGTGTAGGCTTTTATTTGCTTTAGGCTTTTTTTGCTTCTGGTGAGAGGATATATTTTGACATTACCTAAGCATATCATTCATGAAAGTTTCACCGTCTATGCCTTCCCCCCGGTCAAGTGCAGCCTCACCAAGAGCTAGTTTTTTTTCGTAATACATCGAGTTTGGTTTCACGCTCTTCCAGTAAACGCATTCCGGCGCGAACCGCTTCGCTTTTGGATTCAAAGCGTCCTTCGTTGATTTTGGAAGCAATAAATCCTTCGAAATGTTCACCAAGAGTGACACTAGTATTTTTTGACATAACGATAACCTTTACTTAGCGGGTATTAAAATTTAATGTAACGGCTTGTAAGGGAGAAGACAACAATGAATTTAATATTTATGCCATAGGTCATAAGTCAATCTACCAGTAATTCCCCGTAGAACGATGATAGTAGCAAAAATAACTATTAAGGCTTCGCTTAAGATGACGTTCTGCGCATGTTTCAGCCCAAGCGGGAACCCGACAGCCGTTCAGTTGTTCAGTTGTTCAGTTGTTCAGTTGTTCAGTGTCATTGATGCAGGAGGGGGCTGATTTTTCTAGGTTTAATCCATAACGAACATTTCAACCCGGCGGTTTTTTGCACGTCCTTGATCTGTTTGGTTATCAGCGACCGGTTTAATTGCGCCCAGCCCTTTAGTGATTAGCTGAGATTCGTTAATGCCTTGTTCAACCAGGAATTGTTTAACACTAGCAGCGCGTTGTTCAGATAATTTACTGTTAAACTTTTCTGATCCAAGGTTATCTGTATGACCAATAATTTCTACTTGCTCATTGGGATGCGCCTTCAGACGTGTCGCAATATCGGCCAGCACTGACTTGCTAGAATCATTAAGTTCAGTTGAGTTGAATTCAAAATTATACGCTTTAGTGTTGATGACTTCGTTCAACGAGCAACCATCCGAATCGATGTTTTTTGTCCCAATGCTATTTTGACACATATCTCGTAAATCAGTAATGCCGTCATTATCAGCATCGGGTTCACATCCCATGGCGTTTACTATTGTGCTGGATAGGGTGTTGCTGCATTGATCTTGATAATCTGCAATGCCATCATTATCGTTATCAAGCGGGCATCCCGAGTTATCAACCGTTACGTTGTCTGGTGTTGAGTCACATTGATCTTGACTATCTGCTATTAGATCGCCATCACTATCGCTTTCACAACCTGCCGCATCTGTTTTGGCGCCTGCGGGTGTGTTTGAGCAATTATCACTATCATCTGGAATGCCATCGTTATCTGCATCGGCAACTTTACTGTTAATCATTGGAGGTGCCATTGCCACCGGTATTAACGCTGCTGAGGCTGCTGTCGCCATGGCTGCACGGTTACCGAAAGGCAATGATAATCCGATATTGACTACCCAATCACCAAAACTATCCACAGCGGCATTTCGGTCATCGAAATCCATTCGATAACGAACATCACTACGAATGGCGATACCATGATCAGTCACTTGATACATAAAACCCGCACCTGCATGCGCGGCAGGGTTAATGTCATTGTTTTTCGCTAGCTGACTATCAATCATGCCTAATCCCAGCACGGCATAAGGCGAAAAATTTGCTTCGCGATTAACAATATAAAGCCCATCAAGGAATGCGCCCATTTGCAGATAATTATCGTTGCTAGTTTTGAGATCCAGGGAATCGTATATACCGTGTAGTTCAACGTTCCAGTTTTTTGCCACGGGTTTGCCAAAACCAAAGCTAAAACCAAATCCCTCTTCTGCATCGCGCTTATCATCTGGGATAATATAAGACAGCGACGGTACGGCATACCAGCGGTCGTCATAAGATTCAGCCATTATCGTAGACGATAGCATTAACACTACTATGCCTGCAGCAAGCTGTGTGAACATCTTTATTCCAGGTTTTTTTCTTAACTCAGGTTTTGTGTTTAACATCGAAACTTCCCTTTCTCTTTATCAATAATGTTGCCAAAGATAAACGACTGGTCGATAAATTGAAATCTAGAATATTAATGTTTCACATTTTTTGACATTTAACGGATCTGATCTGACGAGACCGTTTTTAATTCGATATGTTGGGTATGATGTTTAGCGCAAGACAACGCGCACTTAACATGCTGATGTTACTCAAATGATTTTGCTACAATCACAGCCGATTGAATAAAAGATACTGTACCAATGAGCAGTAGGACGAAAGTTTTTAATCTGGGATTTTTTATAAGCATTAAATAAGTCCATTTACGAAGTTGATGTGACAATGATAATTGACTGATAGATAGATTGACATTCGCAAAACTATGGTTTATCAATTCTTGACATTTTTGGAGTGAATTTCGAGTGCTTTTAAGTCAATTTGACAGATCGTGGATCCTTGAATCAGTAATGTGCTCAAAAATCTAGTGATATACTCTCAATGACTAACTCACAATCGGAGTTAAAATATTTCCCATAGTTAGCGTCTGTAGTGGTAATGCCTTAGCGAGAGTGTTGGCAGCATGGATGCTGCCGTCAAGCCTACATGGACGTATTCACGGCGTCTCTCGGTAAGGTATGCCACTACGGGCGCTAGAAAGTGGCACTTTTGCAATTTTACAATTGTTGAACTCCGATTGTGAGTTACTAATTAACCAGCGATAAAGCTTTTCACAATGATTAAAACATTTTTATTAACCCGCCAATGGATGGATACTGACCAAGGTATTCAATTGGAATTCTGGCTAAGCAGTGCGGAAGGTCCAATTCATGTCATCGTGGAGAAGCAACAAGCGCTATTTTTCATTAAACAATGTGATATTTCACGCGCCGAGCGTTTGTTGACTCACATTGCTAACCTGAAAATTAAAAAGCTACAATTGAAAAGTTTCGAATTTGAGTGGCTTGCCGGCATTTACTTTCAATCCCAGCAGCAACTCTATCGCGTGCGAGATATATTGCAGAAAAACGGTGTGGCGTGTTACGAATCAGACATACGGCCGACCGAACGATACTTAACAGAGCGTTTTATTACTGGCCCAGTAATGATTCATGCAGAACGTAGCATAGTCGCTAAAAATAAACCACTCTATAATCCGCGACTGACAAGCACTGATTATTATTTGCCGTCGCTCATCGTTATGTCGTTTGATATTGAAACGGATTATCAGAATGATACATTATTTTCGATATCCTTTGTGACTCAAGTTCATCAATTGACTTTAATGTTAGGCGAGGGGAATGATACCCCGACTATCGAATATTTAGCGAATCAAACGGTATTAATGCAGCGTTTTTTTGAATGGGTAAAAATCATAGATCCAGATATTTTTATCGGCTGGAATGTCATTAATTTTGATTTGCGGTTTTTACAGAAAAAGGCTGACCAACTGAATATCCCCCTTGAGCTGGGCCGAAACAACGCACAACCAATCTGGCGTAAGATACAAAGTGAGGTTGAGCGTTACATATTGCTCATCCCTGGGCGAGTTGTGCTGGATGGTATCGATACACTAAAAAGTGCGACCCATAACTTTAGAAGCTTTTCATTGGAATCGGTAGGCAGTGAGTTATTGGGTCGTGGTAAACTGATTCAAGCAAAAAACACTGCAGATCCCTTGTATAAAGCAAAAGAAATACAACGTTTATTTGCAACTAATAAACCTGTCTTAGCCGCTTATAATTTAGAAGATTGTCAATTAGTTTGGGATATTTTTAAACGAACTGATTTAATTGATTTCGCGATTGAACGCAGTCGACTCACCGGTCTGGAAATGGATCGAGTCGGTGGTTCAGTGGCGGCTTTTGATAATCTTTATTTACCGCGCTTACATCGCAAAGGCTTTGTCGCACCAAATATCGGCGATTTCGCGGGTAGTCTCAGTGCGCCGGGAGGTTATGTAATGGCGTCCCAGCCGGGTTTGTATGATAGCGTACTGGTATTGGATTATAAAAGTTTGTACCCAAGTATTATCCTCACTTTTAAGGTTGATCCCTATGGCCGTATTGCTGCGCAGCACTTAGATAAAGAGTTGATTGTTCCAGGCTTTGATGGTGCAACGTTTGCAAAATATGACAGTATTTTACCTGAAATTATTGAAGAGTTGTGGGAGGCGCGTGATAAAGCCAAGCGAGAGAATAAAAAAGCCCTTTCACAAGCCATTAAAATTATCATGAATTCTTTTTACGGCGTACTTGGGACCCCAGGCTGCCGGCTGCATGACTCACGACTGACCAGTTCCATTACCAAGCGTAGCCATGAGATTATTTTGCAAACGGTTAAAATTATTGAGGCAGAAGGTTATCGGGTCATCTACGGTGATACGGATTCTGTGTTTGTGTCTCTCGATCAGTCTGCTGATAACAAGCACGCTGGAGCGATCGGCAAAAATCTGACTAAGTGTATTAATCAATATTGGCAGCAGCAACTACAGAAGGATTATGCTATTGAGTCTTATCTGGAGATGGAGTTCGAAACACATTTCAGTAAGTTTTTCATGCCAACCATTCGAGGTTCAGCGCAAGGTAGTAAAAAACGCTATGCGGGGCTGATCGAAGATGCCGCGGGCAATAAAAGGATTGCCTACAAAGGGTTGGAAACTGTTCGAACCGATTGGACAGAATTAGCCCGTGAATTTCAGCAAGGACTTTATAATCGTATATTCAATAACGAAGCCTACGAAGATTTTATTCGGCAAACCATTGGTGACTTGAAAGCAGGAAAATACAATACACAATTGGTGTATCGAAAAAGGTTACGCCAAAAACTCAAGGATTACATGAAAAATATTCCGCCACATGCGCAAGCAGCCATTAAAGCAGAAGAATATTTCACCCAGGTGGGTTTGCCTTCGCGTTATAAAAACGCTAGCTGGATCGAATATGTTATTACGACCAATGGCGCCGAAACCCTGGAGCGCCAAACATCGCCCTTGGATTATCAGCACTATATTGACAAACAATTGGTTCCTATCGCTGAAGCCATTTTGCATGCCATTGGTGCTTCGATAGAATCCATTATTCATAATCAAATTGAATTATTTTGATTCGCAATTGGTTACCGCGGTAGTCTTAGTTCGTAGGCCAGTAATCGTTTTTTTTCTCTTCGAATGATGATTAATTTCACAATTCGATCGCCATCTGGTATACATGGCTTGATTTTATAATGTTCAATTAAAAAGGTGTAAAAAATGCTTGTTCTTATTATGGGTTTGTTGCTTTTCTTAGGCACTCATTCCGTGCGTATAATTGCTGAAGATTGGCGCACACAACAAATAGCCCAGCGGGGTGCACTCATTTGGAAGGGAACGTATGCGTTGGTGTCGCTCATTGGATTTGTGCTCATCGTCTTAGGTTACGCAAATGCGCGTCTGGATCCGATAGTACTTTGGGAAGCGCCAGTGTGGACACGACATTTAGCGGCACTATTAACCCTGCCAGCATTTATTTTTATTGTAGCGGCTTACTTGCCCGGTACAAAGATGAAATCAAAAATAGGGCACCCCATGGTGATTGGAGTGAAGCTGTGGGCTTTTGCTCACATTATCGCCAATGGAACCTTGGCTGATGTTTTACTCTTCGGTTCATTTTTAGTCTGGGCAATATTGAGCTTTCGGACCTCACGACGCAGAGATAAAAGCGCCGGGGTTGTTTATGAATCCGCGGGTATTTTACGTGATGGTGCAGCCGTGGTTATCGGTGTTATTGCCTGGGGTGTATTTGCCATGTTTTTACATGGAACGCTCATTGGCGTGAAACCATTTGGCTAGAAGCCTGTCCGAGAGTTGTTATCCAGTAATGATCGAATTAAGGGTTAGTTACACGCCCACAATCAGCGTTCAACGTTGTAAAATACCACCTTACAGCACCCGTAGCGACTAAACCTTGCCACTACGGGCGCTGATTTATGTGAAAAAATTAACTCCGATGGTGAGTTCTTACATTTTTTTGATTTTTTGCAGAATACTTTGTGCATGGCCATCGGGTGATACGCCGTACTGGGCTTCCGTTAAGATGCCTTGTTTATCGATGATAAAGGTTGAGCGAACGATGCCCATTTTTTTAACACCATTTTTTTCTTTTTCTTGCCAGACGTGGAATTTTTCGCAAACTTCGCCGGAAGTGTCTGCCAACAAATCAACCTTGAGGCCAAATTTATCGATAAAAGCTTGATGGCTTTCGCAGGAATCTTTGCTCACGCCGATAACAACGGTGTCGTTGGCGGCAAATTCAGTGGCAAGGGCGGTAAAGTCATTTGCTTCAATTGTGCAGCCGGGCGTATCATCTTTTGGATAAAAGTATAAAACGACATTTTTCTTACCTTTGAAATCTGCAAGACTGACAGGTTCATTGCTTTGGTTTGTTGAAGTGAAATCAGGTGCTGCTTGGTTTTGTGCTAACATTTTGCTTTTCCTTATTGGGATATCACTGATACTAAGCTTTTACTAATTGTTGGACGAAGCCGCTATCGCGGCAGATTAAAAAAATTCTCAATATCGCCGATCTCAATAATACCTGAATCCCCAGGTGCTCGTGAATACACGATAACTTATTGAGGTCAAAATCATGAACCCTTCTGAAAAATCCCGTTTCGACAGACTCTACCCTAACGTTTCAAAATAATCCGGTAAAAAGTCATTTTATTGCTTTATTTACTGCATCTAAGGGCTGATACTCGCTTTTTCTGAAACTCACAATAAATGGTATTGATCATTTCATAAAAAGCTCCGTTCAGCCCTTATATACAGCAACTAAAGCCTTTTTCCACGAATTATTTTGAAACGTTAGGGTCTATCAAAAATATCTAACTGCATTGAAATTACAGGAGCTTCGTCCGAGCACAATTGATTGTTATAGTCGTGCCGTTCGTCAAACCGCGGAATATTTCGATCGTTGCCCAGATACTTTAACAAAAGATCAGTTAAAAGCCTACTTTTCTGACCTAGTGGATACTCGCTCCTGGAGCCTAGTGAAAATCGTTTGGTCGGGTAATGCTCCTGCAAATCCGACACTTGTTTTTGGCCCATGGCTTTCGATTTGACGCTACCGCGTAGCGGTATTGCGCGGGCTTCACGTTGAACCTTAATTTTACTTTGTCTGCCGGTGTGTAGTTCCCAGGGGTTATCGATACTAAGTAGTTCTTTCAGTTGAGGTTGTACGTCAACATTCGATTTGATCAGTGTAAAGTTTTTCATCTTAATATGCCTCATAGTGTTACGATATTTAAGCCGTCCGATGATTCTAAATAATACAATTTGGTGTAGAGGAACTTAACATAACGCGCCTAACGGCTATTTACGGAACTTAAAAAGCAAACTGAAAGCGGGCTTGCAAGGCCTCCATCTTTTCTTCGCCACCACTGCGATTTGGGTTGGCTTTCGCTTGGGTCCAATTGAACATAATGCGGGTGTATTGATTGAGGTACCAGTTTATACCGAGGGTCCAGTTGCGCTCCTTGCCACCTGTGATGGGGCCGTTTTCCAGTACCAGTTCGCTGTAGCGTCCGGCAAACTCCCAGGCGCCGAGGCTGCCATTTGGTTTTACCCGATCGAAGGCGCCGTCCTTGTAATCGTAGTCGCGCTGGCCGCCAGTAATGAACCAAGAGCCTTGTAGGTACCAGCCGTCAAAGAGGACATCCTCCTTCTCGCTACGTTCCACGTTAGTGCGGATATATTCACCTTGCAGGGACCAGGGCCCCCAAATCCCCGCCAGCTCGATGCCGTAGGTAAGGGTGTAGTCAACTTGACTCAGGGTGCCAGTGGAGACCATGCGGCGATCACTCAGGTGGATCTCGGGGCGAGAGCTGAAACTGACCCGCTCGTCGCCTTTCGGCACCCGATACTCGGTGGAAATGGCTGCATGTAGCCGATGTTTTCGACTCGTGCGGGGGGAAAAGACCGCACGGCCAGCGATGGCCCAGCCTTCGTTGATCTCTTCTTCGCGACCGCGGATGGGCCCCTCAAAGGCACCACCCGCTAGGCTCCAGTCGTCTCCCCAGGCATTGACCAACAGGCCCAGCCGATAGCCAGGTACCAGGGCATTCGGCAGAGCCCGCTCGATGAAGGTGGTGGCATTGGAACTGGTCAGCCCTTCCAGACTGATCGGTGCCTGAAGGTTGCCGACACGGATCTTGCTGTCGTCGAAGCCGTAGTAGCCGATCCAAGCGTCTTTGATTCGTGCGTCCGGGTTGGAAGCGAAATCATACTCGTAGCGAAAGCGCCAATCCTGCATTAACTTTGCCGAGAGACTTAGGCGGGCCCTGCGCCACTCCTCCAGATCTCCTGCCGCATCGGTATCATCGGCGCTGATGGAGGCGAAATCCCCATGTATCCGCCCGCCGATCCTAAGCGATGAAGCACCATCAGTCGATTCCCAGCGGAGCTTGTCGGTCCAGTCGTCGGCGAATGCTGGTTGTATCAGGGTCAGTAGCAGGGCCAGGGCCAAGTATAAACGGCAGGGCATGTGGGTTGGTGAGTTTGTCATGGCTGATGATTCACTTCTATACGTTTTGGCGTTAACGAGTTGGCTGACTGAGCTCGGGCTACACTGCGGGTTAGCGGTTAGATTTCGCCGAACAGGCGGGCAAAGACGATTTCACCCATGGCCCCATTGACCATGGCATCGGTGAAATCGTGGCCGATGCCAGGCATCAATGTGAACCGATATTCCGTCTCATAACCCAGAGATCGTGAGGCTGTTCGCATTGCTTCAATCCATCGCTGACCACGTTCCAGGCGACTCTTGCCCTGCCGACGGTCTATGCGGCGGGATTTGTTCAGGGCGCTATCCCGCTGGGTGTCCTGATCGCCCACCACCACGTTGATCGGGATCTGCAGAAATCGTCTGTCGGTGACCAACAGAGTTGGATCATTCCCAAGTCCCAGGCCTCGGGGATAGGCTCTGGCGGAATCGGGAAAGGTGTACCAACCGGCAGCACCGATCACTGCACTTGCGACCGACTTCGGGTGCTGCATGAGGTAGCGATGGACAAACTGTCCGCCACCGGAAAAGCCAAACAGGTAGAGCTTGCTCGGCGGCAGGCTGGTCAGTTGACGCACCTCGTCGACTATCTGGTCGAGTGCGATGTCGGGCCGCTGCCCTGAGTCATTTGGGGAGAGGCGCTGGTAGCCTGGAAAAACCTTGCGTTTGAAGATAGGGGCGATGAGGATGACACCCGCCTGTTCTGCATAGTTCGCAAAGCGTTTTGCATGTTCACGGGCATTGCGTGAAATGCCGTGTACGGTGACGAAAAACCGGGCCGGTTGTTTCAGCTGACTGGGCAGATAGAGGTAATATGAAACCTCCGGATTCTGCAGCAGCTTCATCCGTCGTACTCTGCCGATGTTAAGTCTTCCGTCAGACAGGCTAGCCGCCTCGGCCATCGATATGCTGCCTTGGGTTAGCTGGAGAGGCTTCGTGGCCATGGATGCTGGTATCATAAAAACTCCTAACACAAATAATAAGACAAAAAACATCTACATCGCTTCCTCATTAGTGCTTGCCCAGGTTAAATAGGCCTTGCTGGCTAATCCCGCTCAAGAGACCAGTTTCAGGCCGCGTTTGGCCCGTTCCTGATCCGGTCTGACACGATAGGCAAGGACCTCGATGGAGGTCATGCTGATGAGCTTGCCCGAGTCGATAGCCAGCACCCGGTTGGCCCGCGCCGCCCGTTGTACATCATGGGTGGTAAAGACCACGGTTCCCTCGAAGGAGTCGATCACCTCGTCCAATGCCCTGCGCGCGGGTTCGTCCAGATTTGCCTCGGCTTCATCAAGCAGTAGCACTGAGGGCTTGGCAAGTAGTGCGCGGGCCAGCGCAATGCGCGCCCGTTCACCCGTGGAAAGACCTGCTCCACTCTCGGCGATACGGGCATTCAGGTGTTTGTCTAGGCGAGCGACTAGGGGCATCAAACCGCATTGCTGTACAACCTGCTTGATCTCCTCTTCATCGACATCGTTGGCTCCATAAGTCAGATTGAGGCGTAGTGAACCACGCAGCAGGGGTAGATCGGGCGAGACCATGGCGAAGGTGCGGCTGATATCATCCCAACGCTGCGTGTGCATCTCTTTGTCACCCAGCATCACTTGGCCGCTGTCCGGTTCGATTAGACCGCATAGCATGCGTAGCAAGGTGGACTTTCCAGCGCCGTTTGCGCCAATGATGGCGACCCGTTCGCCGGGGGTTATGCAGAGTTCGAGAGAATCGAACACGGGTTGCTTAGTGACATTCATAAGCTTAATGTCATCCAGTTTGGGATTAAAGGTGAAGGGGAGATCACCACTCATTCTGATTGAACGCCCGACAGGCTGCAGCTGAAAAACCTGCATTAGCTTCTCGCGGGCAATTCCGGCTGCATTCCAGTATTCATAGACTCGGCTGAGACCCTTTAGGTGGGAAGCGAGCAGACCGGCGACTACCATCGCAGAGACCACGGTACCGGCGGTAGCCTGTCCTGACGCCACCTGGATAGCGCCGATCAGCAGGGCGCACATGCTGGCAATGCCGGCACTGGCCTCGGAAAGTGCCAGCAGCAGTCCTACCACACGGGCCCGTTGGAGCAGGGATTCACGCAGACGTTTGCTGGAACGCCGTACGCGTTTGATTTCGCGATTTTCCTGGCCAAAGGCCTCAATGACGCCAAGGTTCACGATGCGGTCATTGATCAAGGCCGCGATTCGGCCTCGCTGACGACGCACTTCACGCGTTCTATTGCTTAGTCCTGGGCCGATGGTAAATACCAGGAGGCCCGTGACAATGATAGCAATGGCCACACTTATAGCGATGACGGGTTCCACTAGGGTTAGAGCGATCAGCGTCAACACCATGGCCAGTCCGCTCACAGTTAAACGGGCTAAGCCTAGGCTAACCCAGTTTCTCAGTGCTGAGAGGTCGCCCACGAAGCGCAACATCAAGGCTCCCTTGCTCATCCGTCTGGCTCCATCGGCGCCTATTGCCGTGATGTGGCGGAACTGACGCATGCGCACTGCATGCACATAGCTCTGGCCAAGGTGTTCGCCATCAACGTTGCCACGCCAGCGAAGCCAGGCTGTCAACAGGATTGTGACGAGCATGGCCAACGTTAGGAGTATCCATGTTGCCGTCTCCACAGTTTCGGAGGTTATTACCAGCCGGTCGAAGGCGTGGCGTATCAGCAGCGCGATCGCCACGGCGATCAGAGCCTGGCCGATGCCGTTTGCTACAAGATAGGCGAATACTTTTCGGCGTCCGCCGAAAAGTATGGCAGGCAGTTTCATCAAGCAGCCTCCGTAGCGGTTTTAACGGATGACAAAGCGACCTTGCTGGTACCTTTGCGTAACTTATTGGTAAGGGTCTCCAGTTGCCATTGGCCATCATGCAAAGTATTAAGGTCGAGCATAGGTAGGTCGATCAGAGTTGCGCACTCACGTACCGCAAGCGGTGCTGCGGTAAGGGCACCGGAAACGCCGATCACGTTGATCCCCTGTTCCCTCAACCAGGTGACACCGCTGGCCGCCCCAAGTGCATCGCCGGCCGCGAACACCACATTGTCGACCAGACGGGCAAATAAAGGTGATTTGACCAGTGCCCGTGTCTCCTCTTGCAGGATGCCGTCCGCCACCTCGATTAGGATATTGTTCACCTTGGCATTGCAGAGATGGGATATGAGGGTTTCCATAATCTCTTCGCAATTATCGCTGGTGAGTTTATAGGTCGAGGGCACACCGCAGTCGGTGAAATCGTAGACTTTGTGTGCGCCCGCGTCGGTGATATGCCAGACATCACCGCCGGCGCCAGTGCCGGTGACCTTGGCAGCGCCTACTTTGAGACCCATGCGGCTCATGCCGAGGGCTAGACCAGCGAGGGTGGTGGTTTTGCCAGCATTCATGGAGGTGCCGATGACCGCAGTAATAGTGGGACGGTGCTCGGGGGCGCGCCGTACCTCGAGCGCAAATTGGTTGAGATTGATCGGTTTGCCAATCGCATCTGCCAGCACGCCGATAGGGATGATTTTGGTAGCGGCCTTCATGTAGGTATTGCGGGAAAGGCAATGCGCGGCGATGCCTCCGGCGGCAACCAGGTTACAAGGGGAGAGATCACTAGGGACCTCTGCCTCGAACTGGTCGGGGGCATATCGGTTACCGTAGCAGACCACAATCTCATCACCGGTAAATAGGGTAGCGCGGCGTCCGTCGACCAGCTCCAGGCGTTTGTGCTGGTTGAGCTTGTCGATCCGGGCCAGCACCAGGTCGCCGGCTTGAGGTTGGTAGTCGCCGGTGATCAACTGTTTGGCCATCTCCTTTGCAACATGACGGGTGCTGTATGCCCATTTGGCTTGGTCGAGACATTGTGTAGTGAGTGTGGTGAGCTTGTGGTGTTTTACCGGAGATTTGACCTGGTTTTTTTGCGGCGGGTTGGGATCGGCGTCGATGCCGGAGGCATGCGTCGAATCGGCGAGCAGACTTTCCAGCAGCACATGGAGATCGGAAAGCGCAAAAGGTTTGGCCAGGAAACCTGATGCACCCAGGGATTCAGCCTTTGCGCGGTTTTCTGAGGAGTGGTGACCGCTGATGATAACAACCGGCATCTCGGTGTCGGATTGGCGGATTTCATCTAGCAAATCCATGCCATTGCCATCCGGTAACTGCAGGTCGAGGCAGAGTACTTTTGGGGGATGTATTTTCAGTAATTCACGGGCCTCTGCAATGCTGGATGCACTTCTTACCTGGTGGTTGGCCAGGGAAAGGCTACGTACAATCTTGCTCAGTAGCTTGGTGTTATCATCAACGATAAGAATAGACATGGTGATCTCCTAATAAATTGTTAAATGAACACTTGTTGAGTTGTAGTACTAACACTATGAGCAATAGAAGCGCCAAGATTAAACTAGTGCTGCATATTAATTTATAAGATTATGAAATCATGAAAGAAAAGCATAAATAGCGAGGTTGGTCCCAGACAAAAATAGAGGTTATTTTTGGGAAAATTATCCCAAATTCCCCGTTTTTGGGTTACCCAATTGCGGTGGATATTCCCCATTTGAGGGTCGTCGGAGAGGAAGTCTCAGTCTTTTCGTTGGAGGGCGTTTTTTTCGATGCGGTAGCGTAATTGGTCACGGCTGATACCAAGGCGGCGGGCGGCTTTAGAGACATTGCCGTCTACTTCGTGGAGGGTGCGTTCGATCAGATCCTTCTCCACTGCCGGGAGGGTAGCGCCATTGTCGGTATTCAGGCTTGGATTCTGCTTGCTGCTGCTGCGGCTGGGCTGGAGTGAGGCGCTCTGCTGAAAGGCAAAATGCTGTGCTGATATCTCATCGCCATCACAGAGCAGCAATGCCTGCTCCATCATATTGCGCAGTTCCCGGACATTGCCAGGCCAGTGATAGCGCATGATTGCTTCGGCGGCGCTGCCACTGATCCTCAGGTCAGCCTTATTGTATTTTTTCGCGAACTGGCTCATGAAGTAGCGAGCCAGGATGAGGATGTCCCCATCGCGCTCCCGAAGAGGTGGTACGTGTAGAGTGAAGGTGTTGAGGCGAAAAAAAAGATCACCGCGAAAGAGGCCCTGCTCGACCATCTCACTGAGGGAGCGGTTGGTGGCAGTGACGATCTGTATGTCGACAGTGTGGTCGCGTACGCTGCCGAGGCGCCGCACCTTGCGGTCCTCTAGCAGCTTCAATAGCTTCGCCTGTACCGAGAGGTCGAGTTCTCCGATCTCGTCGAGGAATAGAGTGCCTGCATCGGCGGCCTCGACCAGACCCAGCTTGCGTTCCCGGGCATCGGTAAAGGCTCCCCGCTCATAACCAAAGATCTCAGACTCGACCAGGTGCGAGGGCAGGGTTGCCGCATTCAGTTCGATAAACGGTTCCTTACCCCGTGGCCCTCCGAAATGGAGGGCGCCGGCAACCAGTTCCTTGCCGGTACCGGTCTCTCCGGTAATCAATACCGCTGGAGGCGGGCCAACGGTGAGCCGCCGGCTGGCGTCGATGATGCGGGCGATCTGGGCTTTGACCTGGCGGATTGCCTGACACTCACCGATTATCTGTTCGATATCGCTCTGGGTGGCCTGCTTTTCATGGTAATAGGAGAGTTGACTTTCCTTGCGGTTTTGGTCGATGGCGCGGTCTAGCAGGATTTTGAGTTCACTGAGGACGATGGGTTTGCTGAGATAGTCGTAGGCGCCGGCCTTCATGGCGTCGACGGCAAGGCGGACATTGCCCTGGCCGGTGACCATGATGACCTTGATGCTGGAGTCGTACTGACGGATGCGCTCCAGCACGTCGAGGCCGTTGAGTTCTCCCGGCAGGTTGAAATCCAGCAAGACGGCATAGGGAAGAAATGAGCCCAGGGTCTCCAGACCATCCCGGCCGTTGTCCACCACTCGGGTTTCGAAGCCGTGTTGGGAGAGATACTTGGCAATCGTTTTCGCCAGTATCGCCTCGTCCTCGATAATCAGTACGCCATAGCTCATGAGAGATCGCTCGCGAGTGGCAGCTTCACCGTGGCAGTGACTCCCCGGCCTGCTTCACTGTCAATGCTCAGGATGCCGTCATAGTGTTCCACCAGCCGCCGTGAGAGCGCGAGCCCTAGGCCGGTCCCTGTGGGTTTGGTGGTGGCGAAGGGCTGAAAGAGTCTGTCTTTGATCTTCTCCGAGAGTCCGGGGCCATTATCGAGGATCGTTACGATGGCCTGCTTGTCCCGAGAGTCCGCTGCCGTCTTAACGACTAGTATGCCGTTCTTGCCCATTGCCTCCACGGCATTCATGATCAGGTTGCCGTAAACCTGTGAAAGGGGCGCGTGGTGACCGAGGATGAAAAGTTTGTTCTTTGCCAGATCTAACTGGAGTGTGGTTGAGCTGCGTTTCAGGGTTTTCTCGTGTTCCGCGAGGACATCCTTTATCAATGCATTGATATCCAGCTCTTCAGGGGTTTCGGTATTGGTGGCGGAGAACTGCAAAAGTTCCCGGGCCCAGCGATCAAGACGGTCCGTCTCGCTGATGATGTCCATGGCCGATTCCCGTGCCCCTTCCAGATCGTCGCTGAGGGTCAGTTCGGCGCAAGCACGGATCGAAGCAAGTGGGTTGCGCATGGCATGGGCTATCGCCGATGAGGTCTCACCAATCATTGAGAGGCTCCTGGTTTCGAGCAGTCGCTGTTGCTGGTTCTCCATCACCAGACTGGCGCGTTTGACAATCCAATACAGGCTGGTGAAAAGCAACAGACCACCAAGTAGGGCGCTGATCCAGATCAGACGCTGGCCCTCGATGATGGATTGATGCAGTACCCGGGGGAGTTTATAGAGTTCGACGGAGCCGACCACTTTGCTGCGATCCCCGTTCCAAAGCGGTACATAGGTCTCGATGAAATGCATGCCTTCCAGATTGCCGCCGGGATCCTTGTGCTCCTCCTTGTCGGTGTCGCCGATGATGCCGGATTCGAAAGTCAGCTCGCCTCGCAAGGATCTGTCCAGTTCCTCGTTGTCTTTGAAGTACTCACCAATCAACTCCGGGGTGCTGGACCAGAGTACCGATTTGTCATCGTCGTAGACGTTGGCCCGCACTACGTCAGGCATATGAGCCACATATGAGAAGAACTTTTCCAACGCGGAGAGATTCTGCTGGTCTTTCGTATCGAGGAAAAAGCGCCAGGTTTCATCCGTCGCGGTGATGCTGTCGATGAACTCTTGGCTGACCGTCGCATCGCGGGAGAGAATTTTGTCGGTAAAGAGTTGTGATAGCATAAATGCCGAGACGACAGCAGTCAACAGAATGCAGAGAAAACTTAAAAGGGCAAACTGCTTGGTGAGTTGCACGGCACTTGTTTTTCTCCCCAGCAGCAATTTATGAACTCGCTTCATGGTTGTGCTTTTTATCTTATTTTATGATCAACAGAGACTATCACACACTATCGGAGTTTTTCAAGAAAGTTAA
>CALZHW010000059.1:0-1540 GCA_945787125.1 uncultured Ectothiorhodospiraceae bacterium
GATTTTAGGGAATTCATTGCCATCGCCGTCATACCTTTTCCTCGCAAATTCAAAAGTTCGGCGCCCTTTACGAGGACACCGTTTTGTGACTAAATAGATTCTTTTTCTTTTAGACCTATTGGAAATTTTTCTAAATATTCATTCGGTTTTTTACCATCATATGCGATCCCGTCAATGAACTCTTTCTGTGGTGGCTTGAAACCATCTTCTTTTGAAAAGTCCGGAAACTCAGAGGCTTTTACTTTACCTTCCGCAATCAACTCTTTGGCAGCCACTGCATAAATATCCGGGCGATAGACTTTCTTCGCGATATCCATATACCAACTATCCTTTTTATGTTCTGCGATTTGACCCCAGCGACGCATTTGTGTTAAATACCAAATCGCATCAGAGTAATATGGATACGTTGCGTTATAACGAAAAAAGACATTGAAATCAGGGATGGCGCGTTTGTCGCCTTTTTCGTACTCAAACGTTCCCGTCATACTGTTTGCAATAACCTCATAATCAGCGCCAACATAATTTTTCTTGGCGAGAATTTTCACCGCCTCAGGACGATTCGCATTATCCTTCTCATCCAACCATTTCGCGGCACGTATCATAGCTTTCACAACACGGATATGCGTGTTTGGGTATTTATCAGCCCAGCTTTTACTAACCCCAAACACCTTCTCTGGATTATTCTTCCAGATTTCATAATCGGTAATGACTGGCACACCAATGCCTTTGAAAACAGCTTGTTGATTCCAGGGCTCACCAACACAGTAACCGTGTATTGTTCCTGCTTCCATGGTGGATGGCATTTGCGGTGGTGGAGTAACAGACAACAACGCCTGCGCTTTTATAGTGCCGCTAATATCACCTTTATGCGGCGCATAAAATCCAGGATGTATGCCACCGGCGGCTAACCAATAACGCAATTCATAGTTATGGGTTGATACGGGAAAAACCATACCCATTTTGAAGGGTTTACCTTGGTCAATGTAACTATCAACCACGGGCTTTAGATAGTCAGCTTTAATCGGATGAATGGGTTTTCCGTCAGCTTGTTTGGGTACATGTTTTTTCATTTCGTCCCAAACTTTATTAGAAACAGTAATCGCATTACCATTAAGATCCATGCTGAAAGCAGTAATAATATGTGCCTGAGTACCAAAGCCTATAGTCGCCCCAAGCGGTTGTCCAGCTAACATATGCGCACCATCAAGTTCCCCATCAATGACTCGATCCAGTAAAACTTTCCAATTTGCCTGAGCTTCCAAGGTGACAAAAAGTCCTTCATCTTCAAAATAACCTTTCTCATAAGCGACCGCTAAAGGCGCCATATCAGTGAGTTTTATAAAGCCAAATTTTAAATCTTCTTTTTCCGGCTCTCCTACTTCAGCCAGCGCACTTTGTGCAACAAACGATCCCAGCATCGAAACCGTCACAAGAGCTAATGCCGTTCGTTGTAAAAATCTTCGCCGCGTTTTTTTCAAACCTGAACTCACCATTTTTCTAATCATTAAAACCTCTCCAATCTACCCGCAAGCTACCCACA
>CALZHW010000059.1:1550-21140 GCA_945787125.1 uncultured Ectothiorhodospiraceae bacterium
CGTTGTCCTGAAGTTACCCGCCATTGGATAACTAATTCAAATGCCATATCATATGACTATCTCTAAGCACTCTACTGCAGAGACAGTGCCAATAAGCATATCGAATGTAAGTTATTGAATGCTGGTATAAATGATACTATCCACGAAATATTTGAAAAATGCTTAGAACTAAATTAGTGCAATGAAATGTTAATAATGTCCGAAATAGTGCAACAGGGGATTCATTGAAACCAATATTTTTTTATCTGGCAGCAGCATTAGCAGAGATTGCTGGCTGTTTTGCCTTTTGGGCCTGGTTACGACTAGACAAATCCATACTGTGGGTCATGCCAGGTATTTTATCACTTGCCCTATTTGCCTACCTGCTAACTCAGATAGACACAGATTTCGCCGGACGTGCCTATGCAGCATACGGCGGTGTTTATATTTTTTCGTCTTTGATATGGTTATGGGCGGTAGAGGGCGTTCGCGCCGATCGCTGGGATCTCACCGGCGCGACGCTCTGTTTGATGGGG
This sequence comes from uncultured Ectothiorhodospiraceae bacterium, assembly GCA_945787125.1. GTDB lineage: Bacteria > Pseudomonadota > Gammaproteobacteria > S012-40 > S012-40 > CALZHW01. The sequence continues at coordinate 2,066 of CALZHW010000059.1, forward strand.
GCGGCTATTATTCTTTGGGGGCCACGCGCAGCGTAAAACAACTCATTCGCCCAGGAGCCGTATTTTACTTTTTCTTATCGGCTAAAGATCCCACTGGTATTTCTATGGGTGAATACCAAGCAACAGTCACCACGACAAAGTGTTGCTCCTTATTAAAGTAAAACTGCCAATCCAATTTATGACAGATACGCTGTACTAATTGAAGCCCTAGACCAAATCCTAGTATCGATAAATCAGCTTCCGGTTTTATAGAATTTACTATGCGTAAACCACTAAGAGACACTTCTATTTCTATAATGCCGCTTGCGGCGTACTGAAAAGCATTTCGAACCAAGTTAGCCATAACAATAGAAAACAGGTCACTTTCTATTTCCAAGATATCAATATTAATATGCGTACGAATTTCAATATCCCGATTGCTGAGTAAATAGCGGTGGTCGTCTATTATCTGATCACACAGTGCACGTAAATCAAGTAAGCTTTTATTGATGGGTCGTTCCGATTCACGCGCTAACCATAAAAGCGCGGCGGACAATCGTCTCATATTAGCGCTGGCTCTGAGTGCACGTTGTACAGCAGGCTGATCCGATTTGCCGTTTTGTAAATCCAGGGTATCCAGACTGGCTTGAATGATAGCCAAAGGTGTGCGCAATTCGTGACTGGCGTGTTTTAAAAACTGTTTTTCACGCTGATTGAACGCCTGTATCCGATCTACACCTTCGTGCAATTGTGCCGCAATTTGATTTAATTCTTCAATGGCGAAATTAACTTTTGAAGGTTGCTCCGGATTTTCACCCAGAGTAGACGCCCACTGACTAAGCAATGCCAATGGCTCAGTGGTACGGCGAATCAACCAACTAATCAAAAAAAACAGCGCTACAAAAATAATCAACGTCAAGCCAAGGGCTTGATTCAGTGCCGCTTTAAATAAGGCGATGAAAACAACCTCGACCTCGGCGGCCTGATGGTGGCTAAGCAGAAATAACTCTCCATTGTCATTGTCAATATAATGCAATAGATAGAGGTACTCCACATCACCATCGTCGCCAGGAAAACTCGCCTCGATAATCTCTCCACTGACAATGGATTGATTGTCAAAATGCTGACGTAATGACTCTGGAATTGCTTCCCATTGACGGTAGGCACTGAAGGTTTTTCCGCTAGCTAACGGTAATTCAGGGTGGTCTGCTGCTTGACGAGCTAGCGATTTAGCTTCGAGCTGCATTAAGCTAGTCGTGGTTAATTCTGTGGCGCGCCAAGCAAAAACAAACAGTAATACCAGGCACGCGAGAAACAAACCGCCGCCTAACCATAATAACTGCCAGCGTACTTGCTGGGCAAGCGTTTTAATCCGCTGATGTTTTTTAAACATCGCCAGAAGCCTCTTTTTTCCTAAGGCATAAACCGACACCAACAAGAGTATGGATCAAGGGATAAGAAAAGGTTTTATCCACTGCTTTACGTAATTGGTGTAACTGGACATTAAAATTCCTGGTATCCACGTCACTGTCAGGCCAGGCATAATCTTCCAGCTCAGTTCTCGGAACCACCTCAGGGCTGCGTCGCATCAACAGTTCAAGCATTTTCCAACCGGTAGGCGTCAGCTTAATCTCCTGCTCCTCGCGCGTCACTCTGTGCTCCTTGAAGAATAGCGTCAATGTATCAACAGATAATTTTTCAGCTTGAGGATTATTACGCCTATACAATGCCTGCAAGCGCGCCCAAAGCAAAGGCATGGGACAAGGCTTGACGACATAATCATCAATACCCGCCTGAAATCCCGTCAGTTGCTCCGCATTGGTATCACAAGCAGTTAGCATCAAAACTGGCGTAACATTGCCTTGTTTGCGCAGTTGTTCACAAACTTCAAAACCACCCATTTTCGGCAACATCAAGTCGAGAAGAATCGTATCAAACTGACAGTCCAGAGCCAATTTCAGACCAGAAGCACCGTGGTAGGCAAAATCACATTCCGCACCCTGCAACGCTAAATAATCAGCCATAGCAGCTGCCAGCTCAGCATTATCCTCTACAATTAAAATTTTCATTATCCATCCTGCATTAACGGCTCTCAAGTTCTATCAATTTACCTTCTTCAATTTTCAGCACCTTATCCGCGCAATCAAAATATCGATCATCGTGAGAAACGACAACAACGGGTTTCCCTCGTTTTTTCAGTGCTGGCAAAATTTCATGATAAAAGATATTTTTAAATATAGAATCCTGGTCCGCTGCCCACTCATCAAACAATATAATTGGCTTATTCTCACAATAAACTTGTAACAATGCTATACGTTTGCGTTGGCCATGACTTAGATCGAGTTTGGATAAGCGACCTCTATTTGAAGTGAGAACACTAGACAGCTTCAGTTTGTCCAAAAGATCACGGATAAGATGATCACTACATGGATTTCCTTTAGCGTCCAAAACATCTTCAAAGAGACAAAAATCTAGCGCTATGATAGAAAAATTATTGCGAAATACCTCAACGTTATCTGCATCAATTATATTGCCATTCAGGTAGATTTCACCTGCATCTACGGAATATAAACCGCATAGCATTTTTAGCAACGTCGACTTGCCACTGCCGTTTCCGCCAACGATTAACGTCACTTCGCCGGAATCAAATTGACTGGAAATCGGCCCGACATGAAAGCTTTCAGTTTTGTTATCTCTTTTCGATACATAGGAATATTCAATATTTTCAAACTCAAGTTTTACCCCTGAAGAATTACCAGTATCTGAAGTTACCTGAGGATCTAGCTGATCCCATCCGTGAACCTCTTTCAGTCTCAAGCTATCAATTTTATCAAATGCGACTTTCGCTTCGACTATTTCATCAGAGCCATTTATGATCTGTTCAATCGGCTCTAATAAAAACAGCAACGTAATGACGTACCCCACAATTATTTCAGTGGATAACGGCAAATAATTGGCCATTAGAAAGATAACGCAGCCCAGCATGGAAAATACTAACAACTGCCCCCATTGCTCCACCAAAGCAAGTACATAAAGCACTCTTCGACTTCGGTTGCGCATATCGCCAGCAGTAGAAAATATTTTTCGGCTAAAAAAAGCTTTTCGCGGTGAATGAAGTGTCAACTCTTTAGCGCCCAATACGACGTCTTGATAATGTTGCATCATTTTGTCAGTCGCCTCACGAATTTCAACACGATCTTTTTTTGTATACCAAAGCAAGATAGCAATGGTGAATGCGCCAATAATAAAAAACCCAGACACGACAGTGAGTAATTCTAAAGACAAATAAGCCATATACGCAATACCACAGAGTACAATGGCAATATTGATAATAAGTACCGGCAACACATGAAAAAATTTCTCTGCAGTATTCATGTCTTCTGTTAAGGTTGCAATAACCTTAGGCAAACCGATGTGTTCCAGTTGAGCTAACGACGTTGCAATAACCCGACGAATTATTTTGACTTGAATGTCGTAGCTTACACTGGCTGCCATCTTGCTTAGGAAAAAATCATTGGTCAAACCCAACAAAAATAGAATAAAAATGGCTGCAAAAAAGTACTCAACACCGTAATGAATACTCTCCATACTATTTCCGATTGCATCACTGATAATGGCAATCACACTCATGCTTGCCATGCCCAATAAAATACTCATGGGTACCGTTATGATCAGATACCACTTGTATTTGAAGTATAATTCTTTATACATGGTAGTGTGCCTTTTTTTCTTTAACCGCTGACAATATTTTTACGCCAGCCCTAACTACCCGATTTTTCATCTACCCAATTCACGACGAAATCAAGAAAGCCATCAGTGAAGGCATCATCGCCAAGGATTTCAAGCTTAACAATGAACCCTATTCCGGGAACTATTTCAGTAAAGTACTTATTCTTCAAAAGGCCGTGCTGAGCCCCAGAGAATACTTTTATGGTCAAATTTCTGTTGCCTGATTCTTCAAAAATTTCCTTGTATATTCTAACGCTCTCAGAGACATTCACGTTTAAATCTTGGTCGCCGAATATCGCCAAAGTTGGACCTTTGATATCTTTTAAGCTCTCACGTGCATCATAACGCCAATTAAGCTTGACGAATCGAAAGCGTTGCAGCGACATTGGTTCTCCACTACTTTCTCGAAGCACTGCATTATTGTGATAATACTGAAAATATTCATCGTAAGTGAAGGAGGGTGAAAAAAACTTGTTACTGCTGTCACGAAAGTCACTAATAGCTTCTTTTATTTTTTCGTCAGAGAAACCTTCATGAGCCAAGCGTGTCTCTGTTAAATAAGCTCCCTGATCCATCCAGTTTATAGCACCGGATACTACAATCATAAAATCCGGGTAATCGGATTTGCTTGCGACTAGTGGCAATACCCAACCTGCCTGACTGAATCCAATTAAACCAATTTTACCTGGAGCAATGTCTGTACGTTTTTTTAACATTTCAATTGCCGCTATGACTTCATCCGCACGATCATCCATACTCTGATTTTCCCAATCACCTTGTGAACTGCCGACACCCGGTTTATCCCACGAAAAAGACGCTATACCCTGCTCAGCTAGTCGGTTCCAAAGTGGACGGTAGTAACCGTATGCATCGTAGGGTAGAGCGCCGTCGCCATGAACGAATACCACAATCGGAAATGGCCCAGATCTGTCTTCAGGCACTACGAGTGAACCGGAGAGATAATTCTCTTCGTGCTTAAATTCAACTGCAACTTTCTGATATTTTCCATTGCAGCCTACGAGCAGAAGAGAGGATAAAATCAGTACTGCTATTACTATAATATTTTTCAAGCTATTTCCCTCCTAATTTTTAATTCGGCTTGAGAATTATCTCAAATTTTCCATCTTCATCTTCACCGGTATGGCGAACAAAGTATGGCAATGAAGATAAATCCTCTTTTATCCAAATATGCGAAGAGGGAAATTTTTCATCGGATAGCGTTAAATGACGAACTTGAATTTTTTCAACGCCAATAAGCATGGTCTCCAATCCCAGATCACTGATGCTCATCTGAATGATTTCCAGGTTTTCAGTGTCCAGTATATTAAGTTTTTTTGGCAATGGTTTACCTGCATTTTTTTGAATGAAAAAGGCTAAATCATTAAATGTAGTATCAAAAGAATTTTTAGGGAATGTCACACCATGTATCTGCCCTTTTCTATCAGTGAATAGCGCCTCTGAAAGCGAGAGAATTTCCTCTGTATTAGAGGATACCCTACCGGCAACCGCAAAAGAGAGGCCAGAAAACTGTTCGTTCTCTTGAGTAGTCGTCTTATTTATTTCCATAAAATCTGCCCGATACTCATCATCATAAGCGTTTATTTTAGTCCAGTAGGCAGTGTTTTCATCCAGCGTTTTTCCATCGGCTTTGATAAGGCCCGCTTTATGTTGGAACTGTTCGCTTAGGATAGTCGTGATGTTGATACTCCACCACCATCCTGATGCTTTGATATGCGTATGCGAAACAATCACATGACCGCTTTTTTGTTGAAACAATTTGAGCGTCATGTCACCAACATCTTTTCCCTCCGATAGAATTTCGTAATTTAGAACTACAAAATCAGATTCGTCAGCCGTAACAGGGTTAAAGAACAAGGTGACCATGGTGACATAAAAAGTAAAAAATATATATTTCGTCATAAGGGAGACTCCTTTATTTTGGGCAGTGATTTGTTAATAAATAAACACTGTACATCGGCACTGATAGCAATCAATACCGGCACCAGTATCAGTGTAATTGCAGTGGCAAAGATTTCACCATAAGCAAGAGACACGGCTGCGGGGATGAGGTATTGCGCCTGTTCGGAGGTTTCGTTCATCAAGGGCATTAAACCGGCGACGGTGGTAGTAGTGGTGAGAAAAATCGCCTTGAAACGTCCAACCCCACTGCCGATCAATGCATCATGGATAGAAGCGCCTTCTGCCTTAGTTTGATTGTAGCGTGTCATCAATACTAGTGAGTCGTTCACCACCACACCCGTCAAAGCAAGCATGCCGAGAAAGGAAAGCAGGCTCAACGGCAGACCCATAATCAAATGTCCCATCGCAGCACCGATAAAACCAAAAGGGATCACCGACATAATGATGAACGGTTGCCAATAGGATTTCAGAGGGATGGCCAACAAGGCGTAGATAAGGACACAGGTTAAAATTAGCGCTTTTATCAACCCGTCTTTCAACTCACCTATTTCCTCTAACTCGCCTGCTTGTGTAATGGTGACTTGTGGTATTCGTTTTTCCAGTTCAGGTATGAAACGCGCAAACAATTCTTGAGCGATTTCCGAAGGTGCAACCGTGCTTTTATCGATAGAGGCACGAATGGTATTTAGCCGCTTGCCATCCCGGCGGACAATATAGTCGGTGACATAAGCAGACTCAATGGTGGCGACAGCCGTTAGAGGAAACCAAACGCCGTCATCACTTTTTAGACGCAGCTGCATTAAATCGGCAATAGTGTTTCGAGATGCTTCATGATCCTTGACCATCACCTTAACTTCTTGGTGATTCCGCTGCACCCGCTGTGCTTCGGCACCACCAAATCGCTCACCGATCTGAGTTGCTAGAGTTTCATTGCTAAAACCGAGATGGCGCGCTTCGGGCTTTAACTTCAGATACAGCTCCGGCTTACCGTTTTTTAATTCATCACGTAGGTTACTGACACCTTTGATTTCTTGCAAGTAGGTCATCAATTCTTGACTGGCAGATCTGAGGCGTTCTTCATCCTTGCTATAAAGTTCAATGGCAAAACCGCCGCCTGTTTCTTCAAATGCACTAAAAGTTAATTCGGTGGTACCTTCCAATCGTCCCACACGCTCTTGCCATAACCGTAAGACATCAAGCGTGCCTAGCCCTTCACGTTCGCTAGGTGGCGTCAATTCAGCATAGAGCTCCACTGCTAATGCGCCTGTTACAACGACGAGAATATGTCTAATTGGTTTTTCCGCCAAACCATGGCTATCGATCAGCTCTTTATTAATAGACTCAGCAACTTTTTCTATACGATTGGCATTGTCCAAGGTTAAACGGTAAGGCGCACGCGCATCCATTTCCATATTGACGGTAATCACCTGCTCAGGAATATCCGGAATGAAAACCGTTTTTATCTTGCCCACATCAATCAATCCCAGTCCGAAAATGGCACAGGCGATAAACAGCATCAGCACTGCGTAACGCTGTTTCAAACTCCACTCCAGTATCGGTTTATAGATTTTATGAATAAAGGCGTCGAGTTTTTGCTGTGCAAAGTCTTGTAGCTTGCTCCAGAGACGGGACGGCCATGGGCTATTATTTGGTTTTTCCAGAGAAATATAGGCAAGGTGTGCAGGAAGAATAAATTTACTCTCAAACAGGGAAAACAACAGGGCTAGAATAACAACCCCGGAAAAGCTGGCCATTATCTTACCTAGAGCATTGTCGATTAACATCATCGGGGAAAATGCCGCGATACTGGTCAACACGCCGAAAATAGTAGCCGTCGCCACACGCTGCACACCTTTTTCAGTACCCCTGACGGGATCTTTGTAACGTTTACGTTCTTCAAACACGCTTTCGCCAACAACCACGGCATCGTCAACCAGAATACCCAGCGTGATAATCAGCCCAAAGGTAGTAATATCATTCAAAGAATAATCTACCCACTGGCTACCCATTACGGCCATCGCTCCGGCTATTGAAATAGGAATACCCATGGCGACCCAGAACGCCAATTTCAAATTGAGAAACAAGGCAAGCAACACAAACACTAGCAACAGACCTTGCAGCGCATTGTCCTTTAGCAGGTTCAGCCGTTCGGAAATGTAGTGACTGGAATCTGCCCAAACGCTCAGTGTCACTTCAGGGGGTAGCGTGGTTTGCAGCTTTGCAACGGTTTTTTTGATAGCCTCGGCAATATCGAGCAGGTTTTCCGTACGCCCTATCAACACCTCCATGCCCAGCGCAGGCTGGCCGTTAAAACGCACAATCACATCGTCGTCTTTGTAGGTATCCTGAATATCAGCCAGGTCACCGAGCAGCAATTGGCTACCGTCACTTTTTTGAGCAATGGAGATTTGTGCAAAATCACGGTAGCGGTAGGCCTGATTGTCTGCACGTAATGAAATATTGCCGCCTTCAGTTTTTAATGAACCAGCCTGAAAGGTTAAAGAAGATTGCTGAATTTTTTCCACGACATCGCTGACTGTCAAATCGTATTGTTCCAGCATTTCGGGACGAACCTCAATGCGAATTTCAGGCTCTTTCTCACCCCAGTTCTTGAGTTTGGAAATTTCGGGCTGCGCCAGCAATTCTTCGCGAACCTGTTTACCGAGACGCTGCAAGGTATTAAGGTCGGTGTCGCCATATAGCTGTACGATCAATGCAGGAAAATCGAAATCATTGCGCGTGATGATCGATTTGTCCGCCGCTTGAGGCAAGTTATCAATGCTATCCAGGCGGATACGCACATCATCCTGCAGTTGTTTCAGGTTATATCCTTCATTTTTTTGCACAAGGACGCTGGAAACACCTTCCAGTGAGATGGATTGAATCTTCTTGATCCCCGGCAACCCTTCAAACGCTGTTTCGATTTTTTGGGTGATTTGACGATCAACTTGTTCAGTATAAGCATTTGCGAACGTTGTCGTGATCTGTATTGAATCTGCTGGCAGCTTGGGGAAACCTTCGATGCGTATAGACATCACGGTCAAGATGCCAGCCACGATGATCAGCAGCATAATCAGATTAGCGGCAACAGGGTTATGAATAAACCAGCGAGTTAGTGCATGCATCGTTATTCCTCCTCAACCACGACAGGTTTAACAGGATTCCCGGCCAGGAATGAGGCTAGCGGGGTGGTGGCAATGCGCCATTTGGAGGGATAATGCTTGCTGATCATTTCGGTTGATGGTGTTTCGATAATGATTCGGTCATCGTCGTGGAAGAGCACCTTGGCGATAAACTGGCGCAGGCGATCGGCATCATCCAGATACCAAATAAATCCGCTGCGGGTCAGTGCGCCTTCAGGAACAGCGAGACTATTGCGGGCAATGCGCCCCGGCAACGCTACTTGAACAAAATCCCCAGGCAAGACGTTGCTATTGGACGTGCCATTAATTTCGAGAAATAATGTGTATTGGCGCGTTTTCGGGCTGAGGAAACCACCACCTCGCTTGATCTGCGCTTGAGCGATTTCAACACCCGCCATGTTACGAATCGATGCGGGGCGCATACGCCAGTTTTCTGCTAGCCCGGTCCATTGCTGCTTGCTCAATGCGACCGCAATGTCCTGTTGTGCGTCATGGACGATAGACAGCAGCTCTTCGCCTTCCGTTACGACATGACCGATGCTGACATGGCGTGTGGTAATAATCCCTGAAAATGGTGCTTTAATTCGGGTGTAAGTAAGGTTTTTTCTGGCTGCGCTGACTTTACTTTCTGCCGCATTCACCGCATTTTTCGCCACTTCTAGTTGCGGCTTGTTCAACGCCAACGCCGATGACGTTTTGTTAATGCCTGAGCGTTGCCAGTCTCTTTGGGCTTGTGCAGATTTCTTTTTCTCCTGTAACAGACTTAGTTTGGCTTCCGATAACGCGTGTTCAGCTTCGTGCACATCAGCTTGATAGGCGCTGTTTTCAATTAGAATTAACAGATCACCTTTTTTAACCGCCGCACCGGCAAACGCATGGTCAGAGACCTCTATAATTTCGCCACTTACCTGGGGTTTTAAGGTGGTGGCCCAGCGAGGTGTGACTTCAGCATAGACCTGAATAACGCCCTTATTATCCTGTGACTGCAAATTTACCACGGAAACAGGAGGCAGATACCGGGATGACGATTTTTTTTCAATCTGCACGCTTTCTTCCAATATCGCGATCACAACAAGCACCATGATTAAAATGCTAAACGAGCCAAGCAACCACCATTTACGATTTTTCATTGTCGTCTTCCTGTGATATTTCCATTGGCAAGCCCAGCGCTAACACTAAAGCAAGGCGATTTTTGATGTATAGAACCTCGATTTGTGTCAGTTCAATTTGTGTTTCGATGCGTTCCACCTGAGTTTGTAAATAATCGGCAAGGGACAGATCACCGTCACTGAAGCGTTCTTCAGCAGAGTCTGTTTTTTGTTTCAGGTTATTTAACGCAACGTGTTTTTGTTCAAGCTGCCGAGCCAACATATTGTCGCTGACCAACGCGTCTTCCACTTCAAGCATGGCTTTGAACACCGTGTTCTGGTATTGCCACCAGGACGCCTCAGCCTCCGCTGATTTTTGTCTGGCGACGGCTTTGAGTTGGCCACCATTAAACAATGGCTGTGTTATCCCACCGATCAATTCCCAGATAAGATCACCACGTAGCGCTTTTTCTAAGGATGCACCACTTTTCAAGGCTGAGCCTGTGAGGTTGATTTGTGGCAGCAGCGCCTTATGTGCAGCACGTGCTGATCTACCAAAGGCCAGCACTTGCGAAAATGCTGCCTGAATATCGGGACGATTCACTAATGCGGTTGCCGGAATCTCCTCTGTGAATGCGACCATTTTTAATGATATCGTGTCGTCGGTGACGACCACCGCATCGGCAGGGAAACGACCGCGCAGTATATTCATTAAATGCTGCGTCTTTAGTCGTTCATGTTGTATTTCCTGCAATTGGACTTGACTACGGCCTTGACTGTTTTTTGCATCCAGAAAAAGTTCATATGGCGACAAACCTGCTTGATAAGCTTCCTGATAATGATCAAGCAGCTGGGTTTGGGTCATATTAAGATCGGTAAGGTGGTTTTCGTTATGGATGTAACCCCGATGCTCTACCCAGGCAAGTGCCGATTGACTGAGCAATACCCGTTTGGCTTGTAACAGATCAAATTGGGCTTGATCCGACGAATGCTGCGCGGCGGCGGCTTCATCTGAAAGCTGGCCCCAGACATCCAACGCCCAGTTAATATCAGCACCGACCGATACAATGTTAGCTACCTCTTTTGTCAAATCATCTTTGCTGCGCATGCCTGACAAATTCAGGCCCACATCCGGCAGAGCTTCTGCTCTAGCAATGTCAACACCACGATTGGCAGCTTTTGCCGTTATTGCAATAGATTTCAAATCGGGATTATTGTTGAGCACCTGCCTCAAGTACTGCTGCATTTCGGCGTGTTGCTTTACCTCAAAAATCCGCTTGGATAGCAGAATGTTGACTGGCACTTTCCAGTGCGGAGCCGTGGCAAGCGGCAACGATCCTGGTGAGACTTCTGGCGGCACTGACATCATCGCACAACCTGAAAGCATAACTCCCATAGCAACTAACACTCCGTATTTTATTTTGTTTATAAATTTCATCTTTATACCTGGTTAGACGAACCAATATGATTAGAATTGAAAGGTCAGGCCGGCCGTCAATAACGCTGCACGCGTATCATAAAAATGGATATTGGAATCCTGGCGAGATTTGCTAATGATTAAATCAAGTTTGATATTCTTCCAGCCAAATGGCTTCAGATAACTGGCGCCGACAGCAATCTCATGACTGTCATCTTCACGTTTAGTACCAAATACTGGATTAGATTCGTGGTATTGGTTATCAGATAAAGACACATAAGTAAAAAATTCAAAGTAACTCTTTTTATAAAAAAAAGTTAATTCAATACCGGTGGCGATAGAGCGATTGGCATTGCCTTTTGCAGTCGTATGGTCATAGCTGACACCGGAAATAAAATACCAATGATCCGTCAACGGCAAAGTCAGTGAAAGTTTAGTATGGTGATATTTTTTGCTACGCTGAAGCTCTTTAATTTCTGCCGAAGTCAATCGGGAATTCAGCGACTCTCCAGCTCGATCGGCCCTGATAGATTGCTCACCATAACCATAATCAATCGACCAAGGCGATCCAAAGATATACTCAGCAGAAAGATTAAATGTTTCCAAGGTAGCGTCAGTTCGTTCACGCTTTTGGCCGGTCAGATAAGGATCCTGCCAGACTTCATTAGAAAGCCCTGGAAATTTGGGTCCGTAGGATGCTGTCAAAATAGTTTCGTCAGAAAGCCTATGGCTAACGCCAATCTCAATGAATGCTCCGCTGTTAATAACATCGTTTTCCAAGGTACCAATAAACAATTTGGTCTGGCTTTGAGAGAAGTTATAGTTGACCTGCCCAAGTGGCAGAAGAAACTCTTCGCTGTAACGTTTGGGCCGAGCATCAAGTGTTTCAATACGATGGTTATCAACTTCAATGCTATTCAGTCCTTTTATGGTATAACCTCCCATCAAAAGCTGTACATATCCGCTCAAACCTGATTTTTGTTGCCGGTCATCAAGTGAATATTTTTCAAAATCGGCCAACGCGACACTTGTGCCCGCTGAAAGAGATAACCCGAACGTTAAAAAAGGCACAACAACCGATTTATTCATCAATATCTCCAGGGGAGCGTCAGCAATTTAACTATATAACTCAAGTTTCGGAGTTCAAAGTTACAAAAATGCCACCTTCCAGCACCCGTTAGCGGCAAAACCTTACCGAGAGACGCCGTGAATACGTCCATATAGGCTTGACGGCAGCATCCATGCTGCCAACACTCTCGATAAGGCCTTGCCACTACGAGTGTTGATTACGAGACAGATATTTGAACTCCGAAACTTGAACTATAAGTAATGACTCAAGAACCAATGTCCTGTTGCCATAGCTGACAATGTATGCCTGTTGGTATTAATAAAATATTAAGATTTGCCGAGGCAATTTAAGCCGAACTGGAGAGATTGAGAAACTCAAGATGAAATACGTTGATTAAACCTAGATTAGGTTAAAAATTCGTGTGTAATGATGTGGGGAATAAAGAAGAAATAGGCGCCTTGGCCACATAGGGTGCATGGAATGCACCCTATGTGAGTTGCCACTGCGTGGTGAAAGGTAGCACGCCGAGGTAGATTTATTGGTCTAACTTTTCCCAGCGAACATAGGCGTCTTTTAACCAAGCCTCTATTTCAGCTAATCGAGTTTGCTTTTTTTGCTGCTCGTCAACGACAAATTGGTAATATTCGGTCGATGCCATCAGCTTATGTAATGCCGCTTGCTCTGCTTCCATTTTTTCAATTTCTACCGGCAATTTTTCCAATTCTTGCTGTTCTTTATAACTGAGTTTTTTGGTTTTTTTACTCTCTGGGGACTTAGCCGTAACAGCTTTGGCCTGGGGTTTTTCCTTTGCAATATCGGTATTGGTTTGTGGCTTATTTTTATGGTTTTGCAAATAATGCATATAATCAGCATAACCACCGACATATTCAGAAATCTTTCCCTCACCTTCAAAAACCCAGGTACTGGTGACGACGTTATCGAGAAAATCCCGGTCATGACTGACGATTAGAATCGTACCATCAAATTCTATTAACATGTCTTCCAGCAATTCCAGGGTTTCCATGTCTAGATCGTTGGTAGGTTCATCGAGAATCAATATATTGGCAGAACGAGTAAACAGCTTAGCCAGCATTAAGCGGTTGGTTTCTCCACCGGAGAGGGTTTTAACCGGCGAGCGCATACGTTCTGGCTCAAACAGAAAATCTTTTAAATAACTAATCACGTGCCGGGTTTTACCGTTGATGGTAAGCATATCACTGCCACCAGCAACATTATCTATCAAAGTTTTTTCAGGGTCTAATAACGCCCGCTGCTGATCAAAATACGCGATCTCTTGCTTGCTGCCACGCTTAATCTGCCCGCTATCTGGCTCGTACTCGCCGAGTAACAACTTAAGTAAAGACGTTTTGCCGCTACCATTGACACCCAGCAGCCCTATTCTGTCACCGCGTATGACCCGGCAGGAAAAGTCTGTAATTAAATGCTGCTCTCCATAGGAATAATTCACATGCTCAGCTTCAAATACCATCTTGCCAGACGCATCTGATGAAGCGACCGCACTAAAATCAGCAGTGGACAATTTGTCTCTACGTTCAGATCTTTCATTACGTAAATCCTTTAATCGCCGCACTCTGCCCTCGTTACGGGTACGTCGAGCTTTAATTCCCTGCCTTACCCAGACTTCTTCTTTCGCTAGATTTTTATCAAACAAGGCACTTTGCTGCGCTTCAATTTCCAGATTTTTTTCTTTTAACTCAAGGTATTTTTCGAAGTTGCCAGGGTAAAGGGTCAATTTACCGCGATCTAAATCAACAATATCCGTCGCTAGACGTTTTATAAAACGTCGATCATGGCTTATAAAAATCAATGATACTTGAGTATTCAGCAGAAAATCTTCCAACCACATAATGGCTTCAATATCCAAATGATTGGTTGGCTCATCAAGTAACAATAAATCCGGTGCGCATACTAATGCCTGTGCCAGTAATGCGCGGCGACGCCAGCCACCCGAGAGCTCACTAATTAATTTATCGGCGGGCAGCTCCAGTCTATCGATCATGTTTTCTACATTTCGATGAAAGTCCCAGCCTTGTTTAGTATCCAACTCATGCTGAACCTCAAACAAGACATTCAATGAAGCCTCATCATGATCGTTCTTTTCTGATTCAAGCAAAGCTTCATGATAGCGAGCCAATAACCCAGATAATTCACCCACCCCTTCAACGATAAAATTGTAGACGCTGATATCTCTGTCTTGCGGTACTTCCTGATCTAATTTGGCAATGACCGTACCATCCTGACAATTAATACTGCCCTCATCCGGCAGCATTTCTTTGTTGATCAGCCGAAGCAAACTTGATTTACCGGTACCATTACGCCCAACTAAACACACACGTTGTTTGTGCTCTATAGCCAAATTGCTATGGCGCAAAAGATGGTGATGACCAAAGGCCAGGGAAACATTTTCTAATTTAATTAATGACATTGAATAACCTGAATACTGCTCTTGCTACAAAGTGGAAAATCTAAAATAGGCGACAGAAAATACTATCCTAAGCAACGTGTTTGATAAAACTTCGTTAATGCTTGCGCCAACATATGGGCATCTTTATCACCCGCCAGCTCACGGATGGAATGCATTGCAAAGGTGGGCACACCAACATCAATAGTTTTAACACCCAATTCAGCGGCAGTTATTGGCCCAATAGTGCTACCACAGGCTAAATCACTGCGCATCACAAAGGTCTGCACCGGTATATTTTCGTCTTTGCAAATAGTGCGAAACAAAGCGCTGGTTTCACTATTGGTGGCATAATTTTGATTTGAGTTTAATTTAATCACTGGCCCATGATTTAACACCGGATCATGATTATCATCATGCATTTCTGCATAGTTCGGGTGTATGCCGTGTGCGTTATCCGCAGATACCATCATAGACTGGTGAATACAACGAGCAAAGTTTTCACCGGTTCCTACCACTCGTTCAATTACTGATTTTAAAAATGGGCCTTGCGCCCCACATGCCGAATTACTACCAACTTCTTCATGATCATTACATACCAACAGTTGTGGCAAACTGGATTGCCCATGCACCAATGCCATAACACCGAC
The DNA here is from genome assembly GCA_945787125.1 of uncultured Ectothiorhodospiraceae bacterium. Taxonomy (GTDB): domain Bacteria; phylum Pseudomonadota; class Gammaproteobacteria; order S012-40; family S012-40; genus CALZHW01. Next base: position 17,483 of record CALZHW010000059.1, read on the forward strand.
GTAACAACTTAATAAATTATCTAATCGAGCACTGGCAATGAAATCATTATAAAAGCCGACATAGGCCGGTTTTTGTACGTCATAAAAAAACAATTCATAGTCCAAAATTTCTGCCACATCCAGGGCCGGCTGTTTTTCCAGAATAACTTTACGCAACCATTCAGCAAAGTTTTCTACATCTTCCCCGACTTGTCCGATGATGGGTAATATGTGTTTTTGACGATTAATTTCCTGCCCAGAATTCGCCTCACGATTTAAGTGAATCGCGAGACTAGGAATAACGGCTACAGGGCGTTCAAAATCCACTAAAGTCTCTTTTAAGCCACCATCTTTAGCGCGATAATTCACCCGACCGGCAATCGATAAATCTCGATCAAACCAGGGATTCAATAAAACACCACCATATACTTCGACGCCAAGTTGAAAGTAACTTTTTTTACTGATGACAGGTACCGGTTTCACTTTTAAACACGGGCTATCAGTATGCGCACCTACCATACGAAAACCCTGCTCGATGGGATCAGCGCCATTCAACGTGAAAGCGACAATTGACGATCGATTTTTTATAACAAAATATTTACCGTCAGGCAGCAAGTCCCACGCCTGGGCTTCATTGAGTTCAGTAAAACCATGCTGCGTTAATATAGTCGATAATGAGTGTGTCGCATGAAAAGGCGTTGGCGATTCAGCAATGAAAGCCATTAAACCTTGGTTGAAATTTTTTAAATTCATCATCTACAGTAAACGTAATCCAATTAAGAAGCGTTAAAAAAGTTGTTTTTACTCAAGTTTCGGTGTTCAAAGTTGCAAATGTGCCACCTTCCAGCGCCCGTGGCGGCAAAACCTTACCGAGAGACGCCGTGAATACGTCCATGTAGGCTTGATGGCAGCATCCCTGCTGCCAACACTCTCGATAAGGCCTTGCCACCACGAGCGCTGATTACGGGAAATAGTTTGAACTCCGAAACTTGAGTTATTAGAATGGAAACCGTTACGAGGGAAAACCGGTCCGTACAGATTTTTCGATCGTTTGAAGTTAATAGCCGTAGCTATTCACTGAAAAGGATCGGGAAATGTGTGCAAAACGGGTTTTCCGCAGTAGGTTACCCATTCTCGGACAGGCTCCTAGTTCCAAGGCATAATTGGAATAGCTGAAACACTGTTTTGCGGAGAACCTTCAATCACCCTATCACTATAAGTAAGGTATACCAAGACCTTGCGCTTTTCATCGTAAAAACGAACTACTTGCATCGTTTTGAATAAGATTGAAGTGTTTTTCTTGAAAACTCTTTCCCCGTCCATTTTACCATTACGGACTTTCTCTGGTAATGCAATTGGCCCAACTTGACGACAGGCTAATGATGCATCAGAAGGGTCTTCCGCCAGGCCTAAAGAACCTGAAATACCGCCTTTTTTGGCACGGCTCAAATAGCAGGTTGCCCCTGGAATGTCAGGGTCATCAAACGCCTCAACAACAATCTTGTGATTAGCGCCTAATAGTTTAAACACAGTGCTGACCTCACCAATCTCTTCTGCGTGTAATGGGAATGAAAAACTAAATAATAATAACAATATGGTTTTTTTCATTGAATTGTACATCCTTTAATAATTATCAATACTTGTCTCCTCGCCAAATAGAAAACAAGAGAAGCAGACCCATAAACGCAGCCATTAGAAATCCAAAAAAACCCCAGGCAGGCAATCCAAAAACACTTGGCTGATTATCAATGGATGAGACAATGGCAGTGCCAACGATCAATGCAGCGATAACCAAACCAATGGTCATCCGACTGGCCGCTCTATCCAATTGATGACCAAAGTGATCCAGGCGCGTTAAATCCACATTCATTTGCAGACCACCGCGTTTAACAGAGCGCATCAAGTCTTTAAGGTCTGCCGGTAACTGAGCCAGCAATTCAATTAAGTCGGTGGTTTGCGAGACACCGCGTTTTAACATCATTCCCGGATAATATCGCTGCCGAATGATATGCAATAAAAACGGTGATGCCACATCAACAATATTAAAATCCGGGTCAAGTTTACGACCCACACCATCCACCGATATAAGTGCTTTGAACAGCAATGCTAAATCAGGTGGGAGAACCAACTGATGTTCACGTAGTATAGTGGTTAGCTCAGTCAACATGGCGGCTAAATTCAGCTGTTTAAGCGTGCGCCCGTGATAATGATCAAGAAATGCATCGATTTCAAGACTCAAGCCTTGTTCATCAATACGATTATTCGGCACCCAATCCAAAAGCACACCTACCGCACCTTGGGGATTTTTCTTCATCAAAGCATAAAACAAGTTAATAATTTCTTCGCGTCGTTGATCAGACAGACGACCGACCATGCCAAAATCAATAAACGCTATCCGATTATCAGGCAAACAAATAATATTGCCTAAATGTGGGTCAGCATGAAAATATCCATGCTCAAATACCATTTGCATCATCGCTTCTGCGCCATACCGCGCGACTTTAGTCCGGTCAATTTCCGGTGCTACACCTTCTTTTAGTTCAGTTCCTTTTAACCCATCAATAAATTCCTGCACATTCATTTTTGCGCTGGTCCATTGCCAGTAAACCTCAGGAATAATAATATTAGCATTATCTTTCAATGAATCTGCAATGCGTTCTGCATGACGGCATTCGCCTTCCAAATCGAGTTCACGGCGCAAAGATAATGTAAATTGGCGTACCACTTCAGTGGGTTTAAAGCGTTTTAATTCGGGAGCACTATTTTCAGCTATCTCCGCCATGCGTATCATCAAGCGCAGATCAGCGTCTATTTTTTTGCGAATATGAGGACGACGAATTTTAAGAATGACACGTTCGCCTGTTTTCAGGTTGGCACGATGCACTTGAGCAATGGATGCTGCAGCGAACGCTTTTTCATCAATCCAGGAAAACACTTCTGCCGGTGACTGACCTAACTCCTGCTCAATAATCGGTAAGATTTCAGCATACGGCAAGGCCGGCACCTGATCCTGCAACTTCTCGAATTCTGCAATCCATTCGTCGGAAAACATATCAACGCGAGTGGCCAACATCTGTCCCAGCTTCACAAAAGTAGGCCCAAGCTCTTCCATTACGCTACGAATCCGCTCTGGTGGAGTCGCATCGGCTAACTGGATTGCATTTTTCCAATTAAGCGCTTTTCCCGCTTTTTCCAGCGCATGACTCATGCCCAGACGGCGAACGAGGTCACCAAATCCCCAGCGAATGAGAACCATTGCGATCTCATGCATGCGCCCGAGATCACGTGCGGCACTCAACGTTTCGCGAATCACGATACAGCCTTTTACGTTTAAGGTTTATCTTTGGGTTTAATGGCTTCAGACATGCCAGCGAGAATACCGCTCGCCACTTGTGCCATTTTCGAGGCTAAATCCTTAGAGGAGTGTGAAACCTCATTAAGTCCTTGCTTACCACTGGCCTCGATTGCAGAGGTCAACGATCGAATGGCTTCTAACGACGTTTTACCGACCTCTGTTCCTGATTTTTTAAAGTGTTCAGAAAGTTCGTGTAAGGTATCACTCGCCAGGTCGCTACTGCGCGTTGCCACCTGATTAATGGAGTCAAATAATAAATCCTCAATGGTGTTTAAATCATCAAAAACTTGCTTAACATCATGCTGGGCAAATTTTTCAGTCTTA
>CALZHW010000060.1 GCA_945787125.1 uncultured Ectothiorhodospiraceae bacterium
AAATGTAATTTGCATTACAAAATTAAATGTCGGCAATTCGTGCTTCAAAGTAGCTCCTAGTTTTAACTTCAGTGTCTGCTCGTGGCTAATTCCTGACGTTAATAGTTTTTTTACTTTAACGCCAAAAATAAAAATTCCACTATATCGAAATTTTAATTTGAATGTTCGCTGTTAGGAATATTTAAAATTTCATAATCTTAAATTGAACGTCAGTAATGGGTCGATCACAACCTGATTCTGAATGACTGCTATCAATGCTTGGATTGTCAGGTGAGATTGCATCTAGATTGTCGATCTGTCAGATTGAGTTCAGAATTTCACACCTTATTGTATGGTATGGCATGCAGGCTAACCGTGAACCTCGTACTGTTCTTTGGATTCAGACAAGCAGCTCCACAAACGGATTGACCTTGGCCTGTTCGGCGGGATTACCGTTGGCGTTCAAGTACACCTTGCGAGCACACTTGGTGTAGTTGTAAAGGCCTTGTGCGGTTGTGTGCTTCACGATTTGATATACTTCATCAATAGCAACATGAGTTTCGACCAGCTTCAAGAAGCGTTGAATCCTCCGCCATCCTCGCGCCATCCCCACAGTCTGTCCAGAACTGGTCCGCATCGCTGAAGAACAGCACGTGTTGCCCTTCTGGTCTACAATTACTGTAAAGGGATAACTATTCACCACACGATTGCACGGATGCAGGAGTTAGGGCGACGCAGGAAGCCAAAGCCGAGAGAACACGAAGTACACGAAGATTTTAAATTTATTGTAAAAAGATACTAGACTCGACAAGCTTAAAAGTTGATATCGAAACGATGATGCTCCTTAGCTGTACTTCGTGTTCTTTGTGTTCTTCGTGCATTTCGTGGTTAATAGAATAGATTAAGTAAAGGGTATAAGAAAAGGCAATGATGGAATATTTGGAACAGCTTCTCGCTGAATGGTACGAGTACCAAGGTTACTTTGTACGTCGTGACCTATGGGTGGGGCTAGAAGACAACGGTAGCTACGAGTGCGAACTTGATTTGGTTGCCTTTCATCCTACGAAAAACCACTTAGTCCATATTGAACCATGCATGGACCTTCTCGACTGGAAGCAGAGAGAGGAGCATTTCCGACTAAAGTTTGCTGCAGGAAAAAAATATTTGCATCGAATGTTTGTCTGTCAGCCAACCGCGGGCATTGATCAGATTGCAGTACTGGTTTCTGTCGACAAGGATCGCCGACCCGGTATCGCCGGTGCCAGAATCGTGCTGATGCCCGAATTGTTAGGAGAAATTTTCGCCCAATTAGCACCCCAAAGCATTATGTCGAATCCGATTCCCGAACAATGGCCGCTGCTGAGAACCCTGCAATTTGTCGCTGAATATCGTGAGACAGTATGCGAGACATTATTGGGTTAGCAGGATTAAAGAGTGGTGAGTGAGAGCACTCATTGCTCATGTTGAATTCGAGCAGTGCTATCGGCTGGGCGACGGTGACATCGATGTGGGCGGCACTGCCGTTGGCATTTTGGCCTTAATAGCAGCAAAAGCTGCATTAGCAACTGATGCGCCAGCGGTCATGCCCCAGCTCATCACAGGCCAGCCGTATACCGGTGAATAGTTCTACTACCTTTATATTCGTGGTGGTGTGTCGGCTGGGGCGTAGTGTGACAAAACTACCGCTGCCGGCCAGGGCTAGTGGCAACAGCAGTTGATCCGCCAGATACTCACCTACGGGCACCTCGGCGGCAAGATAACGACGCACAGCCGTGACTACACCTTCCGCGACGGTTTCTGCCGTGACACCGCGTTCACCAATGCCGACAAAGACCTCGGTCACGTGTTCGCTTTCAATCATTAACGTTACTGCATTGCCAGGCCCTTTGGCCTCGACTTGGCGCACTTCAAGAGTCTTGCTGGGCAGGCCGAGCTGGTCGCCAAGCACTTTCAGCTCACGTTGGGCAATGTGCGCAGGCAAACGGGAAACCATGGCCCAGGCGTGTTGAGATAGGATCGGACCACGCTGCAGCAGCGTCAAAGTTTGTAACGTCGGTGCAGGCTCTATCGACACCTCGACAACGCCACCGCCAACGGGATAGAAGCCGGGCCTCTTCAGGTGGGCCTGCAGGCGTGGTCCCATGCGATTGATCAGTGGCACAAAGGCACGTTCGAAAAAATCAAAGGGCGGGGCGAGAGGGTTGTGGGTGCCACCTTGCAAACTGATACGTGAAGGCGCAGCGGCTGTCAGCAGTGCCGGCAAGATTGTCTGCAACACCAGGGTGGTGCTGCCAGCGGTACCAATGTCAAAATGATAATCCCCTGGTTTGGTGCCATGCGGAATAAACTCCAGCTCACGTGAGCCTTGTGTTGCTCCCTGCACCTCAGCTTCGCCTATGACCGCAGCGGCTTTGACGGCGACAAGATGTTGCGGCATCAGCCCCGGCCGCCGTCTGGTGGCACGGATATTGGAAATGTGAAACGGTTGTCCCAAGCAGAGAGACAGGGCCAGGGCCGAACGCAGGATCTGGCCACCACCTTCGCCCATGGCGCCGTCGATATTTAACATATCATCTTTTTCCATCATCGCTGCAGTCCGTGCAGCCTCACGCCAGTTTGACCCGGGGGATAATACTGTATCTCGTCGCGCGACCACAATGACAAGCTAGCCTGCTGACCGATTGTCTCGAGTAGTTGCCGCTGGCATCACCAATCAATAAAGCCTTGTTTGTAACAAAAGGACGCGGTCACTTCTAGCTCGGGTTATTGATTTTTAAACGCGGCAGGTGAATCAGTCGGGTTCGATCAAGAACGATATGTTAGCGGTGATGCGAAACTGGGTGATTTTGTCGCCTTCCACCTTGCCTTGCATCTCTTTGATGTAGATGGACTTGATATTGCGCACAGACTTGGAGGCCTCCACCACCGCGATGCGCGCGGCATCTTCCCAGTTCTTGTCAGACTGCGCCAAGACCTCGATGACTTTTACGATTGCCATGCTATTTCTCCTTATAAGCTTGGTTGGCAGCGCAACGGTTGGCCGCCGTGGGAACATCGATCTTATTTAAAAGTGTAGTACATGCCTTGGTTGCCAACAAGGGATAGGAATTTGTTATACAATTGTAAAGTAGTTTGATTTTAAGTTCGGTTCCTAAGTATTATATGGTGTTCTAAATATAAATGAATAATCAGTCAATACATGTTGTTTTGCTTATTATCGAGATTTTTATTCCACATGCTGAATCGTTGAAATCGAAGCGAAGTGTCATTAAAAGTTTACAAGATCGATTGAGAGCAAAATTCAACGCGTCAATAGCGGAGATTGCCTACCAGGATAAATGGCAACGATCAGCCATTGGCATATCTATGTTGAGTAATGATAAACAATATCTGGAAAAAGAAATTTCCCACATTAAGCAACTATGTGAAGAAAATACGAATATAGAGATCACTCAATTTAAAGCGGAATGGCTTTAATGTCTGTTATGTGAGCCATTGAAAATTGGTGTTTATGTAACAAGATAAGCTTCCATTCTCGGGCAGACTGCTAGGAGCCTGTCCGAGAATGGAGAACCTACTGCGGAAAATTTATTTTGACCATTTTTTCCGTTCATTTTCGTTGAATAGAATGACTATTCGCCTCAAATGAACGAAAAAACTGCTCTAAAATAACTTTCCCTCGCTACGGCTCCCATTCTCGGGCAGGCTCCTGCCTATCTAAGTTCTATGATCTTGCGATAAAAGTTTTAGGCCATAATAAACTAGTATCTGCATGGTTGTTATTACCGCCACCAGTACTATACTTTAATGCCAACATGCGGGTTAATTATTTGGCTTCAGAAGGTGGGCATATGAGCATAGGCATGCCGAATATCGAGGAATTGGTGAACCGGGAATATCCGGCTGGCTTCGTGACAGACATTGAAAGCGATACCTTGCCGCCAGGCTTGAATGAGGGTGTCATTCGGGCCATTTCAGCCAAGAAAAATGAACCTGAATTTCTGACTGAATGGCGTCTTGATGCCTATCGTCATTGGATGAAAATGGTTGTGCCACAATGGGCTCACGTCAAGTATCCGGCGATTGATTTTCAGGCAATCAGTTATTTCTCTGCCCCCAAAACACAGAAACGGCTGGAAGGTCTGGATGATGTGGATCCTGAGCTGTTGCGTACCTATGAGAAATTAGGCATCCCTTTAGATGAACAGAAAATCCTCGCTGGGGTCGCTGTGGATGCAGTTTTTGATAGCGTCTCGGTAGCGACTACCTTTAAGGACAAGTTGGCTGAGATGGGTATCATCTTTTGTTCTTTTTCCGAGGCGGTGCAAAATCATACGGAATTGGTAAAACGTTATCTTGGCTCGGTGGTATCGAAACGCGACAACTTTTATGCCGCACTGAATGCGGCAGTGTTCAGTGACGGCTCATTCGTTTATGTGCCAAAAGGGGTACGTTGCCCGATGGAGTTGTCCACTTACTTTCGGATTAATGCCGCGATGACAGGCCAGTTCGAGCGCACGCTGATCATTGCCGAAGAGGGCAGTTATGTCAGTTACCTTGAGGGCTGTACCGCTCCAATGCGTGATGAAAACCAGTTACACGCTGCGGTAGTTGAGTTGGTTGCGCTGGACGATGCGCAAATTAAATACTCCACAGTACAAAACTGGTATCCGGGAGATGCTGAAGGGCGCGGCGGAATCTATAACTTCGTCACCAAACGTGGTCTTTGCAAAGGTCGTAATTCAAAAATATCCTGGACGCAAGTTGAGACTGGCTCGGCGATTACCTGGAAATATCCTAGCTGCATTTTGAAAGGCGACAATTCAGTTGGTGAGTTTTACTCTGTAGCACTAACCAATAACTATCAGCAAGCTGACACTGGTACTAAGATGATCCATGTGGGCAAGGACACTCGCAGCACCATTATTTCCAAGGGTATCTCGGCCGCTCAGGGACAGAATGCCTATCGCGGACTGGTGCAGGTTCACCAAGGTGCAGAGAACGCCCGTAACTATACGCAATGCGATTCGCTGTTGATTGGCGATCGCTGTGGCGCGCACACTTTCCCATATATTGAAGTGAGAAACCCCACGGCGAAAGTCGAACATGAGGCTTCGACGTCGAAGATCGGTGAGGATCAACTGTTTTACTGTCAGCAACGCGGCCTCTCACCAGAGGATGCGGTTACAATGATTGTTAACGGTTTTTGCAAACAGGTTTTCAAGGAATTGCCGATGGAGTTCGCGGTTGAAGCTCAAAAATTACTAGGTGTTAGCTTAGAAGGGAGTGTTGGATAATGAGTAAAAATAGTTTATTACAAATATCCAACCTTCATGCAAACGTAGACGATCAACCCATCCTACAAGGCATCGACCTAAGTATCAATAGAGGCGAGGTACATGCCATCATGGGGCCTAACGCCTCGGGTAAAAGCACCCTTGCCCATGTGTTGGTAGGCCGCCCCGGCTTTGACGTAACACAAGGCGAAATTCTCTACCAGGGAAAGGATCTTTTGGTGATGTCACCAGAAGAGAGAGCACGTCATGGACTGTTTCTCGCTTTTCAATATCCGGTGGAAATCCCTGGGGTGTCCAATATCTATCTTCTCAAAGCAGCGGTGAATGCTATCCGTAAAGAGAGGGGCCAGCCGGAATTGGATGCGATGGATTTTCTTGAGCTGGTCAATGAGCGTATGGCCGAGCTCGGTATCAGTAGTGACCTACTATACCGCAATGTCAATGAAGGTTTCTCCGGCGGTGAAAAGAAACGTAATGAAATCCTGCAAATGAGTGTCCTGGAGCCACAGTTGGCAATTCTTGATGAAATTGACTCCGGCCTGGATATTGATGCCTTGAGAGTAGTGGCTAACGGCGTTAATGCTTTGCGCAGTGAAGAGCGCGCCATTGTGATAGTGACACATTATCAGCGACTGTTAGATTATATTAAACCTGATTTTGTGCACGTCTTGTCTAGCGGGCGTATCGTCAAATCTGGCGGCCCAGACTTAGCGGAAGCCTTGGAAGAGAAAGGTTATGCTTGGGTTACTCAGTCTGAAGATGTGCATGCAGGTGTCTCTGCAGGTGTGGTGCAATGAATGCCGTGGAAAACTATCAGACGCTTTACCACCAGCTTGCAGATCAGTTGCCGGGTAGTAACATTGCTTGGGTAAGAGCAATGCGCGAGGCTGCATTACTGCGGCTCGAAGAGCTGGGGTTTCCAACGCGTAAGCAGGAGGCATGGAAATATACTCGGCTACAGGCGCTTGAAAAAGACACCTATTATCCAGCACCTATTCGACAAGCAAGCATTAGTGATGAAGAATGGAAAAAGTTACCACTTGCCTCACTTGATGCAAACAAACTTCTATTTGTAGATGGCCATTTTAATAGAATATTGTCTGATATCGATTCGTTGCCACCAGGCGTGTTGATTAACGAGCTATCAAGCTTATTTAACAGAAAAACTGACCGGCCGCCTCCGATGTTCCAAAATACCAGACAAGCACCAAATGTTGTGCATGCCTTGAATAATGCTTTTGTTTTTGATGGTGCAACAATCAATATTTTAGCTGATGTCCAGCTCGTAAAACCTATTCACCTGCAATATATCAGTACCGCTGAAGATAAATCGGCTAGTTACACGCACAATACCATTATCATGGGTCCTAACAGCCATGCTCATGTGGTTGAGTCACATGTCGTGTTGGGTGAACAATCTTATACTAATAATATTCAAACCCATATTCAGTTGGGCGCCGGTGCGCAACTAGAACATCATAAGTTACAGCTGGAGGGACAAGCAGGCATACATCTCTCTGTTACTCAAGTCGAACAGGACCAAGCGAGCCATTACCAAAATCACTTGTTCGCATTCGGCTCCCAACTAATGCGTAACGAACTCAAGCTAAACCTCAATGGTGAACAAGCATCGTGCCTGCTCAATGGTTTATTTCTTGCCCAAGGCAAACAGCATCTAGATATGCAAACCCAAATTGATCATCGTGCGCCTGCCTGCACCAGTCGTGAGACCTATCGCGGCATTGCAGATGATAACGGCCATGGAGTGTTTGATGGCAAGGTCAAAGTCCACCCCGATGCGCAACTGAGTGATGCGAAAGTCACTAGCAACAATCTTTTGTTATCTCGAGGTGCCGAGATTGATACTAAACCGCAATTAGAGATTTTTGCAGATGATGTGAAATGTTCACATGGTGCAACTATTGGTCAGCTCGATGAGGATGTATTATTTTATCTGCGTTCACGCGGCATTGATGAGGCAACGTCGCGTAACCTGATGCTATTTGCGTTTGCCAGTCAAATTATCCAACAGTGTCCGCTGGAACCTTTAAAAAAAGCAACCCATGAATTATTATTAAAACACTTACCCGGTGGTGATGGATTGCAGGCGTTGTTGAAATGAATTTTCACCCAATGGCAGAGACTTCGTTTCCTGTACAACAGATTCGACGAGATTTCCCTATCCTGGATCAAATGATCAATGGTTACCCATTGGCTTACTTAGATAATGCTGCCAGCAGTCAAAAACCATTAGCTGTTATCAGCGCAATCGACCACTGCTATCGTCACGACTATGCCAATGTACACCGTGGCATCCATGCCCTGAGTGAACGTTCCACCGCTGCCTTTGAAGCAGCCCGCCATAAGGTTCAAACGTTCATTAATGCCGCGAGTGAAAAAGAAATTATCTTTGTGCGTGGCACCACGGAAGCGATCAATTTAGTTGCGCAAAGTTATGCGCGTCCGCTACTGCAGCCAGGGGATGAAATTATCATTACAGCCATGGAACATCATTCCAATATAGTGCCATGGCAATTGGTCTGCGAACAGACTGGCGCAAAACTTAAAGTCGTAGCTATCAATGAAGTTGGTGAGCTTGATATGGAGCAAATGATTTCATGCTTGAATGATCGTAGCCGGCTGCTAGCGCTGACCCATATTTCCAATGTGTTAGGAACTATCAACCCAATCGTGGATATCATAACTTTAGCGCATAAGCATGGCATCGCAGTGTTGGTGGATGGTGCTCAAGCAGTCCCACATCTAACACTTGATGTTCAGGCATTAGACTGCGATTTCTATGCTTTTTCTGGACATAAGATGTATGGCCCAAGCGGCATTGGCATACTGTATGGTAAACGTGAGCTGCTCGAAGACATGCCTCCGTATCATGGTGGCGGCCAGATGATACAGACAGTCAGCTTTGAAAAAAGCACTTATGCCGAGCTGCCCCATAAGTTCGAGGCGGGTACCCCGCATATTGCCGGTGCCATTGGTTTGGGCGCAGCCATTGATTATCTCAATGAAATCGGAATGCAATTTATCGCCGCACATGAAGATAGATTGTTGGACTACGCGAGTGAAGCATTAGCAGAAATCAAAGGATTGAGGATTACCGGCCAAGCGAAAGCCAAGTCCAGTATTGTTTCATTCGTCATTGATGGTATACACCCGCATGATATTGCTACAGTGCTGGATCAACTGGGCATAGCAGTACGTGCCGGACATCACTGCGCCATGCCACTGATTAAATACTTGGGCGTAATAGCGACCACCCGAGCCTCATTCGCCTTGTATAACACCACTGATGAGATTGATCGCCTTGTCCAAGGTTTAGAAAAAGCAAAGGCGTTGCTGGCATGAACAATATGCTTAGGGAGCTCTACCAAGAAACCATCCTCGATCACAATCGTCATCCACATAATTACCAACATAAACCTACTGGGGCAAATCGTTGTGCACATGGTTACAATCCAATATGTGGAGATGAACTGACTCTCTATTTGACTGTGGAAAACGGTGTGATTGAGGACCTTGGCTTTGATGGCCACGGCTGTGCTATTTCAATCGCCTCTGCATCCTTAATGACCGAGGCCCTGAAGGGTAAACAGGTGGAAGAAGCAGAACAGTTATTCAATAAAATGCATGAACTGTTGACTACCGAGCAGTCTCCAGCGAATGTATCAGATGTTGGCAAACTTAAAGTATTGCAAGGGGTTCGTATTTATCCGATGCGGGTTAAGTGTGCCACGCTGGCATGGCATACCTTACAGGCAGCCTTGCATCAAACTGATGAACCGGTCACGACCGAATAAGAAGGTGACTATGTTTGAGAAAATATTCAGCAACAATCAGCTAGAGCGCTCAGCAGATAAGTTAAAAGAACAGAAAACGCCAGAGACGCTACAGCAAGACCGACTCAGGACAGAAATAATCAACGCCCTCAAAGAGATCTATGATCCAGAAATTCCGGTGAATATCTACGACTTGGGTTTGATCTATGATCTCAATATCGACCAACGCGGCCACGTGACAATCCGAATGACCCTGACCACACCAGCTTGCCCGGTGGCGCAAAGTTTTCCGGAAATTGTCGCCAACCGGGTTCGAATGGTCGCGGGAGTTAAGGATGTAATAATTGATCTTGTGTGGGATCCACCATGGAGTCAGGAACGGATCACCGATGCGGCAAAGTTGGAGCTGGGGTTGTTGTAGTTGTTTGGATTGCTGTTTAGCGTTACTAGGAGCCTGTCCGAGAATGGAAAGCCTACTGCAAAAAGCTCATTTTGCACACTTTCCCCGATCCTTTTCGGCGAATAGCTATGGCTATTAACCTCAAACGATCGAAAAAACTGCACTAAAATGAACTTCCCTCGTGACGGCTTCCATTCTCGGACAGGCTCCTAGATCGTTTTCAACATTTCGCGATTAAAAAATTAGATAAGATCGGCGGGAGAAACATTCACTTGTATCGCTGACATCATCAATGATTAAAACTCTGAGGGAATATTGTTGGTCATGATATTAGTCCCATATTCGATTTGCGAAAAATCGGCAAACGCTGAAACCAGCGCTCAAAACCTCGTCCTTCGTCGGGCAGGTTCTCGTGCACGCCGGTGAGCAGCACGCCGCCGGGGCTAAGGTGTCGACCAAGATCAGTCAGGATCTTGTGCTGTAAGCGTGGCTCAAAATAGGTGAATGCAAGGTTACGACAAAAGATCATGTGGAACATCGGTTCAGGCATGGCTTGGCGGATATCCTGTTGTATAAAACTTATGTTGTTACGGTAACATGGTTGAAGACAAAACTCATTAGCTTGTCTATCAAAGGCCTGATCACGCCACGCCTCCGGCAAGGCTTTAACGCTACTCCAGGGATAACAGGCGTTTTGGGCACGCTGGAGCAGGTGGGGGTCAATGTCGGTGGCAATAATCTTTAGTTCAATGCCGGGGTATTGTGTGCAAACCCGCCAGCGCCAGACTAATGCCAGAGTGTATGCCTCTTCGCCTGCGGCGCAACCCGCGCTCCAGCAACGAATCTCGTGTTCCTCCCTGGCCATGGCCGAGTCCGCCAATGCAGGCAACACAACATCACCGATCAATTGAAACACCCGTTTGTCGCGATAAAAGCGTGTGACAGTGATGCGGCACATTTGATCAAGCACAGGCCACTCATCGGCATGTCCTGCAAGATATTCGCGATACGCGTCCAGGTCGGTGAGTTGCAATTCTGTGAGGCGATGGCTTAGACGGTTGCGCACTTGTCCATAGACTTTGCGAAAACCCGGCCAGCGCAGGCGTAATTGGGGTAAAGCCCACTGCAGGAAGGCTATACATGCGCTATCCTTCATATGAAGGCTCCATAAAATTGCTATTGTGATTGTTAATACAAGGATATCTCTAATAATAGTGTTTTTTTTGCGGCAGGGGCTGAAATTTCAAAGGTAATTTGATAAGTGAATACCATCATGGCAAAAGTAGGGGGATAGAGGCGGTTGGATATGCACGAAAGCACAAAAGCCGTATCCCGATGTTCTGGCTTAATGGTTTTACTCCATGGTGTGCGGTGATTGGAGTTAGAGGCATGGGGCCTATGTGGCTAATGAAATCGCATTTTTGTATCGGGATTGTTGCGGTTGTTGGCTATCTTCTTTCACCACTATCATGGTGGAATGATTTGTTTGTGAATGTGCCTTTGGCCTATGTGTTTGCGCTGCCTTTTTCGCTGCTCTATGAGCCGCTCTATTTGCCGGCCTTTGTAGTGGGTTACTGGCTTAGCAATCTTCTGGGTTTTATATTGCTGCACCGAGCCGGGACAATGTTGACAGGAAAACAACAGGCGGGTGTTTTATGGAAAAACAGTCTTGTAATCACCCTGCTGTACACATTTCTGATAGTTTTATTGGTAGCGCTTGGCGTGCTGCCATCGGTTAATGAACTGGTACAATATATGAGATAAAGGAAAATAGCAGAATGTTTACTATTGCCATCACACCACTATTATCGCCACCCCCGTCAACGGCCTCTGTAGAGATGGTGGAGCGCAAAGGAACATGTCATCCGGACACTTTATGCGATGCATTAGCAGAAACCATAAGCACGGCATTATGCCGTTATTATATCGACCATTTCGGCTTGATTTTGCATCACAATGTCGACAAAGCATTATTGTGGGGTGGGGCATCGCAGCCGGCCTTTAATGGCGGCGTTGTATTGGCCCCGATGGAACTGTTTTTGGCTGGGCGCGCCACTTGTGAATTCATGGGCAAAATGATCCCTGTTGACGAGATAGCAGTGGAAGCCAGCCGGCATTGGTTAAAACAGCATATGCATGCGTTGGATATTGACCAGCATGTAAAATTTCACCCGCTGATTCGCCCAGGTTCCAGCGAGCTTGTTGACTTATACCTGCGACAAAAAGAAACCGGTGTGGCACTGGCGAATGATACCTCCTGTGGTGTGGGGTACGCGCCCCTGGACGAGCTTGAAAAGATGGTGTTGGGTGTTGAGCAGTATCTGAATGCTGCCACTACCAAAGAACATTATCCTGAGATCGGCGAAGACATAAAGATCATGGCGGTCAGGGAGGGGGAGGTCATTGCCCTAACTATTGGCTGTGCCTTTATTGATCGCCATATTGCAAGCATTGATGATTATAGGGCGAAAAAACAACATCTGGCCTCGTTGGCCCTGGATGAGGCGCAACGCTACACCGATAAGTCGATCAGTATTTCCATCAATGCGGCAGACAGTATCGAGTCGGGCAGCATCTATCTCACAGTGACCGGCACGTCCGCGGAAGCTGGGGACGACGGTGAGGTGGGCAGGGGAAACCGTAGCAACGGTTTGATTACCCCTTATCGGCCGATGAATATGGAAGCGGCTGCAGGTAAAAATCCAGTCACCCATGTGGGCAAACTTTACAATATCCTGGCGCAACGTATATGCGCGACCCTGGTGCAGGAAATCCCCGCGTTGCAAGAGGCGCAATGTTATCTCGTCAGCCGTATCGGCCAGCCTATTCATGAGCCACAGGTAGTCGACATTCGGGTGCGATTGTCTGAGCCGGGGCAGCTTAATACTTACCAACGCGCTATGCGTGAAATCACACAGCAACATTTACAACAGATACAGCAAATTCAGGAGGAACTGATAGCCGGTTCTATCAAAGTGTATTGATGGGGCGGGTTCAGCATTGCCTGATCAAAATATCCCTTTTGTATTTCTGCAACAGAAACACAGGCAATCGACTATTTAATCAGAGTAATAATTTGCAATAGTGGAAAATAGCAGCTAAACCAAAGGTGTCGATAACAACTTTTACGCAGGAGAAGTCGCCATGCCCAGCATCTTGATCACCGGTAGTAATCGTGGCCTGGGGCTGGAGTGGACCCGTCAATACGCCCGGCTTGATTGGCAGGTTCATGCGACCTGTCGCTATCCTGAAGAGGCTGTTGAGCTGCACCAGCTCAAGCGTGAACACCCTAAGATTGAATTGCACCGCCTCGATGTAACGCGCCCCGACGAGATTGCCATGGTGTCTGAGACGTTGCAGGACCAACCTATCGATATTCTGCTAAATAACGCCGGCGTTTATCTGGAAAAATTTAAACACAACACCTTAGGACATATCGACTACGCTGAATGGGAAGAAACGTTTCGGGTAAACTCCCTGGGAGCAATACGTATCACCGAGACATTTAGCAATCATGTGGCGCGCAGCGACAAAGGCCTGGTGGTCGTTACCACCAGCCATATGGGAAGTATTGCCGAGATTGATAACCCTGGCAGTTATGCTTATCGTTCCAGCAAGGCGGCTTTAAACGCCGCGATGAAAGGTATCTCGTTGGAACTAAAACAACGCAATGTGGGTGTTTTGTTACTGCACCCCGGTTGGGTGAAAACCCGTATGGGAGGGCCGGATGCGCATATATCAACAATCGATAGTGTGAATGGTATGCGTGCGATCATCGATACTTTTCAGATGAGTAACTCAGGCAATTTCTACCGCTTTGATGGGAGCGTGATCCCTTGGTAAAATTTCGCATAGTGCCAGCTCTTGAGCTCCATTGCGTAGACCTGTTCAAAGATCGACTGGTAGACTCCATATTATCCCTTATTACCTAGATCCTGCAAGTGATCGTATTTGCACAGTGCAAGATATTGATTCGTAGAGCAAATCAATAGTTGAGCGCAATCCTTATTGTGATTGCCGAAAATAGTGATATTGCTCTACGGATCAAGAGCTTGTGCTGAGTAGGTGCGAGCACTTGCAGGATTTAGGTATTACATTAAGTATTAATGGTTAACAGGGTAGAAAAGAATGAACACCCTGTAACGATTTAAGAACTCACACGACTAATAATAAATAACCGCATTAAATCGCGGATTCATCAACTATATTAATACCAACCCTAGACATTATGTATTGACCTATCAGCAAGTATTAAATAAGCGGCTATTATACTTGGAGTCGTGCCACTGCTCTCTGACAGTGGGAAAAGCGGTGTGAAGGCTTAGCCTGTCTGGTCATACCGCTCCATCCAAAAGGATAAAAACAAAACTACTGGGAGAGAGACCATGCATTCCTGGTTTATTAAAGTCACCTTTGTAAGTCTACTGTTGATCGTCGCAGTCCAGGTTATCTGGCCTCCTGTGTTGTGGGTGTTGACTGTTGTGGTACCTCTGATGTTGCTGGGTTTTTATGACATGTTTCAGACACAGCATGCGATCAGGCGAAACTTTCCTTTGTTCGGTCGTGGGCGCTGGTTCATGGAGTCGTTGCGGCCATATATACGCCAGTATTTCGTGGAGTCCGATACCGATGGGGCACCGATTAACCGGATGTTCCGCAATATCGTCTATCAACGCGCCAAGAACACGTTGGAGAGTATACCTTACGGAACCCGGGTGGATACCTATCGCACGGGGTATGAGTGGATCGGACACTCTCTTTCAGCCATCGATGTATCCCAGGTGAACCATGATCTGCGTGTCAGTGTGGGTGGCCCCGGCTGCCTGCAACCCTACAGGGCCAGCATCCTCAATATTTCGGCGATGAGTTTCGGGGCGCTGAGTAAGAATGCAATTCTCGCCCTGAACAACGGTGCGAAGATTGGGGGTTTTGCGCATAATACTGGCGAGGGCGGGATCAGTCCCTACCATCTGCAACATGGTGGCGATCTGATCTGGCAGATCGGCACGGCTTACTTTGGTTGTCGAGATGATGCAGGTAATTTTTCCGCTGAAGTATTCAGGGAGAAGGCTAATCTAGCTTCGGTGCGCATGATTGAGATTAAGCTTTCCCAGGGGGCCAAACCGGGCCATGGCGGTATCCTGCCAGCGGACAAGAACACCGCCGAGATAGCTTACATACGAGGCGTGGAGGCCGGCACACAGGTTAACTCTCCAGCCACCCATAGTGCTTTCGATTCACCACTGGGATTGATAAAATTCATTACCCAGCTACGTGAACTTTCTGGCGGTAAGCCCATCGGTATCAAACTTGCCATCGGGCGTGAGAGTGAGTTCATTGCGATTTGCAAGGCGATGGTGGAGACCGGCATTTATCCCGATTTCATTACGGTTGATGGCGGCGAGGGCGGCACGGGCGCGGCCCCACTTGAGTATACCAACTCCATCGGCATGCCCCTGCGCGATGCGCTGGCTTTCGTCGATGACAGCCTGACCGGCTTCGGGCTACGCAAGCATATCCGGATCATCGCCTCCGGCAAAGTCCTCACCGGATTCCATTTGGTCAAGAACCAGGCGCTCGGTGCGGATATGTGCAACAGCGCACGGGGCATGATGTTAGCGCTTGGCTGTGTCCATTCCCTTATCTGCAACAATAACCACTGCCCCTCGGGAGTTGCCACCCAGAATCCCAGGCTCTATCGGGGATTGGACGTTACTGACAAGGCGCAACGCGTGGCCCAGTTTCACGCCAAGACCGTCTCTGCCACTGCCGAAATCATCGCTTCAGCGGGACTGCATCACACCTCAGAGTTGAACCGCACCCACATCTATCGGCGTATCAGCCAGAACGAGAAATTACGCTACGATCAGCTTTTTCCCTATGTTGAATCGTGTTCTTTTCTGGCAGATGCAATACCGGAGTCTTTCGCGTTATATATGCAGGAGGCCTCTTCAAAGCAATTCATGCCGCTCCGTTGCCTGATCCATATCAATGATGAGTGCAGAGAGATCCTGCAACCGGGCAGCACGGACAAGTCAACAATGGGAGAAACAGTAAATGAAGGCATCTGATCTGTTCGTCAAGGCACTGGAATCAGAAGGTGTCGAGTACATCTTTGGCATTCCCGGGGAGGAGAACCTTGATCTGCTTAACTCGCTCAAAGATTCCTCTATCCGGCTAATCCTGACACGCCATGAACAGGCGGCAGGTTTCATGGCTGCCACCTATGGGCGGTTGACCGGCAAGACCGGGGTGTGCTTGGCCACCCTCGGCCCAGGTGCTACTAACCTAGTCACGGCGGCCGCCTACGCCCAGCTCGGTGCTATGCCGATGTTGATGATCACCGGGCAAAAGCCGATCAAGGCAAGCAAACAGGGTGAGTTTCAGATGGTCAATGTGGTGGACATGATGCAGCCACTGACCAAATACACACGTCAGATCAGCAGTGGCTACAACATCCCGGCCCGGGTGCGCGAGGTCTTCCGTCGTGCGGAGGACGAACGCCCCGGTGCGGTTCACTTGGAATTGCCCGAGGATATTGCGCGTGAAGAGACAGAGGCCCAAGTGATTGCCCGTAGCCGTTTCGAAGCCCCACGTGCAAGCGCAGACTCCATCTCCTCGGCGGTGGCGATGATCGAATCGGCCAGACATCCCCTGTTGCTAATCGGTGCCGGGGCTAACCGGGCTCATACCTGTCATGCATTGCCCGCATTCATCGAGAAAACGGGTATTCCCTTTTTCAGCACCCAGATGGGCAAGGGGGTGGTGGATGAACGTCACTCGCTTTTCCTGGGCAATGCCTCACTCTCCAGTGATGACTATCTGCACCGTGCCATCGAGACGGCGGACCTGATCATTAATGTGGGACACGATGTGGTGGAGAAGCCGCCGTTCATCATGGGCCAAACTGAGCACGGGGCGCCAAATGTCGAGGGCGCGGCAAGTGCCGGTACCGCTCAAGTGATCCATGTTAATTACATCACGGCAGCCATTGATGCCATCTACCATCCCCAGCAGGGTGTCATTGGTGATATCACCGACAGCATCAAGCACTTGACTGAGGTGATCTCCGTGCAGCAGCATTGGGACTTCTCCCGTTACATGGAAGTGAAGCGTTACCTTGATCAACATCTGCTTGAAGGGGTGGAAGATGAACGTTTTCCCGTCTATCCGCAGCGACTCGTCTTGGATGTGCGTAAGGTGATGCCCGATGACGGCATCATCGCCCTCGACAACGGTGTTTACAAGATTTGGTTTGCCCGTAACTATAAGGCACACCAGTCCAACACTGTGCTGCTCGACAACGCGTTGGCCACCATGGGCGCTGGGTTACCCTCGGCGATAGCCGCGAAAATTGTTCATCCGCATCGCTGGGTGATGGCCATCTGTGGTGATGGCGGTTTCATGATGAACTCACAGGAACTGGAGACCGCCGTCAGGCTGGGGCTGGACCTGGTGGTGCTGGTTCTGCGTGATGACGCCTACGGCATGATCAAATGGAAGCAGGCAAACATGGGATTCGACGATTTCGGTCTCGACTACGGCAACCCCGACTTTGTACAGTACGCGGGTAGCTACGGTGCGTTTGGCCATCGGCTGGCAGCGACCGCATCACTGGTGCCGCTGCTTGAGGAGTGTTTCAACACACCCGGTGTGCACCTGGTGGAGGTAGCGGTAGATTACAGCGACAACGACCGGATTCTCAATCACGAGATTAAAGAAAAGAGTCGCAAAATATAGGAGATATCAATGCCAAATTTATTCAAGTCACTGATTGCAGGTGACAGCATTCCGGCAGGGCGCAAGGCGGTTGTCTCGCCCTTTGACCGAACACAAATTGCTGAAATCGAAACCACCGGCGCCGCTGGCGTCGAACAGGCCCTGACTACCGCCTACCGACTGTTTCGTGATCGCGCTGGCTGGCTGCCGATTCCACGACGTATCGCGATACTCGAGAAGACTATAAACATCATGAGCGAACAGGTTGAGGTGCTCGCCATCGAGGCGGCGCGGGAGGGCGGCAAACCACTCATTGACTCCCGCGTTGAGGTGATCCGGGCTATCGACAGCATCCGTATCTGTGTTGAGTGTCTGCGCACCGATGCGGGTGAAACCATCCCGATGGGGATTAACGCCGCATCCGCAGGCAAACGGGCTTTCACCACCATCGAGCCGATTGGTGTGGTTGTGGCGGTCAGTGCCTTCAACCACCCACTCAACCTGATTACTCACCAGGTAGGGCCGGCCATTGCCGCCGGTTGTCCGGTAATCGTCAAACCCGCGGAGGATACACCGCTCAGCTGTTTTCGTTTCGTCGAGATCCTGCGGCAGGCAGGATTACCAGATGAATGGTGTCAGGCCCTGGTCACTGACAACCGTGATGTTGCAACTCAGTTGGTAACCGATAAACGGGTAGGGTTCTTGAGTTTTATCGGCAGCGCCAAAGTTGGCTGGATGCTGCGCTCGAAACTTGCACCGGGTACACGCTGCGCCCTGGAACATGGTGGTGCGGCACCGGTCATCATCGCTGAGGATGCAGATATCGAAGATGCCTTGCCGAAACTGTTGAAGGGTGGTTTTTATCATGCCGGCCAGGTCTGTGTTTCGGTGCAGCGTATCTTTGCCCACAAATCTATCGCCCGTGAACTTGCCACGCGGCTTGCCGAGGGTGCACAACGGCTGGTGATCGGCGATCCAACGCTGCCTGACACCGAGGTCGGTCCGCTGATTCGACCCGCCGAGGTACAACGTGTCACTCAGTGGGTTAACGAGGCGGTAAGTGAAGGAGCTGAACTGCTGGCGGGTGGTAATGTGCTCTCGGACACCATCCATGATTGTACTGTTCTGTATAACCCATCGCATACCAGCAAGGTTAGCACTGAAGAGATTTTCGGCCCCGTGGTCTGCGTCTATCCCTACAATAATATAAATGACGCCATCGCCAGGGCCAACAGCTTGCCCTGGGCGTTCCAGGCAGCCGTATTTACCAGGGACATGGCGACAGCCATGCATGCCTGTGATCAACTTGATGCCTCAGCAGTCATGGTCAACGACCATACTGCCTTTAGAGTGGACTGGATGCCCTTTGCCGGACTGCGCGAGTCCGGACTGGGAACAGGTGGGATACCTTATACGTACCACGACATGCAGATTCGAAAGATGATAGTTATGAACTCGGGTCACAGAGATGTCTAATAGATAAAAGTGAGGTCTTATGAAAAGAGTGATAGTGAGATATAAAGTCAAAGAAGCTAGTGCACAGCAGAATATAGAGTATATTCAGAATGTATTTAGTGCCCGGTTGCATCTGCTGCTGAAACCATAGGGTCGTATCGTTTTTTTGAGTAACTTGAACACATAACATGCCCATTCAATTGACCTCCGTAAAAAATGCGGCGTCAATTGATGGCATACGTTATGCCATTATAGAAAGATGGCTATGAAAGTTTTAGTATTTATTGCGACTAGCTTGGGTTGTATTGTTCTATTAGTTGGAACTATCCCCAGATGCTTGTCGCGCTAATAGTAAATTTCTTTCTACTATTAAAGTATTAGGATGTGTGGCACCCAAACTTAAATTTAAATTCGCCAAGGCCTTTTTCATAATACTCAATGGCTTTGTCATTCCAAGCCCAACCCAAGTTATTCCATAATATTGCCACCTCACTGGACGTTGACCCTTTTACTCCACTTCCTAATCACTAAATGTACATGATCTATTTTATGTTATCCAGTGCAGCAGGCAGTAATTTTACACATACTGTTTTTATCATCCTGCCAAATATATTCGATTAAACTATATTCTATAACGATAAGTTATCTCATTTTATAAGCTCATTTTTCGTTAATGAATGACCTAAGCAGGTTGCTACTATCAATTGCTAAAGGTTTACAACTGTCAAAGAAACGGGCTAGAGTAGCCCGTGTTCTGAAAATGAATTAGTCTCAACACCCGCAACAATAATGTGATCCAGTAAACGGACATCAATGAGTGACATCGCGTCTTTAAGTCTTACTGTAATTGTTTTATCCGCCGAAGAAGGTTGGCAATTCCCGCTGCGATGATTGTGACTAATTATGCACGCAGCGGCATTTAACGTATGGGCACGTTTAACAATCTCTCTGGGGTACACACTGGCGTCATTGAAGATCCTGCCACTATTGTGAAAATTCTAAAGCATTTAGGGCTACCGACACGAGCGCCACCGAGAAAGCCAGCGCGTTATAGGGACATCTACGATTCAAGCTGACAAAATAAGGAAAAAATATAGGTTAAGAAGTATTCGAAATCATTTTCACGCGCTGTGGGAATGAATTTACTCGGCCTAGCAATTTGAAACGCCATTTTTTGATGAAAAACCCACCAAGTAAGCTGATGTTCAGATGTTTGTTTCGATTTCTATGCGCTGTATTCAAGCTAAATGTAAGCAATTGGTTCTTTTTTTCCATTTGAATACTTTTGGAATCTTACTAATATGTATTTAATATCTCCTATCCCCTAGTATGCATAAAGGCTGATCCGTCAGTGATTACTATTTGTTTAGTCGCAATAAGTTTATCACTGGATCAGCCTTTTTATATATATTTCAATTCGTTAGCGCTTAAGAAAGTGCCATTCAGACCTGCCCCCTATTGTTCCTTACCAGAACCCAAGCCGTCACGCTATGAAATTTCGCACATATTCGCAGTAAATTTTTCACATCATTTTTTCATTCAATAAGTTATTTTTTCTTACAGTTTAGTCTTTTCTACTACACCCACTCATGAGAAGAAAAGACTAAATGGAAGAGCGTTCAAGAATTTTTACAACTTACCTCACAAAAAGGAACCACAATGAATACGTCACTCAAAAATACTCGTAATTTTTCTATACTTTCCATCGTATTTATCGCTTGCTATATCAACACCTACGCATTTGCGGGTGAACTGCAAATCAATTCTGGTCGAAGCAATCCACTTTCAATTGAACCCTATAGCGGAACTTTCGTTGTTGACTCAAAGGATCGAAGACAACCATACAGCTGTTTAAGCTTAAAAGATGGAAGAAAATGTGCACCCATAATTAAAAATCCTGGCTTAATCTTTTTTCCACTTATTGAACCCGCATTTACAGCCAAAATGCCAAATAATCTACAGGTAGTATTTTCTGTGGATGAAATCACTCACGAAATTACTTCAAATGGTGGTGTGGGCAGCGGATTCAGCACTGAAGCTATAGTCGACTGGGAAAACACCATATTGGGTGAAGATGTTGTACCAAATCCAGGTACTCAAAGCCAACCATTACCTGACCCCGGTGAAACTGACACATCTATCTATCAAGTGTATAACGGTTTACTTCTGGATGGATGCTCCAATTTTCAAACCTTAGACATTAATCATAGTGCTACGGTTTCTACAGATATTGAACTTGGTAATTATAATGGTCATGACAACAGCACAATAGACTCCACCGGCTATTATATTTTCAACTATACCGTCAACGCCGTTGACGGAGACAAGGAATCAAGCTTTCACTTTAAGGGGAAAATAAGTGTGCTGTGTACTGCATCAAACACACTATAGTGCAATGATCTGAAAAAATGCCAGGCCAAAAGGAAAAGAAAATAGGTTTAAAATCTAACTGGCCTGGCTTCTTATTTT
>CALZHW010000061.1 GCA_945787125.1 uncultured Ectothiorhodospiraceae bacterium
ACCTTGGCATAAAATCAATCGTAGACGATGTTCCGCAAACTCAAATCGGAGGAGCTGGCGCCCTGGAACTAGGATTTACCAACCTTGGACCATTCAATCTCAATCCAGGTAATGAAGGCCTATCACCAGGCTTAAGTGATTCTATTGTGCCTGACCCACTGGTGACCGGTAGTACAGCATTATTCAACTATACAGATGGAAGTGCAGCTGCTGTAGCAACAGATAACGGGATTTATCGAACAGCTTTTTTTGGTTTTCCGTTCCTCGCTTTGAATTCCGGTAATACACGCATCAATACGATGAGTGCATTTTTTAATTACTGCCAGGGCGCTGCATTGAATGATGTGCTTGAAGATAACAATGGTTTCGGTAGCGCTATCGAACAACATGGTGCAGTGGCTATATCGGATCTTAAAATTCTACCCGGCGATGAAGATTACTTTTTTTGGCAATCTGACGGATATGCTGATGCGAAGATAAGCATATCTTTTGGCCAAGAAAGAAGCGATTTAGTGTTAGAGGTATACGACAATAGTCGAGAGTTAATCGGCAGTGGACAAGGTGAAGACGGTAATAAGGAAATTGTTATTACGAATGTGGATATCGGGCAGACCTATTTTATACGTGTTTTAGGTGGTACCAACAGCGCGGATAACCGTTATACCTTGAACATATCATCGGTCGGCGTGCTTGATTTTGATCACGATGGTGTAAAAGATAGTGACGATGTTTTTCCTGAAGATCCCACTGAACAGTTTGATGTAGACAACGATTTCATAGGCGATAATATTGATACCGATAATGACAATGATGGGATGTCTGACGAGTTTGAAACGCTTTTCGGTTTCAATGCAATGTCAGCCACGGATGCGTCTGAGGATACAGATAATGACGGTTTTACAAATCTCCGAGAAGCATTATCCAATACTGATCCGAAAGATCCAGAATCGGTTCCATTTGTTCTGCCAATAATAGAAGTTGTTATAGAGGATGAAACGCCTGTGGTTGAGGATGAGACACCTGTGGCTGAAGACGAAACGCCTGTGGTTGAAGACGAAACGCCATCAGACAATACTGATTCTCCCATAGTTGCGGACAGTCCAACAAAGAGTGGTGGTGGCGCGATTAGTATTTGGTATTTACTTATGTTGTTTGTAGTAATAGCAAATAATAGACGAAGAACATCATTGTAGCTGGGAATTGCTTTAATATAATGTTTGACGGCAACTGAAACACTAAAGTTAATTTAGAAATTCACCCCAGGTAAGTTCATTAAGGGCTGCCGTAGAAATAAAATTACATTTATGGGTTTCCAATCGCCATTATAGTCAGGCGTGAGGAAGGCGAATAGTGAGCTATTTAACTGACGAACAACGCAACTATAATGAGTGAGTGGGAAGCCAGAAATGTGATTTAATTTTTGAGGCAGCCCTAAGCCCGCTAAATTTTAGCGGGCTTTTTTATTACAGGCAAAATTTCCTGGGTTTGTTTGAACAAGGCCAACAAACGCTTCCAGTAGAATTTTTTTTAGATCAAATATTACTTTCTTCAGAAAAAGATTTGGTTAAATGCTGCATAACTAGTTTAATTCTTTCAACATAGCGCAAATCCGGATGGGTCAATAACCATAAGTTGCTCGTTTCACCCGGTTTAAATATAAATAACTTGTTAATTTCTGGTCGCTGTTGATCGTTAGGGAGAAACGCCAATCCCTGGCCTGATTCCGCAAAATAAGACATCGACACCAAGTCGTCACAACGAACGTGGATTTGTTTAGGATAATTTTTCTCTAACCAGGCAAACCCAGGCAGGCTACTCATTCCTCCCGTGGCACCTATTAAGCGATGATATTGCAGTTCTTCAAGGTTATGCGGAATTCCTGATTCGTGCTTATAAGCCTCGCTACCGTAAACACTCCATGCGACTGTCCTAAGTTGACGGCCAATTAAATGCTCAGGCGGTGAGGATGTTGCACGAATAGCAATATCCGCCTGGCGATTGCTCATATTAAATTCTAGATTGCTTGCCAGTAACTCAATATGTATTTCAGGATAAAGGTGGTGAAACTCGGCAAGATAACGGGGTAAATATCGATAAGCAATATTATTGGGTGCTGTAATTTTAACAACACCTTTCGGCTGTATATCCTTGCCGACTATATGGCGCTCCATGTCATCAAATGTGCTGGAAATTTTCTGTGCGAAGTCGAGTAATTCCTCCCCCATTGCTGTAAGTTCATAGCCGTGGCTTAAGCGCTCAAATAATCGTCCGCCTAACTCTTTTTCAAAGGCATTCATCCGCCTAAAGACAGTGGAATGGTTTATTCCTAGTGTTTTTGCCGCAGCCGAAAGCGATCCATCATTTGCAATCGCGAGAAAAATCTTTAATGAATTCCAGTCCATGCGCGTCTCAGTTTTTTGTGCCTTTGCAAATTTGCAAACTCGATTTGCCATTATTGCCAATTCCTTTTCGAAAATGCAAGCCCGATAATAGAGGGGAATTTATCAAAGGAAACAAATGACATGAACAACTTACTAAAACCCGGATTTGGCACATTTATTCTGAGAATAGCGCTTGGTACTGTGTTATTGGCGCACAGTGCTTACTTAAAATTGATTGTATTTACCTTGCCAGGAACTGCCGAGTTTTTCACCTCTATCGGGCTACCTGCGATACTTGCATACATCGTCTTTCTGATAGAAGTAATTGCGGGTCTGGCGTTAATACTGGGCATAAAAACCAGAATATTTTCAGCAATCGTTATTCCCGTGCTACTTGGTGCGACCTGGGCACACTGGTCAAACGGTTGGTTATTCAGTAATACTGGTGGTGGCTGGGAATATCCTTTATTTCTTGCAACTATCGCGGTGGTGCAACTTTGCCTTGGTGACGGAAAATATGCATTAACGACAAGCAACTTGATGTTACGCCATGCGGGGAAGCGCTAATGAATAAGGAAAAATTCCATCTTGTCACCCATGTGTTATGTCCTTATGTGCAACGCTCGATCATTGTGTTGCAGGAGAAAAATATAAACTATACAAGAACTGATATTGATTTATCCAACACACCCGCATGGTTTAAACAGATTTCGCCCATGAACAAAGTCCCACTGTTATTGATTGATGAATCCAAAGCACTGTTTGAATCTGCTGTTATTTGTGAATACCTCAACGAAATAACCCCGGATACATTACACCCGAAAGACCCACTCGAAAAAGCGCATCATCGCGCCTGGATTGAGTTTGGTTCTGGGATTTTAGAATGTATTGGCGGTTTGTATAGTGCAAAAGATGAAGAAAGTTTTAATAAAAAACGTGTCGAAATTCAAACCAAGTTTCAGTTTATTGAGAGAGAAATCAACACCGCGCCCTATTTTTCTGGTAAAAAATTCCATCTGATTGACGCTGTTTATGCACCTATTTTTCGATATTTCGATGTTTTTGATCGCATAATTGAACTTGAAATATTCGAAAATTTACCAAAAACCAGCACATGGAGAAATGCACTACACCAACGTCTCTCGGTTCAACAAGCTGTGGTAACAGAATATCCCGAGCTGTTGCTGCAATTTCTCAGGAAGCGAGATAGTTATATTTCCCATTTAGTTCCGGCTGACATCGAGCGTTAATTTCGGCGGAAAATAATAAGTGAGGTTATTGCCGAAGAATGAGTTGTTTCATGGAACTGGCTTTACATTTGTCGGTTCTGCAACGTATAACAAACAAGTGCAAGACATCACTGTGACGGTGTCCGACCCGGTAAAAGGAGTTAGTGCCGGCCCAACAACATTGATGATTCAGTCTTTGAAGCATCAATCAGCGGATTTACACCAAACACCGCAGTAGAACTTAAAGAGTATATGTTACGCCACCAACATCCATTGTAAGTCGTTGCGCCAGCACCTTTTTGAATAGCAATGGCAATATCGCCCAAGTCGTTGATAGCCTATTCCCACACTTTCCAAACTCCCGCCTAATTAAACTGCTTTATGCCATTGAAACTATCAAGTATATTGACTAACTGCATGAAGTTAATTGATAAATCCCGAGTAATGGACATGTATACTTTCTATCAATAACGCCCGTATATGATATTGACTTCAATAACTTATACGCGAAATCACAAGTAAACTCTCGGGGCTAGATTTGTTTCAGACTCTATTTCAAAGGCTATTTTAGAGACTATTTCAAAGGCTTACGTTAGATAAATGAGGAAATACATGAATAGTCAGAAACTTCATTTTGAAAACTCTCAAGGCCTGCAATTAGCTGCGTTTCTTGATGTTCCCATCAACGGTAAAACAAGCGCTTACGCCGTATTTGCACATTGTTTTACCTGCTCAAAAAACTTCACAGCTGTCAGACATATAAGTCGCGCTCTTACGCGGGAAGGTATTGCCGTTTTAAGGTTTGATTTTACTGGCCTTGGGGAAAGTCAGGGTGATTTTTCGGAAACAAATTTTAGTAGCAATGTTGCAGATTTAATTGATGCAAGCAATTATCTTAGCAACCACTATGCTGCACCGAAGTTATTCATCGGACATTCACTGGGTGGACCCGCGGCGATTATTGCAGCCAGCCAGATTCAATCATGTAAAACGGTTGTCACTATTGGCTCACCTTGTGACCCTGAACATGTCACCCATTTGTTTCAAGAACTTAAAACAATCATTGAACAAGAAGGCCAGGCAGAAACGACAATTGGCGGCCGAAAATTCACCATAAAAAAACAATTCCTGCAGGATCTGCAAAAGACATCTATACAGGATGTTATTGCTAATATGAGAAAAGCATTACTTGTGTGCCATTCCCCAATGGATAAAACCGTCGGCATCGACCAGGCCGCAAAAATATTCGCTGCCGCCAAACACCCAAAAAGCTTTTTATCGCTCGACAATGCTGATCATTTATTAACGAAGCCAGAAGACTCACTTTACGTTGGTACTGTCATCGCAAACTGGGCGCGACGATACATCGGTTTGCCAGTAGATTACGGCCCTACTCTCGAAGCAAAAACACAATATGTCGTTGCACGAATTCATAGGAATGAGTTGTTAACTGAAATTAACGCGAATGGCCATTCCATGATCGCTGACGAACCTATTAATCTCGGCGGCACTAATTTAGGACCCTCACCTTACGAAATACTGGCCTCCGCTTTAGGCGCATGCACAGCCATGACACTGCAAATGTATGCCAAACATAAAAAGCTAGCGTTAGACAGTATTACGGTTTATTTACAACACAATAAAGTGCATGCAGAAGATGGCGCCAACTATGAGAACAAGCGCAACAAGATTGATGTCATTGAACGAGAAATAGAAATCAAGGGAGACCTCAGCGACGAACAAAAACAACGCATGCTGGAAATTGCAAATCGTTGTCCCGTACATCAGACACTCAGCCCTGCAGTTAAAATCATCACTCGGTTGAAATGAAAGTTAATTGAATATAGTTGCTCGCTAAAAAACTATCTGCAATCTTCACCAACAACCTGCAAAACGCCGAAAAATTCTTATCCGCGCAAGGCAGTGACTGTGGCATCGCCAACGTCAACATCGGAACCTCCGGTGCTGAAATTGGTGAGCCAAACAAACACTATCAACTGGGGAACAGAACTGCCCCTGGCGCAGGGCATAGAGTTTAAGCTAGCGAGGAAGGTGTGACTCTATCTTGATCTTACCCTAGTTTAGTAAACTCCAAACTGAGCAGCGTTTATTTATACTAGTCATACTAATCCAAATTCATTTGCAATTACATCTAAGGCTATATCACTTCAATATTAGTAGCAAAGCATTGCATACATGCGAGTAAAATATCGGCCGAGCCTGACCAAATTACTTCTGCATAATATTTTCTATTTTAAAACAAATTGTTATTCACCGAGTGAAATGAGTGACATTATTTGTCGCTATTGCACAAACTATAAACAGCTTTTGGCTCAACATTCTAACGGCAGATATAAAGATAACAGCTCTGACGAAAAAGTGGTTATTATGGTGGAAATGGTTCAATATAATTGTTTTGGAATATTTTGAAATAGATACATTGACACTAAGTGCCCATTGCTGACCTTGGTGGAGATTATAAGATTCAAATTTTTCTCGAAAGCGGACATTAGAAAATTAAGACTGGAAGCTTACATCATTTAAATATTAGCAATGATTCCTTTTGGAAAGGTATTTAACTTTGAGGAAGGAATCGAGTTTGATCCATTGAGACTTATTATAGGGTCTCAGAAATATTTGTATAACAAGGACGAGCAAGCCTCATTATAGAATTAGGTACGCAAAAGGAGATGTTTTCGGTGATAAGCGTATTTATCACGTGGCAATTATCAACTGGAAATAAAAACGCCGAATGGAAGAGTTAAACTTTTCGAATATAAGAAGTTTTGATGGTAGCAAAGATAACGGGTTTGAAGAACTCGTTTGTCAACTCGCACACCTTTCTCCCCCAAAAAATTCCTATTATTTTGTTCGTAAAGAAGGGGCTGGCGGTGATGCTGGTGTTGAATGCTATTGGAAGTTAAAAGATGGCTCGGAGCATGGTTGGCAGGCAAAATACTTCTTGGACTCGTTAGAATCTTCGCAATGGACACAAATTAATGATTCAGTAGAAACAGCACTCATAAAACATCCCCAGTTAACGAAGTATTATGTATGCCTGCCAAGAGATTGGGCCGACAGCCGTAAAACAGGAAGAGGAGGAAAGATTGTTAACTCGGCCTGGGATAAATGGCAAACTAATGTAGGTAAGTGGGAGAAATTCGCAAAAGACCAAGGAATGAAAGTTGAGTTTTGTTATTGGTGTAAGCATGATATTTCACTTCTTCTGCAAACGGACGAGCCAAATTTCGCAGGAAGAGCACATTATTGGTTTAATTCACCTGTCTTAACTTCTGGTTCATTTTATAACCTATTAGAACGTTCACGATCTTCACTTGGCGAGCGCTATACTCCAGAATTTCATGTAGATCTTCCTATAATTAAGGTTTTTGATGGTTTAGCTAGGTCAAAACAGTGGTGGGATGATATTGAAAATAGGTTAAATGAATTAAATAAAGCTGCTAAAGATGCCAGGTCAGGGATAGAGATAATTGCTGATTCTTCAACGGATGAAAGCTTAAAAAATCTTGTCTCAGATATTAGTGGTTTACTCAAAAATATTACTGATGATGTAACTCAAAAATCCTTTTTATTGAGGTTGAAAGAATATAAAGATTTGTTCGGTGTTATAAAACCGAAAATTTCACAAATAAGTATTCAATTCTTGAAAAGCAGTAATTCAGATAAAGAAAGTGAACAGCAAAAATACCAGAGATATGCTTTCGGCAAATTTGAATCTAAAATTCGTGATTTCTTTGACTATTTAGAAAGTACGTCCTGTGATGCGGCTTCAAGCCGATGTGTTTTACTGATTGGCGAAGCAGGCATTGGAAAGTCGCACCTACTATGTGATGTTGCTACTAAAAGACTAACTGAGAAATTACCTACACTTTTGGTTCTAGGGCAGCATTACCAGGGTGGAAACCCGATTGTTACTTTAAAAGACTCAATGGACCTTAATAATTTAGGCCATAAGGGATTTTTGGGAGCTTTAGATGCAGTAGGTGAAGCAAAAGGGTGCAATACTTTAATAATTGTTGATGCGATAAATGAAGGTGCCAATCGAGATGATTGGAAGAATCATTTAGCGGCTTTTCTCAACGATTTACTATCGTTTCCTCATATCAGCATAGCACTGAGTTGTAGAAACACATATGTCGATTACTTGGTTGACAAGGAACTTATAAATAATCCTCTTATAAAAGTAATTCACAAAGGGTTTAGTGGTTTTGAACATAGAGCTGCTGCTAAATATTTGTCTTCACAAGGTATAGCTAAACCAAGTGCACCCATAACTGCTCCAGAATTTACAAATCCACTTTTTCTTAAAATATGTTGTAAAGCACTTAAAGATAATGGAGAAACTTCGTTTCCTAAAGGTTTGCAGGGAATATCAAGCCTATTTAAGTTTTATATGGATAGTATGGAACATGTTGTAGCTCACAAAAAGCACTACAGAGCTGATGAAGGAGTTGTTAGTGATGTTTTGGAAATCTTTGCACAATCTCTTTATCCAGATTATATTTTCGGTTTACCAATAAAAACTGCTAGGGATTTAATCACTGACTCAGATCCTAATCCTGGTTACGATGATTCATTGTTTGATATTTTAGTTTATGAAGGTGTGTTATCTGAGGATATAGTTTTTGATAAAGAGGGCAAACAAAAAATTGTTGTTCGTTTCACCTATGAACGATTTAGTGACTATTTTATTAGCAAAGTTATAGCAACAAATATAGAAGAAAAATCCTTGGATACTATTTTCCGGCCTGGAGGGTCTTTGGGAAATTTAATTAGTGATTATTCTTACTCTGGAGCGATGGTGGGTATACTTTCGTCCTTGAGCATTCTAATTGCGGAAAAATGGGATAGAGAGCTTCTTGAATTGATTTCGGAAGAAGATGCTAATAATTTATGGAATGTTGACTATATATTTACTAAAACATTGTTGTGGAGAAGTGGAAACTCAATTACAGACAAGACACTTGAATTGCTTAATCAAGTGCCTGAAGACGGATTTCTATCACCATTTTTGGATATCCTTTTGGCGCTTGCGATTGAGCCAGATCATCCTTGGAATGCAGAAATGCTGCATAGAGATTTGATAAGTAAGCCTATGTCTGAAAGGGATAAGTTTTGGTCTACACACATTTCTATAAGTGATCACGCGGAAGATGACTATGGTGAGGAGTCAGTGGTTAGAGCGTTAATTGAGTGGGCGCTTAGTGGAGACCTGAAAAATGTGGAAGAAGATAGAGTACGATTATGCGCTATTGCTTTATTATGGATGAATTCTTCCTCAAATAGAAAGGTAAGAGATCAAGCAACAAAATCCGCGGTAAGAATACTTTCTTTGTATCCGAATGTACTAGAAGATGCTATTAATTTATTTTGCGACGTTGATGATTTATACATTCTGGAACGTCTTTACGCAGTTGTATATGGGGTTTTATCTAATATTGACGATACAATTATTATAAAAACTATTGCAAATTTAGTTTTTGATAAAGTTTTTTCATCAGGGTATCCGATTCCCCATATTCTATTACGTGATTATGCTAGAGGCGCAGTGGAACTAGCTTCTAATAAGGGATTATTAGATAGTGAGATTAATCCAAGTAGTTTTCGACCTCCTTATTCTAGTGATTGGCCTTTATCTGATCCTACCGAAAAAGAAATTGAGACATTAGCTGGCGATAAATATTCTTCATCCATTAGAAGCTCAATAATGGGCTTTCCTGGTGATTTTGGAAACTATACCATGGGATGTATTCATAATTGGAGTCCAACGCCAATTGCGAAAGGAAAACCACAAACGGCGTATGAGCTTCAATGCGAATTTGCAACAATCCTCAGAGAAGATTTGAAAGAAAAGTTTACTAATTACTTGGATGCTCAGAAAAAAATTGACGAAAAACCATTTGATATTAATGAGCCCATAAAAATTGTAATAACAGATGCTGGAGAAAAAAGAGAGTCAACACAGTTGGATTTATTAACGGATGAAATTGAGCTTACGTTAACATCAGAAGAAAAAGAACAATTCCGTTGGATAATGAGTTTAGGTCGAAGTGATGCTATAGGTTCGTTTAGTAGGAAAAAAGCACATAGGTGGGTATGTAAAAGAGCTTTAGAGCTCGGTTGGACCAAAGAATTATTTGGTGATTTTGAACGTAATTATTGTGGGTATACAGGAAGATCTGAGTCCAAGCT
Organism: uncultured Ectothiorhodospiraceae bacterium; assembly: GCA_945787125.1. Taxonomy (GTDB): domain Bacteria; phylum Pseudomonadota; class Gammaproteobacteria; order S012-40; family S012-40; genus CALZHW01. The sequence goes on from CALZHW010000061.1 coordinate 9,824, forward strand.
TGAAAGAATTGGGAAGAAATATCAGTGGATTGCCTTACACGAATATTTAGCTTACCTTTCGGACAATTGTTGTTACATTGATCCTGGGTATAGTGATGCTGATAATTCGCAGCATTATGGTGTTTGGCAAATCAATCAACGAAATATTGATCCTACTTTTTGGTTAAGAAAAACAGGTAATGATGGCTGGAGATCTTGGGATAAAGAATTCTGGTGGCAGCCATTTATCTACCCATTTTCAGGAGAATCTTTAGATGAATTACAGGAATGGTTATGGGATGAAAGTATTATTCCTCCTTTCGAAAAACTACTAAAAATTTCAGATCCAACGAATGAAGCTTATTGGTTTGTCTTGAAAAATTTTGCAAGCTGGAAAAAAGAACCAAATAAAGATCCTGATAAGATCCCATATCAAGATGCGTGGTATCGAATTAATTCATGTATTATTCATAAGGATGATGTGGATGAGTTTGAAATGTCAGTTCGTGGTAAAAATCTTTGCGATCCAGGAGTTTTGAACTCCAATTCTACTGGGCATCAAGGCTTCTTAAAAGAATTTCCATGGCATCCTATCTATAAAGATCTAATTGGGTGGGATAATTTCATTGGATTTGGCATAGAGTCTAAGGTAAAAAACTTAATACCTTCCGCAGTTTACGATTGGGAATCAGGCGGTGGTGATATGTCAATTGACGAAAGTATTTCAATATATTTACCTTCAAAAGAGCTAATTAAGTCGTTGAATTTGACTCATGATTCAAAAGAATTTTGAACCTGGATGGATAATAATAAACAATCTATATTCATAGATCCGAGTGTATATAACGAAGGCCCATCATCTGCTCTTATTCGAACTAACATTTTTCAAGACTGGCTTGAGAAGAATAATTATCACCTACTTTGGCTAGTCGGTGGAGAGAAACAATTATTTACTGAAGATGCTTCAAAATTTCATGGGCGCTTAGTTTACAGTGGAATATACAAGCTAACTTCTAAGGGTATAAAAGGGAGCTGTTGGTTTAAGAAAGAACCCGCTAGCGAGTGAAATTATTGGATATACTGATTTGAATATTGAAGGTATAAATAACCGAGCCAAATTAAATTGACGAGATAAATTTACACAAAATGCAAGATCTTCAAGACAGCCATGTAAATTCTTAATCGAAATTATTTTAATCGCCGTAAAGCCCTGACTTAAGGAAGAGGGTCAGGCTTGATATATTGAATTATCAATCAATCTCAGATTATCCAGCAATGCCCTACTCTCGACCCTTCTTTCTTCAATTTTTCTGACAACACTTAACGCAGACAAATCACGTTCAAATTTTTTTGCTACACTTGTTAAAGTTGCACTTCTTTTTTCAACAACAAACCAGGCGATTAGTCCTCTGGCTTCAGATAATTTTCGTTGACGGCCTGGTTTACTGAGTTCTTTTTCCTTCACATCGCAAAGAGTACACACAGCATCAATTATTTTTTTTACGGTGGGTGGTTTAACGGGTTTGGCTTCCAATTGTTTAAAAATATTCTCCGCAAATTCGTCTCTACCCAAAAGTTGACCACCTAAATTGCCGGAATGTAAGGGAAGAGGGTCAGGCTTGATATATTGAATTATCAATCAATCTCAGCTTATCCCGCAATGCCTTGCTCTCCACCTTTCCTTCTTCAATTTTTTTAACAGCGACACTTAATGCAGATAAATCACGTTCAGATTTTTTTGCTACACTTGCTAAAGTTGCACTTCTTTTGTCAACAACAAACCAGGCGATTAATCCTCTGGCTTCAGATAATTTTCGTTGACGGCCCGGTTTACTGAGTTCTTTTTCCTTAACATCGCAAATAGTACACACAGCATCAACTATTTTTTTTACGGTGGGTGGTTTAACGGGTTTGGCTTCCAATTGTTGGAATAAGGGGTCAAATCTATACATAATGTCTTTAATAGGCTAATATCTCCAACATGGCTAGACCCTTAAGAATAGAATATAAAAATGCGTATTATCATGTCATGAATCGAGGTGCAGCTCACCGCGACATATTTCAACATGATGAACATCGCGGATTGTTTCTTGAACTCTTAGGAGAAATTCACGAAATGTTCAAGGTAGAAATACATGCTTATTGTTTAATGGATAACCACTATCACTTACTATTAAGCACCCCAAATTCAAACTTGGGTCGTGCCATGCGACACTTAAACGGAGTTTACACTCAGCGTTATAATCGGCTTGTAAAAACGGATGGTCCATTATACCGAGGAAGGTACAAAGCCATACTCATAGACGCTGACAATTATTTACTCAGCGTGAGCCGGTACATTCACCTTAATCCAGTGGAAGCTGGAATCGTGGAAAAGCCTGCCGATTATCTTTGGTCAAGTTACCGCCAATTTACTGGGGAAGAACCTACCCAAGCATGGCTTAATATCAAACAAACGTTAGGAATGATAGGCCTGAGAAATGTAAGAAAGCGTTACAAAGCATTTGTCGAAATGGGCGTTGATGAAGAAACCACAACCTTTTATCAGAAAGAGCGCGATCAAGCCGTCTTCGGAGTCGATAAGTTTATTGAATCGATGGCGGGAAAGATCAAGGAAGAAGCTGAAATACCGGAGAGTCGGTTAAACAAACGAAGCATTAGTATGGTCAATATCGTTAGTATTGTTGCAAAAGCATTCGAGGTTGAGGAAAACAGCATATTGAATAGCCCCCGTGGGCGAGGCCAGAAAAATACCGCCCGTGCTGTCTCGCTTTATCTCAGCCGAAAACACGCCGATCTACCATTAAATCAGATCGCAAAATATTTTGGCCTAAATCACTATGGCAGTGTGTCTGGCATCATCAAGCGATTCGAGAATCAGTTATGTATTGATGAGGATTTGAAGAATAAAGTTGATGACGTCATTAATGTAATTAATGTAAAGATTTGACCCCTAATTATACACGATGTGAGTTGCACTTTAATTTCGTTAAATAATTGAACCGCTGTCATGAAACTCATTTGGCGAGGAATTTTTTTATTTATTATGGCAGAGCGTGCTATATTTGCTCGTATCAAGTTGTAAGATAAAAAGTGAACCGCTATTTCTTTTTTCACTATATCCGCTGATTTGCAACACAGCATTTCCATCCCCATGTTTGTTTTAATACTGCGAAAATCCAACTCAATTTTGCAGCGCTCTTTATACAGCTGCATCAGTTCTTTTTTGTGGTATATTTTGTTATTCAATAGCGTCGTTACATAGACGATTCCACCAACGGAAAACTCTCGTATTCGTATTTCTGCAGGCAGAGCCAGGTAGTCATCTTCTGTCATCCATACAGGCTTGGTTTTTGGCTTTTTCCAGCTAACAATATGATCCTTGGCTCCAAGCTTTTCACCTTCTGCGAAGTTCGGTTTTCGCTGAGCATGATTTTGAACAAGGATATGTGAACCTTGCTGTATCAGCAGCGCAATGATAGCCCAAGTGCAATAATAACAATCAGCCAACAGTATATCATTCGCCGGAATGTCGTCAAAAAGCCTGGAAAACAGTGATGTTTCGCCACTGCCTTTGCCTTGATAGGCACCTTTGGCGTATGAGATCACTGAACCTGTAGACAATGAAATCAATCCCACAATGCGTGCAATAGGAAAGCCTAGTCCCGGTTTTTGATAGCCTTGTTGAGGGAACGTTTGTTGATTGCTCTTTGTATCAGGCATTAATACCGTTGTTCCATCAACAATGAGCGCATTGTGCCCTTTCCAGTGCCAAGAGGCATGCGCTTGATCATGCAAGGTTTTTCCTGTTTCTTTTACAGCATGTATCAATGGCTCTAATGGTAAATCGTTTCTCGCTTTGCAATACGAGCTGGTGTTAACAGAGTTTGCTTTTTCTCCTTGGCATATTCGTTCCGACAATACCTGACTAACCGCTTGCCTGCATGAACCATCAGCACTCAATACTTGTGAAATAAATGCTTTCAGCGTCACTAGTGGCGTGAAAATCCGATCTCTTTTTCGGGGCGAATTTTTAATTAATTGTTGCAAGCAACCTGTCGATAAAACATCCGAGAAAGGTAACCCCTGCGATTGCAAGATAGTGTTTTAGAAAGATTGTATTTGTTGTTGGACGGATAGTTTTATATTATGGATCATGGTTAGACTCTTGGTTCAGATTTGATTTTATGTCGAAATTTAATTCTATCTGATTAAGGCCAAGAGTTTAACCTTTAATTATTTATATCTCATTGATTTCATAGGGAATCATCCCTTAAAGAAGCAGTATTAGGGTCTGACCCTGAGATATCCCCACAAAATACTATTTAATTTCAACGGATTAGGGTGTATAGTTTAACTAAAACGCTGTGTGCATCGAATTTTTTACTCTGAACATATTACTTTTCGGAGGATGAAATGCACACACTCTCAGTACTTCACAAGTTACTCGCTAAATCTGTTTCAATCCACGCGATACGTCTCAATACTCTCATGGCCGCCGTCCATGCGTTAACTCAAGGTGCAAAAGCACAGATCACATCACTGGGTCGCTACCTTGCCGGCAACGTTTACCCCAAGCATAAGATCAAACGGATGGATCGACTCATATCAAATCCACACCTTTACAAAGAGCGTCATAGTATTTATACCGTTCTCACTCGGCGACTTGTTGCGGGATTGCCAGAACCGATTATTTTAATTGACTGGTCTCCGCTATGCGCCGACCAGAGTTGGCAATTGCTGCGAGCGGCTCTTCCTGTCGGCGGGCGAACCATCACGCTTTATGAAGAAGTGCATCCTCAATCAAAGCTTGGTAATCGAAAAATTCAGCATCAATTTTTGGCTAAACTGGCAACCATGATTCCAGCCACGGCTCGCGCGATTATTGTTGCCGATGCGGGATTTAGAACGCCGTTCTACCGCTATATTGAAGATACATTAGGGTGGCATTGGGTTGGGCGAATTCGAGGGCGAGATTTTGTCTGTGAGAACAACGAGATAGAGCAGTGGTCCAGCGCCAAATTGCTCCATCAAAAAGCCACGACGACAGCGAAAAACTTAGGTGAGATTAAATGGGTTAAGAGCAATCCGCTAGCGGCGTTTATTGTACTGATTCGTTCCCCAAAAATGAAACGTAAGGTCGTCACCTATGCCGGTAAGAAACGTCAATCTCATCACGATAAAGTGCAAGCTAAAAAAGCCAATGAACCGTGGTTGCTGGTTGTCTCATTGTCATTGCACGAGCGCACGTCCAAGCAGATCGTAAAGCTGTATCGTACTCGAATGCAAATTGAAGAAGGCTTTCGGGACAGTAAGGCCGTTCACTACGGATTGAACTTATCGCAAAAAAGGAACATGTGTGAAAGAAGACGATCAATATTATGCTTGCTGGCCAGTTTAACTTTATTTATTCTTTGGTGTATTGGTACGGCAGGAAAACATAGCCCGATTGCAAAGCAAGTTAGAGTGAATTCATCAAGCAAACGAGAGCCGTATTCAGTTATTTTCTTGGCTCGCTTGTTACTCAGGCAGAAAAAATTTCAACTATCTGAGACGGAAATATTTTCTTCACTGAAGACAATTAAACCCTATATGGAATCAGAATTGTGCGCATGAATTCGTGGGGATATCTCAAGGTCTGACCCCATTGGTTTTTACTAGGAGCCCAAATATCAATATTACTTTACAGTTCGGACTATGCGAACTGCCAAATCATGAATTCTAAACGAATTGGAAATATCAACGGCACCATTGTTAAATGTCACATACCATGAATATTTACCACCTAATACATAAGGCGTGGAAGTCCAAAAGCCATTTCCAGGAGTAGCCGGGAATACTTCCAAGTTGATAGCAGGACCCCCACACCTTAGCTCAGCTATAGATGTCAATTCTTTAATGTTAGGTAAACGCCAGTTATTGTATCCAGCATAACCGCCGTTTTCATTTAAATCCCGAGGTACTTGCAGTGCCTGTTGCCAGTTAGCGAAGCTTACGGCTCCCGAACAGGTACTATCTGCAGCGTCCCAAGTTTGTCCTTCTGAACATCGTTTCCACATTAACCCTGTTTTTGTATGCGTAACCGTACCGTTGTCATTCAGTATAAAATCAGCCGTAGGCGTAATTTCTGGTATTGTCGGTTCGCAAATTTGAACAGCATGTGTTGTACCTACCGTTATCGGTAAAATGACAATCAACAGATATTCAAGAAATTTTGTTTTCATCATGCACCTCTTTTTAAAAAAAATTAAATACATAATAGTATTTAAATTATGAAAGGATACACAAACCAGGTAGTATATCTCATAAAATTATTCATGCTCTTTCATATAAATATTTACATTGATAATATTTTGACTATCTATTAACAAAAAATTATTGAATGAAAACATTATAGAATTACTTGCTTTTGTTAACGTCAATCATAAAACCTTCCAACACAAAACAATACTATTTCCCTGATCGTACAAGTCGCACTTTACCAAGATTGTAGGAACGATCAAACGCGTGCAAGTCTTTGCCCTCAGAAAATGCTATACCCCATGCGTGAGTATTGGCATATGCAACCGGAGAGGATGACCAGTATAAGCCGGTACCAGCGTTAGGAAAAAAAGAGGTATCGATTGCAGGTTTGGTTCTATTATAGTTAATGATCGACCTTAATTCACCACGCGTTGGGACTCTCCAGTCATTAAATCCGCAATAATTTTCTGCATTAGCTCCATCTACTAATATGTCCCAATCATTATATTCGGTTCCAAATGTACCAGTTAAAGACGCGGTTTTTCCACCCCAACGGTAGCCGTTATCTTTATCATGAATTCCTCCATCGTTTATTTTCACCTCCCAGATAATCCCTGTATGATTATCTCGGACACAAGCCCAACTTGTTGCGGGTTCTATAAGTTCACTACCGTTGATATCCAATTTGGTAAAATCAAACCCAGCTTGCCCTCCGCCTACTTTAGTTAACTGCCCAGCTGCAGCTGCCGCATCACGTCCACTTGAGCAGTCCTGCTCAGCAATCATTTCACCGATACAAACAATATTTCCACCAGAAGGATAATCCCCCCCCGAAGTTGATCCCGTATCATTGAGGAGCCCCAAGCTTCCCATTGGTATTTGTAAAAGTTTCGGATTAACGGTAACAATCAAACTATCATTTGAAGCTACTCCCTCATAGTTCGACACAGTCAGACTGATCTCATAGTTAGTTGCACTAACGACTATCGGCGCAATAAACTGAGTGATGGCATTGTCTGAATCGTTGAACACTAAATCATTGCCATCCACTTGACTCCATCGATAATCAAGATTAGAGCCATCAATATCACTTCCAGAACCAGTAAGGATTACAACATCACTGCTGGTTACAGTCTGATCGACACCAGCACTAACCACAGGTTTAGCATTTGTGACAATTTCATTGCTATCTCCTCCACCACAAGACGATATGATGAACAGCAATATAATAATTGCAAAGTAGTTTAGTTTATTCATGACTATACTCTTCATGTTGGTCTTATATCGAAAATCCAGAATAGGCAGTATAAAGCACCTTTTTGCAGAAAATCAAAAGTATTTATTTGGTTCGATAGTGGGGTCGTCCTCCGGCAAGTGAACATGCCCATGTTTCTCTAGTGAATCTAATAATTCAGCTATAAATGGGACAAACCGTTTTGAACATATCTGGTTGGCCGCATACCATAATGTCATCAGTGCCTGCTTGAACACCTCGTCATATTTTGGTGGTGATTGATAGATTCTTTGTGTTTTTTGGATTGTTGATTGATTAAGCAAGTTGATTGCATATTTCCGTGAATATCCTGTTGTCAGTGTTAAACCATCAATCAACTTGTTTTTTTCCTGCCATGATGCATTTTGATACTGTTTTTGAATATTTTCCAGTAACTTTCTTTTCACAGACAAACTTAATGGTGTCATTTTAACCAGCCTCCTTAAAATTCGGTACGAACTAGTACGATTTTAAATGAAGCAATAGTTAATAATTAGTAAGATAAATGATGAGGCAATGCGATGCGGATACGGTAGAAAAAGTTGAAGCGTTACTGCCTTGGCGAGTAAAAGATCAAATAACGACGCTTGAAAAAACTGAATAAGGGGTCAAATCTGTACATAATGTCTTTAATAGGCTAATATCTCCGACATGGCTAGACCCTTAAGAATAGAATATAAAGGGGATAGGGGTCAGGGGATAGGGGTCAGGTTCGTTGTATCATTTTCAAACTAAACTAGGCTTGGATTCCTCAATTATTAAAATACATTTCAAATATTTCGATGTCTATTTTTTGTCTTTTCTTGGCGGTATATAAGAATTTTCTAAATGTCAGCTCCTAGCCGAATAGTTTAAACTTCCGTCTGTTCGGAAATTTATAAAGCGTCGTCGACTTCAATGTGCAACAGAAAGAAACCAGGTCAGGCCTGGGAAGAGAACATAGGGGTCATTGCTTGACTTTACACAAGCGCTCAGCTTCACATTGCTTCTTTGTACGCTCCGCAGATTCAATTGCTTTTTGAATATGCGATATTCGAGAGGGTGACACGCCAAATAAATCTGCCGTTTCTATGAGTGACAGATTGACCACTCTTCGTAATAACCATGCTGCTGCTTGATAAGCTTCCAAATGCTTTCTAATAAACAATAGGCATAACACAGCCATCCCTGCTGCCTAATCTCATGCTCCAGCGTCTTTAAAAATGTTGTTCGATCCTCATCATCCAAAAAAATATTCGCCCTTCCATTCACCACGAGAAGTAATGTGATAAAGAGCGCCGTAGTATTCTAGTCGTAGTTGTCTAGCCATCTAATGAATATAGCTGACAGATGTGCAATATCAAGCAATGACCCTTTATTTTTGCTAATTTATAGTTGTCAATGACGTGCTAAAATCAGCGCTTACTATCTGGCCAATACCAAGCAGGTTCATCAAGCATTCCTTGACCGTGAATAATCGTTTGGCCTAACTCTTTTTCAAGTTCTATTGAGTGACACTCTGAGTCTTTGTTCAAGGCAGCAACCAAACGAGATGAATGAGATGCAACCCAAACTTGAGTTTTTTGGGATGCCTTAATTATTAATTTAGCCAATGCAGGTAATAAATCAGGGTGTAAGCTCGTTTCAGGTTCGTTTAGAACCAAAAGAGAAGGGGGACGAGGCGTCAATAGTACCGCTACCAACAATAAATACCTTAATGTTCCATCTGACAATTCTGATTCACTCAGTGGGCGTAGGAGTCCATATTGATGAAAACGAATTGAAAATCTTGACCCAGAATCAACATTAATTTCAATTCGTGAACCGGGAAACGCATCATTTATGGATTCGTGGAATGCTTCTTTATCACCAATTTCGTGAATTGTTTGTAATGCGGCAGCTAATTCATGCCCATCTTGATCGAGAACGGGTGTTCTTGTACCAATTTTTGGAATTCTTATCTTTGAATCTTTATCTGTACGAAAGTGGTCATAGAAACGCCAGTTTTTAATGGTTTCGCGTATGTTAAATATTTCTGGCGCTCTTTCTGGATCTGCTATTTCGTTTAAGATACTATCGTAGGTGCCCACGTGGTTGGCATAAACTTCCCATTTACTACCTGATCGAATTTTCACGACCGGCCCGTCTCTATCGACTAAGCAACTCGAAGGCCTATAAGATGGGCCAGCCCAAATACACTCCCTTTTTATTACAGGATCCAAATTAAATTTAGTAGGTTCATAGGCAGGGTTATATGGGTCTTTCGGCATTGGGGGAGGTGGGAGCCCAAGAGAGACGCAGTAGCCAAAATTTTCTCCTGAAAATCCCAATTTTAAGCGAACAGCTCCTTTATTTACGGTGCTTTGTATCGGAACAGTGCCGTTTTTCATACCTTTACTAATTATTTTGGGGCCAGCCCAAAAAGCGGAATCAAGACCACCTTCTTTAGCCAACGCACCAATTACACCCCCGTTTGCAGTTTCCGCCAAAAGTCGCAGGGATTTATATAAATTTGATTTGCCGCTTCCGTTGGGGCCCGTAATCACGTTCAGTTGAGATAGTGGAGTGGCCAAATTCAATATTGATCGATAATTACTGACGGAAAATGAGTTAATCATAATGTTTTTAGTCTTTGAAAGTTATTAAATAGGGAGCTCTGTCGCAAACAGTTCATCAAGCCTAGAACAGTCTGGCTAGTTCCTGACATCATTTGATTTTTTACATTAACAACAAAAATCATAAATTCATTAATCTGTATTTTTATTTTAATGTCCGCTATCGAGAATATTTAAAATTGCACATTCTTATATTGAACGTCAGCAATGGGCACTTACCGCTGTTAATTATCCAATTAACAACACACCCACCAAAAACAAAATGCGATCAAAAAGTCATCTAACCAGCGCTAACAAATCCACCATATTCCACCAAAACCATTTTTATAATTTCAGGCATCCAATGTAACAGACAAATTATAAATAGTCACAATGATTTAGAATCAGAATTACCTACTTCTGTAAACACTCATCCCAATAAGGCGTCCCTTCAAAACGCTTTACTAAAAAATCAACAAACGCTCTAACGCGCTGTGAAAGGTGACGGGTTGGTGGATAAATCGCATGGGCTTCTAACTGGGGCTTTTTAACTGTCGTCAGCAGTGGCACTAAGGCTCCGCGGTCAATTTCTTTGTAAACAATAAATGAAGGAATGTGAATAATGCCTAATCCGTCTACCGCTGCGTTCCGCAAAAACTCGCCGTTAGTTGATTTCAAATACGGACGTATTTTCGTTGCCAATGCCTTACCGTCTGCATCATAAAAATACCAACTTTCAAAATCTCGTAAAAGACTATAAACCAGGCACTGATGATCTATTAGTTCTTCTAGTGATTTCGGTGTGCCCATACGATCGAGATAGTCTGGACTGGCACATGTTATGACTTGAACTGGCGCTAAGCGTCGTGCAATTAAGCTGGAGTCTGGCAGGTTCGCAATACGGATGGCGAGATCGAAACCTTCTTGAATAAGGTCCACTTCACGATCATTAAAATCCAAATCAAATTCGATGTTTGGATGTTCTTGTAAGAATGCATCAATGGCTGGTCCTAAATGCATCAACCCAAAACTCAATG